>JBCCYF010000067.1:0-23087 GCA_039190275.1 Pseudomonadota bacterium | reverse complement strand
TTCGGCGGCCGAGGCTCTGGACGGCGTTCTTGAAGACGGCATGCTTATCGCCGCAGGCGGCTTTGGGCTGTGCGGGATACCCGAACTGCTGATCGACGCAATCCGGGAAAGCGGCGTTCAAAACCTGACGGTTGCCTCGAACAACGCCGGTGTGGACGACTTCGGGCTGGGCGTTCTTCTGCAATCCCAGCAAGTTAAGAAGATGATCAGTTCCTATGTCGGCGAGAATGCCGAATTCATGCGGCAATATCTGAGCGGAGAGCTTGAGCTGGAGTTTAATCCGCAGGGCACGTTAGCCGAGCGAATGCGCGCGGGCGGCGCGGGCATCCCCGGCTTTTACACGCGCACGGGCGTGGGAACGGTCATTGCCGAGGGCAAAGAGCACAAGGACTTTGACGGAGAGACCTATATCCTTGAACGGGGAATATTTGCACAGCTGTCCATCGTCAAAGCCTGGAAAGGCGATGCCCAGGGCAACCTGATCTATCGCAAAACCGCGCGCAACTTTAACCCCAATGCCGCCACCTGCGGCAAAACCTGTGTTGCCGAGGTTGAAGAGATCGTGCCGGTTGGCAGCCTTGATCCGGATATGATCCATACCCCGGGCATTTTTGTGGATCGCATCATCCAGGGCGAGCACGAAAAGCGAATCGAACAGCGGACGATTCGCGCGGCGTAGGCCGGCTGTGGTGGGCGATCTGCCCATTTTTTGGGACGTGCCAGGGCAGATGTGTATCGCTGGCCGACCGTATCCCCGTAGTATTAATATACCACCCCCAACCTGAGGCCTTGCGATTGGCGGGAACCCGCGGGCGCAGCTGCGGCCCCGGCTTTGCGCTTGCGGCGCGGGCGGGGTTAGCCCTTAACCTAGGGCGAAATCGAACTGAATTACGGGACCCACGCCATGAAACGGACCAAAGTGGATGTATCGTTCACGGACGCCAACACGGTGCAATTGCGCTTTGAACTGGGCAAGGTGCGCGATGCCACCCCAACCTCGATTCTTCCGGACAAGGCGCCGAACTCAAAAGGTTGGGTCAAGGTGGGTGATGACTGGATCGGCCGGGTGTCCACTGCACCCAACGGCGATCAGGTGTTCATGCCCGAAGACAAGTACCTAGAGTCGTCCATTGACGGATTGTTCCGCGAAAGCGGATCGGAGGGCAGCCGCGGCGCTGCTGTCGACCAGGCCACTGACTGGGTTGTCCGGGTCAATGGCGAGGCGGTGGATGTGCTGAATGTTTCCCGCAAGGGCAGCATTCTGGACACTGCAAATGTTGGCTGGCGCGAATTCGAGTTCACAACGCTGGAAAACGTGTTTCTGGACCTTGACCGCAAGCTCACCCGCAAGGATGTGGTCACGATCGACTTCAAGGACCCGGAGTTCGAGCAGCAGACCCAAACCTATCGTCCGGCCAAGGTGGTTTCAGAGGCAATTCATGTAAACCTGACCGGGTTCGATCCCGACGACGGGCACAAGGTCGCCTACCTCAGCAGCTGGAACGGCTGGGATCTGGCGAAAGGGCGTGGGGTCGAGCAAAGCTACAAGGCGGGTACGAAGTTCCGTGTGATCAACGAAGACACCGGCAAGGTTGTCGACCGGGGCCGCATCGAACTGGCTAAATCCGGCGACGAACCGACCAAGGGCAAAGTGAACTTCGAAGGCACCGATGTCTGGCAGATGGACTTCTCTGACCTGTCGCGTGAGGGCACATATTATGTCGCCGTCAAAGGTGTCGGGCGATCTGAGAGCTTTGAGATTTCCGATGACCATTGGGGCGATCTTTTCGATGTCTCGTTTAGCGGGTTTTATCATCAACGAAGCGGGATCGCGTTGGAAGAGGAATACACCGACTGGACACGGCCGCGTTCGTTGCATCCCGATGACGGGCTGAAGGTCCTTGAGACGACCATCAAGATTTCGGACACGACCGAGGGGTTTGGCCCCGGGAAACCCAGCCCGTTCAAAGTACTTCCGGGGGCGACGACCGGCAAGGTGCTCGAGGATGCCTGGGGCGGCTGGCACGATGCGGGGGACTGGGACAGGCGACCCCAAGCGTTGGAAGCCTCGCGCAAGCTGATCGAACTGGTCGAGTTGCAACCCGAATTTGCTGAAAGCCGCGACGGTTCGATCCCCGAGTCCGGCGACAAGATCCCCGATCTGCTGGACGAAAGCTTGTGGAACCTTGAGTTTTTCCGGCGACTGCAAACCGAGGATGGGGGCGTACGCGGTGGGATCGAAAGCGGCGGATCACCGCAGTACGGCGATGCATCCTGGTCGGAAAGCCTCACGGTTTATGCCTATGCACCGGATGTCTGGGCCAGTTGGGAATATGCCGCCACAGCTGCCAAGATGGCGGGTGTTCTGCGGGCTTATGACCGCAGCGCAGCCGAGGAATGGGAAGAGTCCGCCCTGGCCGCGATGAACTGGGCCGAGCGCAACATTGAGGGCAAGCTTGATCAGACCGAGATCAATTCGCGCAACCTTGCTGCCGTTGAGCTTTACAACCTGACCGGCAAGGAAAAGTGGCACGATATTTTCCTTGAAACCACATCCTATGACAATCCCAACACCCAGGTGAAATGGTTCGAGCATCAGTACGAAAGCACCTTTGCATATGTCCGGACGGACCGCGAAACGGATCGCGACGTACGCAAGTTCGCGATTCAGGAATTCCGGGACGAGGCAAAATACCTGCTGACCAAGGGCGATACCTCGGCATTTGGGTACACGGTCGATCCACGCGCGCCCTATGGCTGGAGCAACACCGGCCAGCAGCCCAATTACTCAGCCGATTTCTTTCTTCGGATGCACGCGCTCAATGGCAAGGACAAGTGGCTTACCCAGGCCATGGAGGATGTACAATACAGTCTGGGCGCAAACCCGAACAACATGGCCTATATGACGGGCCTTGGCGTGCGCGAACCCGGGGAGGTGCTGGTTGAGGATGCCGATACCCTGGGCCGCGATGCGCCCCCGGGGATTACCATCTTTGGCGACTACAATGTCGCGGACCGGGGCAAAGCCTATTACCACAACATCATGCAAGATGACGTCTGGCCCTATGACTACTTCGATGTGCCGGTATCGGAAAGCTACAACGGGTTCTCGAAATTTATTCCGTCCGTGGAGTACACTGTCCAGCGCGGCATCACCGACATGACATTCCTTACCGGGTATCTGACCGCGGAATCTATGGGCACCGATACGGGCGAGGCGTTCGATTTCTTGTAGGCAGGGCCGAGTTCGACGTTTTCAACCGCCGCCTCTCTGCCTATACCGGTGGGGAGTATTCGGACGGAGGGACACGACATGCCTTGGGATCGCAATCAGATGGCAGAGCGGGCGGCTCAGGAACTTGAAGATGGTATGTATGTGAACCTTGGGATCGGCATCCCAACGCTGGTCTCAAACTACATTCCGGACGGGATTGATGTGACCCTACAATCCGAGAACGGCATGCTCGGCATGGGTCCTTTCCCCACCGAGGACGAGATCGACGCCGATCTGATCAATGCGGGCAAGCAAACCATCACCGAATTGGACCGAACTTCCTACTTCTCTTCAGCGGACAGCTTTTCGATGATCCGCGGCGGGCATATTGCAATGGCGATCCTGGGGGCGATGGAAGTTGCCGAAAATGGCGACCTGGCAAACTGGATGATCCCCGGAAAGCTGGTCAAGGGCATGGGGGGCGCGATGGATCTGGTCGCCGGTGTGCGCCGGGTTGTGGTGATCATGGATCACACGAACAAAAAGGGCGAGACCAAGTTGCTGCGCGCCTGCACGCTGCCGCTGACCGGCAAGGGTGTGGTGGATCGTGTCATAACAAATCTGGGCGTGTTTGACGTGGTGGATGGCGGCCTGAAACGTGTCGAACTTGCACCCGGTGTCACGGCCGAGGAGGTCGCCGCCGCCACGGAAGCGAAACTTGTCAATTGAGCGAGTTTGAGATCACCCGCGAGGTGTCCGGGAACACTGGTACGTACATCTTGAACCATATGGATGGGCGCGCCGAGTTGACCTATTCGATTGCATCGCCGCAGACAATAATAGCCGACCACACGCAGGTTGATGACAGTCTGCGCGGTACCGGCGCAGGTCTGGCCCTGGCCGAGCGCCTGGTGACGGATGCCCGGGCCGAGGGCGTGATGATCGTCCCGCTCTGCCCCTTTGTGAATGCGCAGCGACGCAAACACCCCGATTGGGCGGATGTTTTCAGGGTCTGATCAAGGCAACTGAATGTCTTGGATGGCGGCAGGAAACTGTGCGACTCGCCTTTTAGATGCCAAGATTCGAATATAGCGTCCGCCGAAGATGACCGAGGACGCCCTTTTGCCCGCAGCTAAACCGCCCCCAGCCCTGCCGAGACTGTCGCGCGAAGTCCTTCTAACCGGGGGACTTCTGGCTGTCATGGTGTTCGGTCTTGCGGGTCTTGCGGCGGCCACCGGTTGGCGCGAGGTTCTGGCCTCTCTCGGCGCGTTGAACAGTGCACAGGTGGCGGCGCTGTTGGCGCTTTCTGGTATGAACTATCTGCTCCGCGGGCTTCGCTGGCACCTTTATGCACGTGTCCTAAAACTGCCGGTCGGTGTGATGCAGACCATCCGCCATTACCTTGGCGGTTTCGCGATGACGGTGACGCCCGGCCGCGTGGGGGAATTGATCCGCCTGCGCTGGATTACCCGCGAGACGGGTGTCAGCGTGGATCGCGCCGCCCCCATTGTTCTGATGGACCGGGCAGCAGACCTTGCCGCGATGGGGCTTTTGATCGCAGTTTCGGTTGCGCTGTCGACGGCCGGACTGCGTGGCGGCATACCACTTGCTGCGATTGCAATCGTGGCTGCGGTCGTTGTGACCCGGGCGAACCTGCTGACCTGGGCCCTTGAGCGCAGCTGGCGCCTGATCGGGCGGGCGCCGCGCCTGTTCGCACGGGTGCGCCGGGCAGCGCGCTCCATTGGTCCGTTTTCCGACTGGCCGGTTGTCCTGCCGGCCCTTGCGCTTGGTTTCGCCGGATGGTTCGCCGAAGGTCTTTCCTTCTACTACCTGCTGGGCTGGATGGGCGCCGAAGTCCCCCTTTGGACCGCGGTCGGTATTTTCATGATCGCGACCGTCGGTGGCGGCCTGACCGGCGCACCGGGCGGGCTTGGCGGGGCCGAGGCCGCGATGGTTGGACTGCTTTCGCTGCAGGGGGTTCCGCTTGAGGTTTCGATCCCGGCGACAGCGGTGATCCGATTGACAACGCTTTGGTTCGCGATCGCCATCGGACTTGTCGTTTTTCCTATCGCCACACGCGCAGCGCACCGAGGATTGCATGCCACTTAACACCGAACCTTATACCGGCTGGGGCCGGGTTCTTACTGGTACTGGCGGACGGGCGCGCCCCGAAAAGTCGGCCAGCCTGGCGCGGATCATGGGGCATGCCCCGGGACCTGCTATCGGAGCCTTGCGCTCCTACGGTGACGCCGCGCTCAGCGACGCCCCGGCTGTGGACATGAGCCGGATGGACCGCCTGCTGTCGTTCGACACCAGTAACGGTGTTCTTGAGGCCGAGGCTGGCGTGCCGTTGGCCACGTTACTGGAACTGTTCGGCCCGCGCGGCTGGATGCCCGCGGTGATGCCCGGCACCGGTCACGCGACGCTGGGTGGTGCGATTGCGGCGGATGTCCACGGGAAGAACCACCACGCCGCGGGCAGCTTCGGCCAGCACGTGTTGGGCCTGCGCCTGATCGGGGCGGACGGCCAGGTCCGCGACATCTCTCCCGATGTCGAGGGGGAACTGTTTCGGGCAACGCTCGGAGGGATGGGCCTGACCGGCGTTATTGAAAGTGCGACAATTCAGTTGGCCCCCTGCCCGTCGGTGCTGGTCGACGTGCAGGAACGACGCATGCCCAACCTCGCCAGCTACATCGCGGCCTTCGAGGACAGCGAAGCGACATTTTCCGTCGGCTGGATCGATGCCACCGGTACCGGAGATAAACTGGGCCGCGGCATTCTTGAGGAAGCTGAATTCGTGACACGCGAAGCCGCGTTCTTCCAGCCGAGGAAAGCGCCAAAGACGGTTCCGTTCAACGCCCCCGGGTTTGCAATGGCGGGACCTGTGGTACGGGCCTTTAACCAATACTACTACAGCCGCATTCCAAAGACAGGTCGGCACTCCTCGAAACAGATCGCCGCATTCTTCCATCCGCTGGACGGCCTCAGCGGATGGAACAAGCTGTATGGCAAACGGGGCTTTCACCAGTTTCAATGCGTTCTGCCGCCCGCAAATGCCGCACTGGTCCTTGATGCCATGCTGCGCGAGATCGGGCGCTCGGGTCTTGCTGCGCCATTGGCTGTGCTCAAGAAAATGGGCCCCGGGCGCGCGGGTCCGTTGTCCTTCCCGATGGAGGGGTACACCCTGGCGGTTGACTTTGCCAGCCGGCCCGGAGTGGCGCAGCTGATCGAGCGGCTTATCGATCAGACCGTCGAAGCCGAGGGCCGTGTCTACCTTGCCAAGGACAGTCTGGCGGCGCCCGATCACATAGCACCGATGTACGACGAACTTGGGGACTTTCGTGCCGTGGTACGCCAGGCGGACCCCGATGGCGTATTCGAAACGGACTTGGCCCGCCGCCTGAACCTGCGAGGCACAGCATGAGTGAGATGTGGATCATCCTCGGCGCAAGCTCGGCCATGGCGCGTGCCCTCGCACGCAGTTTTGCCGAAGACCCGTCGGGCGAGACGTATCGGCTGCTTCTGTGTGGACGCGATACCGACGACCTTGCCCGCGATGCAACTGATCTAGAGCTACGCGGCGCCGGTGCGGTTGAGGTTTTCGCGTTTGATGCTCGCCACCCCGAGAGCCAGGATCCGATCCTGGAGGCAGCAAGGTCCCATGACGGCACCCTGAATGTCGCCGTCTTTGCCGGATCCATGCCCGAACAGTCGGCGATCGACGAGGATGCAAGCCTCGTTTCGGGCGTCGTCACCGACAATTTCACCGCCAGCGCCGCCTTTCTGATGGCGCTGGCCCCAGACATGGCGGCACGGGGTGCCGGAACCGTGGTCGGTGTCGGTTCCGTCGCGGGGGACCGCGGCAGGCTGGGGAACTACGTCTATGGCGCGGCCAAAGCCGGGTTTCATACCTTTCTGTCCGGTTTTCGCAACCGGATGGGACGCGTCGGTGTGCATGTGCTTACTGTAAAACCCGGGTTTGTCGATACCGCGATGACCTGGGGCCTGGAAGGCATGTTCCTGGTCGCCTCGCCCGCGGCAGTTGCTACCGACATCCGCAAAGGCATCCGGAAGCAGCGCAACGTGATCTACACACCGTTTTTCTGGATCGGCATCATGACCGTCATCCGGACAGTGCCTGAACGCATCTTCAAAAAGCTGCAGATCTAAATCGTCTCGCGACTGGGCCAAGGCAGTTTAGCAAACCGCCAAGTCCCCGTTCAAAGGTCAGCCCCGGACACTGAGCCTGGATCCGCTACCATAGCGTGCGGTTCGGCGGGCTCAGCCTCGTTGCCTGATCACGGTGCAATCCGATATCGCGCAGCTGTTCATCCGTCGCCCGCTCAAGGGTCTGCTTGTCGCGATACCGCTGATCCGCCCACAACAGGGCCGCGACCAGCTTTGACCACAGACCGCGGGGGCGGTGAACGATCATCGGGGCATTGTTCAATATGGTCTGGCGTTGCATCGGTTGCTCCTTCACATCTGTACTGTCTTGCGGCTAATATGTTCCAACACCGCAATGTGAGCGTAAGGGGACCCGGGAATTCCGGGCGACCGATCGCAAACCCACCGTAAAAAGCGCGCCACTGAACCGTAAAAACCGCCGTCATGCCCCACGCCTACACACTCCGCCTTGCCGGCACTTTCGCGCTGATCTGCTCGGACGGCAGGCCGGTTGCCGTGCCAAGCCAACGCGCGCAGGCCCTTTTGGCGATACTGGCGCTTGAGCCCGGAAACCGGGTGACCCGCAGCCGTCTGGCAACGTTGCTGTGGGGCGACAGGCCAGATGAACAGGCACGTGCCTCGCTGCGGCAGGAGTTGTCCGCGCTGCGGCGGGTCCTTGCGCCGCTGATCGGTGACGTGCTGGTGACAGACCGGCTAACGGTCGGGCTCGAAACCTCGGGGCTGACGGTGAACGCCACCGGAAGCACACTGCTGGACGGCATCGACTTTCCATCGGAACCGTTTCAGGACTGGTTACGGACCCAGAGATCCGCCATATCCGCACATGCCGATCCAAAGAGCCGTGACCTTGCAAGATCCGCGACCCGTCTTGCAGAGATACCGATGCTGGCGGTTTTGCCTTTTACCGACCTGTCGCCTGCGGATGACTATTTTGTCGATGGCGTGGTCGAGGAAATCACGGGCGCACTGGCCCGGATCCAGGATATCGGGGTGATCGCGCGGCAGTCCACCGTGGCCGTAGATCGCGAAACTCTGGATATTCCACGGATCGCCGAGGCACTGGGCGCGACATACCTTATCGAAGGGTCGGTTCGCCGCGCCGGGGCGCGGGTGCGGATATCGGTGCATCTGGTCGAGGGGCGGACCGGTCAGATGATCTGGGAGGCGCGCTATGAAGACGCGCTTGATGATCTGTTCGACTTGCAAGACCGGATCGCGAGCCAGATCTCGGGCGCGGTTCTGCCAACCTTGCGCGCGGCCGAAATCTCACGCGCTGTGTCCGAGCCGTTTTCGAACCGCAGCAGCTATGATCTGGTCTTGACCGCCTATCCCCATTTTTGGGCGCATGACCGGGCACGGAACAAACTCGCGCTGGAAATCCTTGAAAAGGCCGTTGCGCGGGACCCCGAGTACCCTCTGGCGTTGGCGATGTGCAGCTGGGCCCTGGGTCAGGAGGTGGCCTATATGTGGAGCCCGGATCCCGAAGCTGACCGCGATCGGGCCATTGCACTTGCGGACCGCGCCGTGGGGCAGATGCCCGATCACGCCCCAACCTTGACGGCTGTTGCAGCGGCATTGACCATTGTGTCGGACCAGACCGACCGCGCCGTTCACTTCATTGACCGGGCATTGGCCATTGATCCGAACAATGCCTGGGCCTGGCTCAGACGTGGGTGGCTGGCTGCATTTCGTGACGATGGACCGGGTGCGATGGCCGCGCTCGACACGGCAACGCGGCTGAGCCCGCTGGACCCGTTTCGGTTCAACTGCGCGTTCGGGCGCGCCTATGCCATGCGAAAGATGGGGCGCATGTCAGATGCCGAAGCGCTGGTCGAAGACGGGCTACAGTTGAACCCAGCGGCCAAATGGGCGCTGCGCATGCTGGCGGTGATGCGCTATGAACAGGGTAACATGGCCGGAGCGCGAGCGGCTGTTGCCGAGTTGCGCGCCACGTTTCCGCATGTCACCGTTAGCTATATGCGTAAGTCGCTGACGCCCTCGGCGGTCCTGTTCGACCCGGAGTACATCGAGATCCTGCACAAATGCGGCATACCTGACGACCAGGACAGCACCGATAAGGCCTTTTAAACTTACCTGATTCCCCTTATATTCGGACCAGGGCGCAATACTGCGCCCTTCGTCGTCATAGAGATCAACAATACGAAGGATACTACTGCTATAGCCCGCAGACCACACCAAGCGCCCCCAACGCGCGACGACGGACCCCGCGTGAATCGCCGGATCCGGTCAACAGAAATCAGGCTCATCGGAGCCGAAGGCGAAAATCTTGGGGTGCAGACCCCATCGCGCGCCATAGAACTGGCCGAGGAAGCAGGACTGGATCTGGTCGAGATCTCGCCCAATGCTAACCCGCCGGTTTGCAAGATCATGGATTTCGGCAAGTACAAGTACGAACAGCAGAAAAAAGAGTCCGAGGCGCGCAAAAAGCAAAAAGTGATCGATGTTAAGGAGGTCAAGTTCCGCCCCAACACAGACACACATGACTACGATGTCAAAATGCGGAATGTGACCAAGTTTCTGAATGGTGGTGACAAGGTGAAAGTGACGTTGCGGTTCCGCGGCCGTGAAATGGCGCACCAGGACCTTGGACGGCGACTTCTTGAGCGCGTGGCCGATGACACTGTCGAGCTGGGTAAGATCGAGACAATGCCCAAGATGGAAGGGCGCCAGATGGTCATGATGATCAACCCGCTCAAGCATTGACATGATGACCACCCGCGCGCGCTGCCAGCGCTGCGCGGGACATCCGCCGCATTTTGGCAAAGGACACAGACGTGCGCAGGATCGGTCACCGGCTGCAAATGTATGCGGTACGTGCCTTGCGGGGGGCTTTGCGACCGCTGCCGGAAGGGACGCGTGCGGCTGTGCTGGGCTGGATCGGGCGCCGGCTGGTGTTCAATACGCCGTCCCTGCGCAAACGTATCGACGACAATCTCAGGCTTGTCTTTCCTGAACTGACCGCCTCGGAACGTGTCCGGTTAACCGGGGCCACAGCCAGTAAGACCGCCCGAAATATGTTTGATATGCTCGACAACGAGCGGTTGCTGGCGCTCAAGGATAAAATGCAGATCGCGCCCATGCCCGGGTGGACCGCGCTTAAAGCCGCACAGTCCAAGGGTCAAGGCACGATCCTGATCGGTGGCCACTACGGTCGGTTCGATGCAGTTCGCGCCGCACTTTTGCATCGGGGTATCGAGGTCGGCGCGGTCTATCGCCCACAAAACAATCCGCATCACAACGCGGAACTTGTACATCATTTCGAAAAGGTCGGTGGCCCGATGGTGCCGCGCGGCCGCGCCGGGATGCGCAAGCTCATCAAACACCTCAGGTCCGGCGGGGTTATGGCCATCCTGATCGATCAGAAGACCGGACTGGGTGTGTCGTTGGATTTCATGGGTCATCCGGCGATGACGTCGACCGATATCGCGGACCTGGCGTTGCGCTACGACTTGCCGCTGATCCCGGCCTACGCACTGCGGACCGATGATGGCACGCATTTCCGGATTGAACTCGAGGCGCCGATCCAGCCTTCGGACCCCGAAACCATGACCCAGGAGGTCAACGACAGTTTGGCCCGGCGTATTCGTCAGGATCCGACCGAATGGTACTGGCTGCATCGCCGATGGGCCAAACCTATTCGCCAGATCAACGCCGAAGCGGCCCGTCAGTCGTCCAGTTGAGCCGATGCCAATACGCGGCCGTTGGTGCCCCGTTGCAGGAACACGACAACAGGCCCGTCCACGCCTTGAACGACATACTCCTTGGCTTCGGTCCCGTTCCACGTCCCCGCGTTCAGCAGCCTTGAAACGACATGGTAGTAGATCAGCGCTCGACCGGCATTCTCCCCCCGGCCCACCTCGACCCTGGCTTCCGGTGTAAAGGGCGCCACCATGACATTGGCGGACGGTCCGCCCTTGCCGTTTGGCTCAAGCCGGACACTGAGGCCGGTGTCCGTGCGGGCAAGGTCGACTGTCACCGGCGCGGAACTCTTGCTATGTGCCGTTATCCGCTGCTGGATCGTCAGTGCATCAGACCCGATCAGGCTGTCCGTGCCCTGGACCACAACCTCGGGCGTGAAGCTTCCGCGAAACGTACGGCCCAGGTAGTCGCGATTGGCTTGCTGGGCGTACCCGCGTTGGCGCGTTGTATTCTCTGGCAGCGCAAAGGTATCTTTCCAGCCCAGATAATCCCAGTAATCCACATGATAGGCCAAAGCGATCACATCGCTACGTTCGGCCAGTTTGCCCAAAAGACTATCGGCCGGTGGACAGCTGGAGCACCCCTGTGATGTGAACAATTCGACAAGCACCGTGCGCTCCTGCGCCCGTGCGGATGTTCCGGCTGTCGCGGCGGCCAGCAGTGCCAGCCCAAACACTGTCGCGATGACGCGAAAACTATGAAGCATCAGGGTCTCCAACAAAGGTGTTTGTTTTCGTAGCCGTTGCACATTCGGGATGCCAGTAAACCTTGCGCGAGGCCCAGTTACCACCGCCTTGTGCGCCCGATGTAGCGCTCAGCCTCGGCCCCGAAGCCTTCTCTGAGCATGGCCTCTTCTGCAAGAATAAAGCGCCGGGTAATGAGCAAAGGGAAGAGCATCGCGGGAAGAAGGGCGCTGAGCGCGCCCTGGTTCAGCGCAAATCCAAGTAGAATGATGGCAAGTCCGGTGTAAATCGGATTGCGATTGATCCGGTATGGCCCTTCGACAATAAGCGCTTTGGGGGCATGGCCAGGTTCGATCGGGGTCTTCTTGCGCCAAAACCAGAACGCCGACCACACGATGATCGCGATCCCCAGCCAGATCGCGATCCGACCCACTATGGCGACGTCGAACGTGACCACCGGAGCAAACCGGCCCAGCGCCCAGGCGACCAGCGCAAACAGTGCAAGCCAGATCGGCGGCATGTCCGGCGAGAGCTTCAGTCCTTCAAACATCGGCCAATCCGTTGGCTATGCAGTCTTTGCAAGGTTCCGAAGGACATAGTGGAGCACACCACCATTCTCGACGTATTCGATCTCCACAGCAGTATCGATCCGGCACTTCAGCGCGATTGTTGTCGTTGTGCCGTCAGCATAGGTGATCTTGCAGGGTACTTCAGCCAGGGGCACCAGGTCACCGGCCAGCCCACTGATGCTGATCACTTCATCGCCCTTCAGTCCCAGAGTCTTTCGGGTATCGCCGCCGGTAAACTCAAGCGGGATAACACCCATGCCAACCAGGTTGGACCGGTGAATACGTTCAAAGCTTTCAGCGATCACGGCTTTGACACCCAGCAGCGCTGTCCCCTTAGCCGCCCAGTCGCGGGAAGACCCGGTCCCGTATTCCTTTCCGGCAATCACCACCAGCGGCGTATCACTTTCGGCATGTGCCATCGCGGCATCGTAGATCGACATCTGCGATCCATCGGGGCCTTTGGTGTAGCCACCTTCGACACCGTCGAGCATCTCGTTCTTGATGCGGATGTTGGCAAAGGTGCCGCGCATCATCACCTCGTGGTTGCCGCGACGAGATCCGTAGGAGTTGAACTCCCGTGCCGGTACCTGCCGGTCCATCAGATATGCACCTGCGGGATGGTCGGCCTTGAACGAACCTGCCGGGGAGATGTGATCGGTCGTAACTGAGTCCGCCAGGATGGCCAGGACTTTGGCATTGGTGACATCCGAGATGACGCCCGGTTCCGTGCCCATGCCCTGGAAGTACGGCGGGTTTTGTACATAGGTCGACGTAGACGGCCAATTATAAGTAAGCGCATCGTCCGTCTCGACCTCTCGCCAGGCTTCATCCCCCTTGAATACATCCGCATATTTTGACTGGAATGCTGCCCGTGTCACGGTTCGTTCAACCAGTTCCGCGATCTCGGATTGCGATGGCCAGATGTCTTTAAGGAAAACATCCTTGCCGTCCTGATCCTGACCCAGAGGTTGGGTTGTGATATCGATGTTCATATCCCCCGCTATCGCATAGGCGACAACCAAGGGAGGTGAGGCAAGGTAGTTTGCGCGCACATCCGGGTTCACGCGGCCTTCGAAATTCCGGTTTCCCGAAAGAACCGATGTGGCGACCAGATCGGCCTCGTTTATCGCTTCTGATATTTCGGCCGGGAGCGGCCCGGAGTTGCCAATACAAGTGGTACATCCATACCCCACAAGATGGAACCCAAGCGCGTCCAGATCATCCTGTAGACCGGCCGCCTCGAGGTACTCACTTACCACTTGGGATCCGGGGGCAAGTGATGTCTTGACCCAGGGTTTTCTATTCAGCCCACGTTCCCGGGCTTTGCGCGCAACCAGCCCCGCCCCGATCATCACATAGGGGTTTGATGTATTTGTGCACGAGGTTATCGCCGCGATCACGACCGAACCGGAGTGAATGCTGTAATCCGCACCATCCACCGGGCTCTGCACGTCCATCGGGCGCTTGAACTCGGTTTCCATATGCCCCTTGAACGTCTCGGCCGCGGCATCCAGCAAAATGCGGTCTTGTGGGCGTTTGGGACCCGAGATCGCAGGTTTCACCGTGCTCATATCCAGCTCAAGAGTGGAAGTATAAATCGGGTCGTAGTCTGCCCCGCGCCATAGGCCGTTGGCTTTGGCATACGCCTCGACCAGCGCGATCCGCTCTTCGGATCGGCCGGATACTGTCAGATAGCGCAACGTTTCATCGTCGATAGGAAAGAAACCGCAGGTTGCCCCGTACTCGGGGGCCATATTGGCGATGGTTGCCCGGTCGGCCAACGGCAGGTTGTCGAGACCGTCGCCATAGAACTCGACAAATTTGCTGACCACCCCGTGTTTGCGCAGCATCTCGACAACACGCAGGACCAGGTCCGTAGCGGTGACACCTTCGACCATCGCGCCGGTCAGCTTGAAACCGACGACTTCCGGGATCAGCATGGATATGGGCTGACCCAGCATTGCGGCCTCGGCCTCGATACCGCCGACACCCCACCCGAGAATTGCCAGACCGTTTACCATCGTGGTGTGGCTGTCGGTGCCAACAAGTGTGTCGGGATAGGCCACTTCCGCGCCGGTCTGATCCACATCGGTCCAGACAGTCTGACCCAGATATTCCAGGTTCACCTGATGGCAGATACCGGTGCCCGGCGGCACCACCCGGAAGTTGTTGAACGCACCCTGGCCCCACTTCAGGAACTCGTATCGTTCGCCGTTGCGCTCGTACTCGCGTTCCACATTCATCTGGAACGCGCGCGCATTGCCAAACTCATCCACCATGACCGAGTGATCGATGACCAGGTCTACCGGATTGAGTGGATTGATTTTTTCAGGATCGCCGCCCAGGCTGACCATCGCGTCACGCATCGCGGCAAGGTCCACAACAGCCGGGACACCGGTAAAATCCTGCATCAGGACACGCGCCGGACGATACGCAATCTCACGCGGGTTCTTACCGCCCCGCTTGGCCCATTCAGAAAACGCCTGGATGTCTTCTGCCGAGACCGTTTTGCCATCCTGAAAGCGCAGCATGTTCTCAAGAACGACCTTCAGTGCCGCTGGCAACTTGCTGAAGTCTCCCATACCGCCCTCTTGGGCCGCTTCGATGGAGTAGTAGGACACCTCCTGCCCGCCGACCTTCAAGGTTCGGCGATTTGGGGCGCTGTCAGTTCCCACGGTGATAGGCATGCGGACCTCCCGATTCCCAAGAACACTTTGTTTGCACGATGGCAGAAGTTGCCCGGCCAGACCATACACATGACCGCGCGGCGTAACACAAATATGTGTACCACGGTATACAAAATCAATAGCATTGTTGACCAGGGGGGTTTTCACCCGTCCGAAATTCTGCGTAGGTCGGGCGCATGACACTGACGGCCATCAATCTGACCTGCAGCCGCGGCGGTGCCGTGCTGTTCGACCCGGTCAGTTTTGTCCTGCAGCCGGGGCATGCGCGTTTGGTACAGGGGCGCAACGGTGTCGGCAAAACAACGATGCTCCGCGCAATAGCGGGCCTCGGCCAACGGCCCCAGGGACACGTAACCCTGGACCAAAAGCCGGTTTGGGAAATGGACGGCGCAATGCTCTATACCGGGCATCTGGACGCCGTTAAGCCGACCCTTACCGTCGCCGAGAACCTATCTTTTTGGTCTGATCTGGCATCCCGTGGACCCCTGGCAGACGCGCTGGAGGCGTTCAACCTGACCATCCTGCGCGATCGCCTTGCTGGGCGCCTGTCCGCCGGCCAGAAGCGGCGACTTGGCCTTGCCCGGCTGGCCGTGAGCACTGCGCCGGTCTGGCTTTTGGACGAGCCAACGATGTCCTTGGATCAGGACAGCACGGCACTGCTAAGCGCGGTAGTATCTCGGCATCTGGCGGGCGGTGGTTACGCCCTGATCGCGACCCATGTACCGATCCCAGTCACCGCAGAGCCCTTGGCACTGACGGCCATGACCTCAGGCCCTACGATGGATCCGTTTCTGACCGGGGCCATCGATTGATGCGCGCCTTGCTGCGGCGCGAACTGACCCTTGCGCTGCGCGCCGGCGGCGGCGCAGCGCAAGGCCTTGTATTCTTCCTTATCGTGGTCCTGCTGGTTCCCTTTGGCATCGGGCCGGAGCCGGAAGAATTGGCGCGGGTCGCCCCGGGGACACTTTGGATCGCAGCGCTTCTGTCCTGCCTCGTGACGCTGGATCGGATGTTTCAAACGGATTTCGAGGATGGCAGCCTCGACGCGCTGGCCTTGTCCCCGCTGCCTCTGGAGGCAATCGTGGCCACAAAGGCGCTGGCCCATTGGTTGACCACCGGCCTGCCGCTGACTGTTATCGCACCCCTGCTGGCGTTGACGCTTAACCTGCCCGGCGCGGCATACCCCTGGCTGATTGCAGCGCTTGGCGTCGGAACCCCAGCGCTCAGTTTTCTGGGGGCCATTGGTGCGGCTCTTACCCTGGGTCTGCGCCGGGGTGGACTGTTGACGGGGGTCCTAACGCTGCCGTTGTACATTCCGACACTTATTTTCGGGGCCCGCAGCGCGGTGGCGGCCGCCAACGGTCAGGCCGCGGCACCTGCGCTCCTCCTCACCCTGGCACTGACACTTGCAATCGTCGCCGTCGCGCCCTTTGCGACCGCCGCTATACTGCGCATACAGATCCGCTAGGGCCCGGACATCCGCGCGCGACGCATCGGCCCATTGCGCCTTAGACCTGGCCAGACTACCTATCGACTATGTCGTTGTGGAAGTATGCCAACCCGGCCGAGTTCATGCGTCTTTCCGGGCGCCTCATGCCCGTGCTTGGCATGATGACGGCACTCTGCCTGGGTGTCGGTCTGGTTTGGGGCTATTTCTTCACCCCGGATGACTATCAGCAGGGATCAACTGTAAAGATCATCTATTTGCACGTGCCCAGCGCGCTGATGGCAATTAACGCGTGGATCATGATGCTTGTCGCCTCACTGATCTGGTTTATCCGCAGGCATCATGTCTCTGCCCTTGCTGCGCGTGCGGCAGCACCGGTGGGTGCTGTGTTTACCTTGATCGCCTTGCTGACGGGGGCGATCTGGGGCCAGCCAATGTGGGGCACATGGTGGGTTTGGGACCCCCGGCTGACATCCTTTCTTATCCTGTTTGTGTTCTACCTGGGCTACATGGCACTCTGGGAGGCGGTGGAAGATCCCGAAAAGGCGGCCGATCTGACAGCAGCACTGTGTATGGTCGGGTCGGTCTTCGCTTTGCTTAGCCGATATGCTGTACTATTCTGGAACCAGGGTCTTCATCAGGGCTATTCGTTGTCCCTGGATAAGGAGAAGAACGTGGCCGACGTTTTCTATTACCCGCTGCTTCTGGTCATCGCGGGTTTTGTACTTCTGTTCGTCAGTCTTGTCCTGCTGCGCACCCGGACCGAGATACGGATGCGACGGCTTCGGGCGCTGGAAACCCGTGCCGGTCTTGTGGCCGAGGGCGCGACATAATGCCGGACCTGGGCGACTATGCAGGCGCGGTCCTTAGCGCATACTTTGTCACGTTCGTGCTGCTTGGCGGCCTTGTGGGGTTAAGTTTGATCCGCGCCAGACAGGCACGTGACGCGCTGCGGCGCTTTGAACAGTCCCAGGGACGCACAGATGTCTGAACCGGATACGCCAAAGAAGCCCGTTTTCAACTGGCTGTTGCTGGTCCCGCCCGTTGTGTTTCTTGCCATCGCACTCGCATTTTATGCCGGACTGAACCGCGAAAGCCCCGACACTTTGCCCAGTGCGCTGGCCGGGCGGGCGGCCCCGGCGCTGGAGCTGCCGCCGCTCGACCCGGCCGCCGCCGGACCAGTGACCGCCGACCTGTCGAAACCCGGCATCAAGCTGGTGAACTTCTGGGCCAGTTGGTGCGCACCCTGCCGTGCAGAGCATCCCCTGCTCACCGAAATCGCCGAAGCGGGAACCCCGATCATCGGTGTGAACTACAAGGACAGCGCGGATAATGCGCGGGCATTCCTTGACGAACTTGGGGATCCGTTTGAAAGCGTGGGAACAGACAGCGCCGGACGGACGGCGATCAACTGGGGGCTTTATGGCGTCCCCGAGACCTTTGTGATCGACGGGAACGGTCATGTTCTGTTGCGTCATGCCGGACCGATCACCCGGTCAATCTATGACCAACGCTTCGCCCCGCTTCTTACCAACTAAAGCGTTTGACGAAAGACCTGAAGCACCCTGCATCGCCTGGCGCGTTGATATCTTAAGTTTCAGGCAGCGTTAGTAGATGGCTCAGGCTTTTGGCACAACGCTCTCGCTGCTCGCCACGGCCATAGGAATGACAGATCCCACGGGGCATGTCCGGCGCGCCAGCGCGGCGCACGGTCATTCTTCTTCCTGAATGATCATGCCGCCGCGGTGCAACAGCAGCATTTGTGATCCAATGAACACCATGGTGAGCAGGAACTGACCGAAGGTATCCAGCCAGATCCACGCCTCCTCTCCCATCACGCGCCAGACAAATTCGTTGAACACCGCCATAAAGACGAAGAAGAACACCCAGTTGCGGGTAAACACGTGCCAGCCTTTGTCGCTTAACGCCATCAGGCTGCCCATCAGGTACTGAATATAGGACCGTCCCTGCACCCAAAGCCCAACGCCCAGAATAACCGCGAAGATCCCATACACGACGGTGGGACGCATCTTTGTAAACGTGTCGTCGTTGAGCAGGATGGTAAGTCCGCCGAAGAACACCACGATGATCGCGGTGAACACCGCCATCCGTGGCAGCGATCGGGTTAAAATCCAGCTGATCGCAAGGCTGAGCAGCATCATCGGAACAAAGACAGCAGTGGCGATGACCACGGCGCCATAGGTTTCACCACCCCAGGTGATAGGGCGGTCCTGGAAATACTGATAGGCCGCGAAGTAAACGGCAACGGGCCCAAGATCGAGGGCCATGCGCAGGACCGGATTAAGCTCTTTTTCTGCCATAGCTTCCCCTTACACGCCGCCAAATTCGACCACAACAGCCCCGGCCGCGATCAGGCACATTAGGCCGGCCCGGACTGGCCCGACAGCCTCCCGCAGGAACACCCAGCCGATGATTGCAGCAAAGACTGTCGATGTTTCGCGCAGCACCGCCGCTTCGCCCACCTTGTCCAGCCGCGTGGCCAACATAACGGCACCGAAACTGACATAGGCGATCAAGGCCGCCAGAAACCCCCGCGCCAGCAAAGGCCGGGGTGACGGACGGTCCGACATCCGGTTCCAACGACGCAATGCCAGGAACGGAAAGGCCAGTCCATCGACCACGAAAAACCAGGCAAGGAAGGTGAACGGGTTTTCAACCGACCGAATGCCGAAGGCGTCGTAAACAGTGTAAACCGCCACAATCACCCCGGTGAGCAACGCGAGCCCGATGGCCGCCCAAAGGACATCCCGATCGACTTTGGTCAGGGTGAGGTTATACGCGGCCAACCCGAAGATCCCGCCTGAAAGAAGCAATACACCCATCCACTGGGTCGCCGTAAATGCCTCGCCAAAAACGACCCAGGCGCCCAGGACGGTGACCAATGGCCCTGTCCCCCGCACCACGGGATAAATGACCGTATAAGCGGCCCGCTCGTAGGCCATGGCAAGGATGTACTTATAGGCAAAGTGGATCAGGAACACGCCACCCATGAACAGCCACATCCCGGGTCCGGGAAGTGGAAACACAAAGATTGCAAAGGGCAGCGCCATTGCGCAGTAGAAAACGTCGATCGCACCCCGGGTAAGCCAGGGGTCGAACCGCCATTTCTGCAACGCCCCGAACACGGCATGCGCAACGGCCGAGATCAGCGCCAAGATCATTGCCACCCGGGCACCTTCCGGAGTGCCGGCGATGGAAACCAACCAATCGCTCAATGTGTCGGCCTTTGGCTCACGGTACTGTCCGAGCCATGCCCGTCCTGTACCTGAACCCGGCTTTTTCGTACAGCCGCTCAGCGCCGGCATCCGCAATCAGGCTGATGTAGCACCCCGACGGCAATTCCGCGTCCGCCCAGGACATCAGTGCAGCGACAATCCGGCGTCCCCACCCACACCCCCTCCAGTCCGGGTGTACCGCGATGTCGGTGACCTGAACAAAGCAGCCCCCGTCGCCGATCAACCGGCCCATACCGATCAACCGGTCCTCAACTTCGATCACCACGCCATATACCGTTCGCGGTAGTCCAGCCTCCGCCGCCGCAGGGCTGCGCCCGCCCAGACCGCAGAGCGCGCGCAGTTCCATGTACTGTGCGGGGGCAGGCACACCAGGTCGCAAAACCGCTTCAGGCATTCTGACCGGTCAAGGCGGCGGCAAATTCCTCGGGGTCAAAGGGGGACAGATCCTCAATGCCCTCTCCGACGCCGATCGCATGGATCGGCAGTCCGAAGCGATCGGCCAAGGCCACGAGAACCCCGCCTTTGGCGGTTCCGTCCAGCTTGGTCATCACCAGGCCGGTCACATCGGCGACCTGGCGGAAAATCTTGACCTGTTCCAATGCGTTCTGCCCGGTTGTGGCATCCAGCACCAGCAGGGTATTGTGAGGCGCCTCGGGGTCGCGCTTGCGGATCACACGGACAATTTTGGCCAGCTCCTCCATCAGATCGGTACGGTTTTGCAATCGTCCGGCCGTGTCGATCATGAGAAGATCCGCGCCTTCGGCTTCGGCCCGGACCATCGCGTCAAAGGCCAGGCTTGCCGGGTCCGATCCTTCGGCGGCGGTCATCACCGGTACGCCCGCACGTTGACCCCAGACCTGCAGTTGCTCGACCGCAGCGGCGCGGAAGGTATCGCCAGCCGCGATCACAACCGATTTTCCAGCAGCTTTGAACTGGCTGGCAAGCTTGCCAATTGTCGTGGTCTTACCCGATCCATTTACGCCCACAACGAGTACCACCTGAGGTGTTTTGGGAAACAGGGGCATCGGCTGTGCAACCGGATCCAGGATCGCCGAGACCTCAGCCGCCAGAAGGGTCTTGATCTCGGAAACGCCCAATCTGCGGCCAAAGCGGCCTTCAGCCATATTGCCGGCAACCTTGAGCGCGGTTTCGACACCCAGATCCGCCTGGATCAGAACTTCCTCAAGGCTCTCAAGCATCGCATCGTCCAACACGCGCTGTGGCTCGGCCGGTTTTCGACCGGTCAGGCGGGAGAGCAAGCCACCCGAAGGTGCCTTGGATGGATCCGGCTCCGCCGGTAGGGTTTCGGTCTGCGGCGATGGTTGCGGGTCCGCGGAGGGTTCCGATTGCCGCTCAGCCTCGGGCTCTGGCGCGGGCGCCTCTTCAACCAGGGCCTCCAAACCCTCCTCCAGCTTGGCCGAGGATTTGAACAAGCGGTCCCTGAGCTTGCCGAAAAAAGCCACTGCGATCCGTCCTTTATTCTGCGATTGCTTCCACCTATAGCGTTTCGCGGGAACAGTGAATCCCCTTTTCGCAGCTGGTTGGACCGGCAGATCGGAAATCGCGCTGGCATCCTCAGCAAAAACGACCGTGATATCGAACCATCAACACGCAGCAGATCGATACTATGAGGCGCTTTAACACCTTGCACAGCTGAGGTAGACGGGGCAGGTCGAACGCGGTTTTGGAGAACGTGATGCGGACCGAACAGCCCCCCACCATCCGGCTCAGGGATTACACGCCGCCGCCCTATCTGGTGGACACGGTGCATCTGACGTTCCAACTCGCCCCTGACGCCACACGGGTTACGGCGCGGGTGCGGTTCCGTCCCAACCCGGATGTGCCGCGCCAGGATCTGTACCTGGATGGCGAGGCGTTGGAGCTAATAAGGGCCGAGGTCGACGGCACAGCACTTGACCTGAAGCCGGGCGCTGAGGGGCTGACGGTCCCGGTTTCGGACCTTCCGGAGGGCGCGTTCGACTGGGTCTGCGAAACGCGCATTGATCCGGCCTCAAACACCGTGCTTGAAGGGCTTTACATGTCCAGGGGCATGTACTGCACACAGTGCGAGGCAGAGGGGTTTCGCCGTATCACCTATTTCCCCGACCGGCCCGATGTCATGGCCACATATACGGTCCGGATCGAGGGGGAGGCGCCCGTTCTGCTGTCTAACGGCAATTTGCTCGGCGAGGGCCCCGGCTGGGCCGAATGGCACGACCCCTGGCCCAAACCCTGTTATTTGTTCGCCTTGGTTGCCGGTGATCTGACCGCATATGAAGACAGTTTCAGAACTCTGTCGGGCCGCGACGTGACCCTGAAGATCTTTGTGCGCCCGGGCGACGAGGGGAAATGTGCGTATGCCATGGACGCCCTAAAGCGGTCGATGCGCTGGGACGAGGAGGAATACGGTCGGGAATATGATCTAGACCTGTTCATGATCGTCGCGGTCGACGACTTCAACGCTGGCGCGATGGAAAACAAGGGCCTCAACATCTTTAACGCAAAGTACGTCCTTGCCAGCCCCGAAACCGCCACCGATCGCGACTACGAGTTCATCGAGGGTATCATCGCCCATGAGTATTTTCACAACTGGACCGGTAATAGGATCACCTGCCGCGACTGGTTCCAGTTGTGCCTGAAGGAAGGGTTGACCGTCTTCCGCGATCAGCAGTTCTCGTCGGCCCAAAGGGGACACGCCATCAAGCGCATAGACGATGTCCTGGCCTTGCGCGCCCGTCAGTTCCGCGAGGATGCAGGGCCGCTCGCACACCCTGTCCGCCCCGAAGAGTACATCGAAATCAACAACTTCTATACGTCCACGGTCTATGAAAAAGGGGCCGAGGTGATCGGCATGCTGCGTGAGGTTGTCGGCCCTGCCGCCTATTCTCAGGCGCTCGACCTCTATTTTGAACGCCATGACGGTCAGGCCTGCACAATCGAGCAATGGATTAAGGTCTTCGAAGACAGCACCGGACAGGACCTTTCGCAGTTCGCACTTTGGTACAGTCAGGCCGGAACACCGCGGATCACAGTGGAGGAGGAGTGGGACGGTACGGCACTGACCGTCACGTTGCGCCAGAGTATACCTGATACGCCGGGCCAGACCGATAAAAAGCCGATGGTGATCCCGCTTGCCACCGGCGTGCTTTGGGCGGACGGCCGCGAGGCTTTGCCGACCCGGACACTTGTGCTGACCCAGCCCGAGCAGAGCTTCCGGCTGGACCTGCCGCCTGGCGGATCGGGCAGGCCCGCGGCCTCGGTCAATCGCGGGTTTTCGGCTCCGGTCGTGCTGGAGCAGACCACAAACAATGCCCGGCGCGCA
>JBCCYF010000066.1:0-23592 GCA_039190275.1 Pseudomonadota bacterium | reverse complement strand
TCGCCTTCATTCTCCCGATCCTCGTGGTCGATCAGGATATACATCCGGCCGTTGCGTGCATCCTCGATGATCTCATCGATGCTCGAGACGGCGTCCCGGTAGTGCTCATCCCGTGCCATTGTCGCGCCCCCTCATATCATCAAGGCGTGCCACATACCGTGCCAACGTGTCGATCTCCAGATTTACCTCGTCGCCCGTGGCGATTTGACCCCAGTTTGTCACTGTCTTTGTGTGGGGGATCAGGTTGACCGTAAACCGCGGGCCATCAACGTCATTCACGGTGAGCGAGGTTCCAGCCAGTGCGATGGAGCCTTTTGGCGCAATGAACCTGGCAAGCTCCGTCGGGGCGAGGAAGGTCATGCGCGTACTGTCGCCGTCTTGCTCCTGCGCCTCGACCAGTGCCGTCCCGTCGACATGGCCACTGACGATATGTCCGCCCAGTTCGTCACCCAACCTGAGCGAGCGCTCAAGGTTCACAGGTGCCCCGGCAGTCCAGTGCCCGAGCGTACTTTTGGACACCGTTTCGGCAGAGATATCCACATCGAACCAGGCCTGCGTACCCTCGGTTCCGCGATCCACGACAGTCAGGCAGACGCCGTCACAACAGACCGATGCGCCCAGATCAAGCCCATTGACGTCATAAGCGGTCGCCAGCCGTGCGCGGAGGTCGCCGCGCCGCTCAAGCGCGGCCACCCGTCCCACATCGGTAATGATCCCGGTGAACATGCGCCTCAGGTCCCTGACAGAGAGTTCATGCCGGGGCTACCAGAGCCGCCGCAGAGGAGCAAGAGTTTGCCGGTCGCGGTGCGGTGCACAGGCGGCTAAACCCAAGTGCAATTGGATTTGCTGCCCACACCTGTTAACAGTTCCGCGAACGACACGAAGGCAGTTCTGTATGGACGCGCGATTTATTCTGTTTTTGCAGGGGCCTCACGGCTCATTCTTTAGTGATTTGGCGCGTGTGCTCAGGCAGGCCGGCGCGCAGGTACATCGGATCGGCTTCAATGCAGGGGACGAAGGAACATGGGCGCATAGGCGCGACTATACGCCGTTCCTGGACGACAAACAGGAGTGGGCTGCGTTTTTCGAGGCTTTCCTGGACACCCACAATGTCACGGACCTGGTTCTGTATGGTGACACCCGGGACATCCACGCCAGCGCCACCACCATTGCCCGGTCGCGGGGCCTGTCGATCCATTGTTTCGAAGAAGGGTACCTAAGGCCCTATTGGGTGACGTATGAACGCGACGGCGTGAACGGTCATTCCCGCCTCATGCGGACATCGCTGGCCGAGATGCGTGCAACCCTGGCTGGCCGCGCGCCCGAGGTGCAGGACGCCCCTGCACAGTGGGGGGCGTTGTGGCATCACATCTTGAACGGCGCGCTTTATCATGCGCGCATTCTGTTCTGGAACGGCAAGTACAGAAATTTTAGACCGCATCGGACCATCTCGGTCCAGCGGGAGTGGTGGCTTTACATCAGGCGCTTGGCGATGTTTCCCTTGCACACGATCGAGCGGCGGTTGGAGACCCGGCGGCTCCGCACATCGGGTGCCAACTATCATCTGGTGCTTCTGCAACTCGCCCATGACGCCTCGTTCCGCGATCACAGCGACTTCAGCCATATCAGCGAATTCATCGATATCTGCTGCAAGGGTTTTGCCCGCGGTGCGCCGAAGCACCACAGGCTGGTATTCAAAACCCACCCGCTGGAAGACGGGCGCGAGCATCTGCGTGAGCTGATCCGGCGGGCCGCGCAGACTCATGGCATCAGCGACCGTGTGCAGATGATCCGCGGCGGAAAACTGGGCGAGATGTTGGACCGTGCCACGACTGCTGTGACCGTGAATTCGACAGCCGGGCAGCAAGTGCTTTGGCGCGGATTACCACTGAAGGCCTTCGGAAGGTCGGTCTACTCGAAACCGGAGTTTGTGTCGCACCAGCCGATCCACGAGTTCTTTGCTCACCCGCGACGGCCGGACCATGACGCGTATATGGTGTTCCGCCAATTCCTGCTGGAAACATCGCAATTCCCGGGCGGCTTTTACACGGCCGAGGGGCGTGCGGATGTCATTCGGGGTGTTGCAGACATCGTTCTTGAGAACCGTGATCCCTATGATCGCGCGCATAATCGCGGAGCGACCTCCTTGCCACAGTTGTCGGCGCGGTAATGCGCAACGCAAGCAACACCCTTTTAAATTTGGGGCTAATCAGCTAAAAGTCATAAAAAACATAAAGCTGAGGCAGTTTCGTGAAGTACTTTTGTGGGCCCGCCCTGCGGGTGGTTCAGTGTTTGGCCTGTGCGATCCTGCTTATGGGATGCGCCTTGCCCAGGCCCGGGCCGAATGCGGAAGAGATCGTCGCCGGCTCGAAACGGGCAGGGGGGCCGTTGAACGTTGTCGCGGTCGATGGTCAGATCGCCCATCGCGCATTCGTTGCGCCGAAGCTTGGATTTTCCCAAGAATTCCTTGACTTACCTGGCAGTCGCTCGGACGCGATAAACCCAGGCGATGTGCTTTCGGTCACGGTTTGGGAGAATGTGGACAACGGTCTTTTGGTGGGCACCGGGCAGAAGGTTGCGCTGCTGGACGGTATTCAAGTCGATCAGAATGGCGATATTTTCATGCCCTATGCCGGGGCGATTAAGGCTATGGGACGTACGCCGTCGCAACTTCGCGAGATCATCGCGATGGAGCTTGGGCGCCAAACCCCCGACCCGCAAGTCGAAGTGCGTCGCGAGCCTGGCGATGGCGCGACGGTCAATCTGATCGGCGGCGTCGCAGCGCAGGGGGTCTATCCGATCGGCCCCGCGACCGGGAAACTCGCCCCGATGCTTGCGCGTGCGGGTGGCGTCACGGTGGATCCGGAGGTGGCTATCGTCAAAGTGCGCCGGCGCGGCGCCACCGGTGCAGTTTTTCTGCAGGACCTCTATGATTTTCCGGGTCTGGATATCGCACTGCGATCGAACGATACGATCATCGTCGAGGAGGATCGGCGGTCGTTCACGGCGCTTGGCGCAACCGGCGCGCAGGCCCGTGTGCCATTCCCGCGCGGAGAGATCAATCTGGTCGAAGCGCTTGCCGAGGTGGCGGGCCTGAACGGCAATCTCTCAGATCCGACCGGTGTTTTCGTGTTCAGACGCGAGCCGAGGGATGTCGCAAATCGCGTCACGGGACGGAATGATATGGTGGAAGACGAACCGTTCGCCTATGTCATAAATCTGACCCAACCACAGGGGTTCTTTGTCGCCAAGGATTTCCAGATCCGCGATGAGGACACCATTTATATTACCGAGGCACCGTTCGTCGCATGGGCGAGAATCCTGGAAGCCACGTCGAGCACGCTGAACTTCGCAACGACATTGACCCGGGTGGTCGAGGTGACGACGGACTGATCCCGGCAGCACCCCGGCGGCACCTTGCGGCCTATACCGGGGGCTTTCTGCTCAACCGCCGGATCCGCCGTATCCTTTCGCTGTCTGGGTGGGATATGGCCCCGATGCTGAGGCCCGCACGTGCAGATGCAGTGGCGGTATGGGGTCGGCGCCCAGTGTCATGGCGCGGGCTGACCGTTGCAAACCGATGGAAGCGACCCGTGCTGAACGTTGAAGACGCCTGGCTGCGGTCGGTGCTGCCCGGATCCTCGGGCGCGCCACCGATCGGATTGCTGCTGGACGGGCGGGGCATGCACTATGACGGTGCGGTCGTGTCAGACCTTGAAAACATCCTGGCCACAGCAGATCTCGTCCCGCTGGAGACACGGGCGCGGGATGGGATCCAGTTCTTGCGGGATGCGGGACTGTCAAAATACGCCAACTGGGATCCGGAACTCAACGCGCCCAAGGCGGGTTATGTTCTGATTGTCGACCAGACCGCGGGGGATGCGGCATTGGGTGGCGCAGGCGCGGAGGTTTTTGCGGCCATGTTGCGTGCAGCGCGGGCCGAGTGGCCCGATGCGCGCATTGTCATTAAAACACATCCGGTCACCGTGTCGGGACGCCGCGCCGGGCATTTCAGCGACGCCGACTGCGATGCGCGTACCACCCTGCTGACCGCACCGATCAATCCCTGGGCCCTTTTGGACGGCGCGCAGGCCGTCTACTGCGTATCGTCTCAACTGGGGTTCGAAGCTGTCCTGTCCGGGCACCGCCCGGTCGTGTTCGGTCAACCGTTCTACGCCGGTTGGGGGCTGAGCGAGGACCGGCTGCCGATTCCGCGCCGGAAGCGCCGCCTGAGTGCGGAAGCGCTGTTTGCCGGTGCGATGCTGCTGTATCCAACATGGTACGATCCCTATCGGGACCGTTTGACGTGCTTTGAAGAGGCGGCCCGGGCCCTTGCGGCGCAGGCCCGTGCCTGGCGCGAGGATCGTACGGCGGTTGTCTGTGCGGGTATGAAACCGTGGAAACACGCGCCGGTGCGGGCGTTTCTGAGTGGTACGCCACGCTTTGAAGTGCGCCCGGAGCGGGGTCTTGAGCGCGCCACGCGCGCCGGGCAGAAACTGCTTATCTGGGCTGGGCAGGAGAGCCCGGCGCTGCGGGATCGGGCCGACGCCGCCGGAGTTCCGATGATCCGTGTGGAGGATGGCTTCCTGCGATCGGTGGGGTTGGGGGCGCAACTGCTTCCGGCGGCGTCATTGGTCCTGGACGATCTGGGGATTTACTTTGATCCGACCCGTCCCAGCAGGTTGGAGGTTCTGATCGATCAAACGGCTGCCCTGCCGCGCTACGCGCGGGCCAGAGCAGCGGCGTTGCAGGATGCCATCGTCCGGGCGCGGCTGACCAAGTACAATGTGGGCGCGGAAGCACCTGTAGCCGTTCCGGATGGCCGCCGTTGCGTGCTGGTGCCGGGACAGGTCGAGGATGATGCCTCGATCCGGACCGGAACGACGGATGTCGCGACGAACCTTGAGCTCCTACGTCGCGCGCGCGCGCATTTTCCGCAGGCGTTTATCGTCTACAAACCACACCCTGACGTAGAGATCGGGCTGCGGACCGGTGCGGTCAGTGATGCCGAGGCGGAGGGTTTGGCGGATGTGGTGGCGCGCGACATTTCCGCAGCGCAAGCCATGGAGTTGTGTGATGTGGTATGGACGATGACCTCCCTCATGGGGTTCGAAGCTCTGTTGAGGGGGCGGCAGGTGCATTGCCTGGGTATGCCGTTCTACGCGGGCTGGGGTTTAACCGAAGATCACGGCGCGTCCGTGCCGCGGCGCAGGGCACGACCGGATCTGACAGCGTTGGTACATGCCACACTGATTGCCTATCCGCGGTACTTTGATGCGGAAACCGGGCTTGCCTGCCCGCCGGAGGTTACCTTGGAGCGATTGTCCCAGGGCGCAAGATCCGTCAGCCGGCATGCGACCCGCCGCCACAAGGTGGTTGCGGCGGCGCAGTATCGGCTCAGGAACCTTGCACATCTGTGGCGGGGTTAAGCCAGCGGGTCAGAACGTCCTGGCCGAGCATCTGTTGTTCGACTGGATAAAACCTTGGCACATCGGCAAGAACGTCAGCGAGCATCGGTCCGATGTTCGGAACCCCTTCGGACCCGATGACCTTTCCCGCAGTGATTAGAATCAGTTCGTCCACCAGACCAGCCTTGATCAGACCCGCCGCCAACCGCCCGCCACCTTCGCACAGCACACGCGTCAGCCCTTGCTGTCCCAGCACCTGTGCAGACACGGTCAGGTCGAGGCCGCCCGGACCGGACGGAACCTCGAACAGCTGAACACCTGCGTCGCGGAGCGGCGGCGCATCCCGGGCACTGCTGTGAAGCAGCCAGACAGGTTGCTGGTGCGCAGTCTGCGCCAGCTTGCCTGCGGGCGGTATTGACAAGGATGGATCCGTAACAACGCGGACCGGCTGCCGTGGTTGGACCCACCCCTCTCGGACATTGAGCATCGGGTCATCGGCGCGCGCCGTCCCGGCACCGATCAAGACCGCGTCGGCGGCCGCACGCAGGCCATGCACATGACCGCGTGCCTCGGGGCCAGTGATCCATCGGCTTTCTCCGTTCGCCAGGGCAATACGACCGTCCAGCGAACTGGCGAGCTTGAGAGTGAACCAGGGTCGGCCCCTGAGAATGCGTGAGAAAAACCCCCTGTTCAGCGTGGTCGCGTCGTCTTGCATCAGCCCGACCTCCACAGCCACACCGGCGGCTTCAAGGATCGCGCGCCCCCGACCGGCCACGCGTGGGTCCGGGTCTTGGACCGCGAGCACGACGCGGGCGACACCTGCTTCCGCCAGTGCCACCGCACACGGGCCGGTCTGACCAGTATGTGCACAAGGTTCCAGTGTCACATAAGCGGTGGCGCCCCGCGCATCGACACCTGTAAGCGCCTCAACCTCGGCATGCGGTCGGCCGCCGGGTTGGGTCCAGCCCTCGCCGATTACAGCGCCGTCGCGGACCAGCACGCATCCCACCGCGGGGTTTGGCCAGGTGTTTCCAAGTCCGCGTGCCGCAAGTGACAGCGCCCGGTTCATCCAGCGCGCCGCATCGCTCATGTCGCGTCAGTCTTTTTTGTCTGGGAGGGGCCGAAGCTCGGACACGAACTCCTCAAAGTCGTCGGCAGCCTGAAAATTCTTGTAAACACTTGCAAAGCGGACGTAAGCGACGGTGTCGATCCGGGCGAGGGTCTCCATCACGATCTCCCCGATCTTGTCGGACGGTACATCGGCGTCGCCCATGCTTTCAAGCCGCCGAACGATACCGCTGATCATCTGATCGATGCGTTCCGGCTCAACGGGGCGTTTCTGCAGGGCAATCCGGATCGAGCGCTCGAGTTTGTCGCGGTCGAAGGTTTCGCGCTTTCCCTGTTTCTTGATCACGACGAGGTCCCGCAGTTGCACGCGTTCGTATGTCGTAAACCGTCCTCCGCAGGCAGGACAGAACCGGCGCCGTCGGATAGCGACATGATCCTCGGCAGGTCGCGAGTCCTTTACCTGGGTGTCGACACTCCCGCAAAACGGACAGCGCATACGCAGCTCCTCATCTCTCCCGTCGCAACCATCTAGCCTTAGCGGGGACCATTGGTAAAGCCACAACATGCTGGCGGGATGCCCAGAAAACGGGAATTGAGCAGTACCAGCCGCAATGACTGGTCCGTTCAGGGGCAAATTTGTCGGCACTGTCGCTGCACGTCTTACAGGACCAAGGACACGCGCATTGGTTCGCTAAAACTGTTATATAGGGCGTTCAAACGAACCAAGGGGAGGACACAGGATGAGTGTTGCGCGGGTTACGGAAATTTCGGCGACGTCACCAAAGAGCTTTGATGACGCGGTGCGCGTCGGGGTGGCGCGGGCGTCAAAAACGCTTCGGGGCATTCAAGGTGCCTGGGTCAAGGAACAGCACGTGAGCGTCGAGAACGGCGAGGTGACGTCGTTTCGGGTCAACATCATGGTGACCTTCTTGCTGGACGACAGCTAGCCCATCTGATGATGTGCCACCACGCGCCGTTGATGCGGGGCGTGGCGGTGCTCGAACAGATATATACCTTGCCAGGTTCCCAACATCATCCGTCCATCGCGGGTGGGGACCGTCAACGTGGTGGTGGTGAGCGCCGTTTTAATGTGCGCGGGCATATCGTCCGGACCCTCCAGCGTATGGGTGATCCAGCCCATATCCGGGTGATCGCTGCCGGGAACCAGACGTCGAAAGAATGTATCGAGGTCGCGGCGGACGTCCGGGTCCGCGTTTTCCTGGATCAGCAGGCTGCAGGATGTGTGCTGCGCAAATAGCGTAAGAAGGCCGGGGCCGGGCGCGTCGTCGAGTGCCGCGGCCGCAAGCGCCGTAAACTCGACCAGACCCGGGCCGCTGGTGTCGATGCGCAGGATCCTCTGGAGGGTCATCGGTTTCGGCTAAAGCTGAGCAGGCGCGTGCCGCGGGCGTTCAGAGCGACATCGGACTGCGCCACAAACCCCATGGCGCGCAGAACGTCCCTGGGATCGCCAACCGGCTGGTCCGAGAACATCGGCAGTCCGGTCCGGAACCTCACTGGCTCGATGGTCAGCTTGATCCGGTCGATGGACTGGTTGAGCAAAAACCAGTCATGAACCCGTGTCCCGCCCAGAATCAGCCCGCGTTCGAGCGGATGAACTTGCGACACCAGCTCGGCCAAGCCAGCTGGGGTGTGGCCAGCAGGGTCCAGCCACAATTGGGTCGGCCGACGCCAATCACCGGTGCTGGCACTGGACGAAAGGATAATACGACGCCGTTTCGGCTTGTCTGCGGCCAGATGCGTGTTGCGGCCCATGATCGCCCAGTCAGCGGCCTCGACTTCCGCCAGGAACAGGGTCTGCTCTTCCTCGGAGGCCCAACTGGCGGGCGGATCGTTGTTTGACCTTGCGATGAACCCGTCCTGCGAGGCGACAACGGCCAGAGTGAAAAATGCGCGATCCATGGGCGGCTGTACCATTCGATTTCTGAGGAGAAAAGGGACAACGAAACTAACTATCTGAAATACGTAAGGTAAACTGGCGGATGTTTCAGCGAGGTTCGCCAGTGGCGTGCGCCGTTCGGCGCACAAGTCCATGAGCGCTTACGCGCGGACCCGGTGGCGACGTGCCGCGATAACGTGCCGCGGCGCCGAGCTTACAGGTTGTTTCCGACCCCGTTTTTGAAAGGCGGTAGAGTATGGCTCACCTGGGTCCGGTTGGTGCCAAGGACAAGCGCCTACCCTGACGCGATGAATTTTATGACTTCAGACAGCGTTGGGCGGAGCGGCGCAGAGGCGAACCGCCCTGCGCGGCGGAGCGGGATGCCGCAACCGCTTTAAGCCCGGGCACACTTGCGGCAGTTACTGGTCCAGGAAACTTCGCAGTTTTCGGCTGCGGCTGGGGTGTTTCAGCTTGCGCAGTGCCTTGGCCTCGATCTGGCGGATCCGCTCCCGGGTAACGGAAAACTGCTGGCCAACTTCCTCAAGCGTATGGTCTGTGTTCATGCCGATGCCGAAACGCATCCGCAAAACACGCTCTTCGCGTGGCGTCAGGCTGGCCAGAACGCGTGTTGTGGTTTCCTTCAGGTTTCCCTGGATTGCCGAATCCAGCGGTAGAACGGCATTTTTGTCTTCGATGAAATCGCCCAGCTGGCTGTCTTCCTCGTCGCCGATGGGTGTTTCGAGCGAGATGGGCTCCTTGGCGATCTTCATCACCTTGCGGACCTTCTCAAGGGGCATCTGCAGCTTTTCGGCCAGTTCCTCGGGTGTGGGTTCGCGGCCAATTTCGTGAAGCATCTGGCGGCTTGTGCGGACCAGCTTGTTGATGGTCTCGATCATATGCACAGGGATCCGGATGGTGCGGGCCTGATCGGCGATGCTGCGCGTAATGGCCTGACGGATCCACCAGGTCGCATAGGTCGAAAACTTATAGCCGCGGCGATACTCGAATTTGTCGACCGCCTTCATCAGTCCGATGTTGCCTTCCTGAATCAGATCGAGGAACTGCAAACCGCGATTGGTGTATTTCTTGGCGATCGAGATCACCAGCCGCAGGTTTGCTTCGACCATCTCTTTCTTTGCAAGCCGGGCTTCCTTTTCGCCCTTTTGGACCTGGCTTACAATGCGGCGAAATTCGCTGATGTCGACGCCCACATACTGGCCGACCTCGGCCATCTCGGTCCGGATGTCCTGTACCGCCGGGCGATGCTTGTCGGTCAGCACATCCCAGCCGCGTCCGGACAGCCCTGAGACGCGGTCAACCCAGCCCGGCTCAAGCTCATTACCCCGATACTCGTCAACGAAATCCTTGCGGTTAATCCGCGCCTGATCGGCCAGTTTCACGATGGAACTGTCGAGGCTCATGATCTTGCGGTTGATGCCGTAGAGTTGGTCGACCAGCGCTTCGATCCGGTTATTGTGCAGATGCAACTCATTGACCAGAAGCACGATTTCGGCCCGCAGACGCTGGTAGTCACGCTCCTGATTTGCACTGAAGCTCTCATCATGGGACATCGCCGCGGACATGCGGTGATCCTGCATCTCGGCCAGCTTGGCATAGTCTGCCGCGATCCGGTCGAGCGTTTCCAGCACCTGCGGCTTGAGCTGGGCCTCCATCGCCGCCAGGGAGAGGTTCGCCTGCTCCTCCTCCTCGTCGACATCCTCGTCGGTTTGCGTTTCTTCGCCGTCGTTGTCATCGCCGTCAGCGTGCGCCGCAGGTGCAGGCGTTTCGGCCCGGGCGGCGGCTGGCGCAGCGGCCGCGTTCGGCGCGGCGGTCTGATTGGCTGCAACGGGATCAAGGACGGATGTGCCCTCGCCGTCGTCGTCCTCCATGGCGGCCCCAAACGTGGTTTCGAGGTCGATCACATCGCGCAGCATGATCGCCTCTTCCAGCAACTCATCACGCCATATGGTGATGGCCTGGAAGGTGAGCGGGCTCTCGCAAAGCCCGAGGATCATGGTGTTGCGCCCGGCCTCGATCCGTTTGGCGATCGCAATCTCGCCCTCCCGGCTGAGCAATTCGACCGATCCCATTTCGCGCAGGTACATCCGCACCGGGTCGTCTGTGCGGTCAAGACTTTCCGAACTGGCCGTTGTGGTGGCCAGCTCACGCGAAGACGACGTGCTGTCGATCACCGCGGGGATCGCATTCTGACCTTCGTCCTCGGCCTCCTCAGCCTCGATCACGTTAATGCCCATTTCCGAGAGCATCGCCATCACGTCTTCGATCTGTTCAGAGTTGACCTGATCGGCTGGCATCACCTCGTTGAGTTCATCATACGTGATGTAGCCACGCGCCTTTGCCTGGGCGATCATCTTCTTGACCGCACCCTGGCTCATGTCGAGCATGATGTTGCCTAGGTCCTGGCCGTCATCGGTCTTGGCCTGATCGTTATCTTTGGCAGCCATTGTCATGTTCCTTTTACGGGCCACTCAGCAGGCCTGAGGGCGTCGGTCCGGGCGCACCGCGCTCGGGATGAAATCTCGCGCACGAATCAGTGATTCGCAACGTGATTCTATTTCTTCTTCCTTAACCAGACTTGCTGATCGATGAGGTTTTGCAGATGCGATGACATCGCGGCCCGGTCTTCGGAGCCTGAATCCTCTTCAAGCGATGGCCCGCGCAGACCCGACTGGTGGGCCGAGCTTGCCTGACCCAGACGCCAGGTCAGCCCTTCGTCCGCAAGTCCTGTGATCTCTTCTTCCGCATCACGTATCTCGCCCTCGACGCCACGTTCGGCACGGTGTTTGGATAACGCCTGCCGCACGGTACGCATTGCATGTTGGGGATCCGCGCCGATCGCAAGATGCGGATTGTCTCGAACCTGCCCAACCGCCGACAGCACGGCATATGCACCGGTGTTACCGAATTCGGCCAGCCGGTGTTCAAGAGTCTGGGTGTCGAGATCATTCATGGCTGTGCCATTTAAGTCGCCCGAAACGAGTTGCAACAGCCGTTGGCGCAGCCCGTCCAGATCGTGGCATAGAAACCGCAACTCCTCGAGTTCGCCTTCTACCGCACGGGCGACTTCGGGATGGTTTATACACCCCAGCAGAATGGCGCTTTCACGCACGCGGGCGGCCAGCAGGTTATCCCCGGTTTTTTGACCTAACAGGGAATTGCGGGCGGCCGGCGTGGGGCCGATCGGCTGTTTGGCGCCCCCACCTCCAACGCCTGACCGGGTGCGCGGCGCGGTCGGTCGGAACAGGGACCGCCGGAACTCGCGAATAGCGTCCCGGTAGTGCGACTTAATGTCCGGGTTCGGTATCCTGTTGATCGCGCGCCGCAGCCGGTCATCCAGCGCCGCACGGCGTTCAGGGCTGTCGAAGGATTGCCCCTCGGTCTCGCGCTGCCACAACAGAGCAACCATGGGCAAAGCGCTCTCAAGCGCGCGCTGCATCGCCTCGGGCCCCTGTGCCCTTATCAGATCATCGGGATCGAGGCCCTTTGGCATCAGGCAAAACCGCAGCGCACGGCCCGGTTCGAGCATTGGCAGCGCGAGGTCGATCACCCGCATTGCCGCGCGCAGTCCGGCGGTGTCTCCGTCAAGGGCGAGGATCGGCTCGGGCGACACGCGCCACATCATAAGCAACTGGTCTTCGGTTATCGCTGTGCCCAGGGGCGCGACGGAATGCGGAAACCCCGCTTGGGCCAGTGCGATCACATCCATATACCCTTCGGCCACAATCAGGCTTTGCGCCTTGCCAGCGGCCGCACGTGCCGGGCCGATGTTGAACAGTGCCCGGCCTTTGTCGAACAGCGGCGTCTCGGGCGAATTCAGGTATTTCGCATTGGCCTGAGGGTCCATGGCCCGGCCGCCGAACGCGATTGCCGCGCCGCGCGCATCACGGATCGGAAACATGATCCGGCCGCGAAACCGGTCGTAGGCGCGGCCGCCGTCCTCGGGCTTTATGGCAAGGCCCGCCTTCACGATATCGTCCTCGGGAATATCTTTACCGCGCAGGTGTTCAAGCATTGCGTTGCGGCTGTTTGGGGCAAATCCAACCTCGAACTGCCTGATGGTCTCGTCGCTCAGGCCCCGACCCTTAAGGTATTCCAACGCTTGCCGCGCAGCGGCGGTGGACAGCTGCAGCCGGGTGAACTGGACGGCCGCCTCCATCACATCACGCAAGCCGGCACGGGCCTTGGACTTTGCCGCTGCGGCGGGGTCCTGGGCAGGCATTTGCATACCAGCCTCGGCCGCCATCACTTCCACCGCTTCAATGAAGCTCAGGTTCTCGGTTTCGCGGATAAACGTCAGCGCGTCGCCCTTCGCGTGGCAGCCGAAGCAGTAGTAATACCCTTCGGTGTCGAGAACATGGAACGAGGCGGTCTTTTCCTGGTGAAACGGGCAGGGTGCCCAATAGTCTCCCCTGCCCGGATTGCTCTTCCGGCTATCCCACACAACCTTTCGCGCGACAATCTGAGCGAGCGACGTGCGGGACTTCAGTTCATCAACGAATCCGTCGGGCAGGGACATCAGTGTACTATCCTGACACAGATTGCTGTTAGCAAGCGCGCTGTTGGTTGGCCGTTAAACCGCCACGGTGTGACATGTCGCAGGCCAACCAATCGTCGAACGCTTGCGCGGGATCAGCGCTCCTGCTCGTGGGCGTATCGCAGCTGCGCGGTCTCCTCGTTGCGAACCAGCCGGACCTGTGTGTGCATTTGCGATTCGATGAACCCGATATGCGCTTCTACGGCCGCGCGGGCCGCTGCCGGATTGCGCGCGACCAGGGCATCGTGGATTCCGCGGTGCTGGTTCAACAGGTCGCGTCGGGTTGTGCGCAGACCGAACAGGGTCTGCCGATTATAGAACACACCCTCGCGCAGCATTTCGAACATCGAACGCATCATATGCAGCATCACCACATTATGCGACGCCTCGACGATCGCCATGTGAAAGTCCGCGTCCAGCGCGGCCTCCTCCTTGGGCGAGCGTTTTTCATGCGCCGTTTCCATCTTGGCAAAGATCGTGCTGATCACTTTTAGATCGGTGTCGCTCGCGTGCGTCGCGGCACGTTCGGCAGCCAGCCCCTCAAGGTCACGGCGAAAGGACAGGTAGTCGAACAACGCTTCGGAATGGGTCGAAAAGAGGCGGATGAGCGGTGGCGCAAAAGCCGAGCCCAGGACGTTGGCGACATAGGCGCCCGCGCCGGCCCTGGTCTCGACCAGACCCTCTTCTTCAAGCTCGGCAAGGGCTTCGCGCAGCGACGGGCGCGACACGTTGAGCTGAGCTGCCAGGTCACGCTCGGACGGCAGACGCTCACCCGGGCGCAGGATGCCGCGCAGGATCAGCCCCTCGATCTGTCGTCGGATGGCGCCCGCGATGCGTTCAGGTTCGATCTTCTGAAATGTCATCTACCCCTCGCCAATTGGTAAGATAATAAGACCGAAACCGGGGTCATTGGCAAGGGGTTGCGCGGGCGTTTCAGCCCGCGCACTGCGCCCCGGGGTCGGGTCAGGCCCGCGTCAGGTGTTGGGCGTGATGATAATCTCGACCCGGCGATTGGCCTGACGACCTTCGGGTGTGGCGTTGGTTGCCGTTGGAACATTCTCGCCGCGTCCGACAGTTCTGATGCGGTTGCCGCTCACACCGCCCTGGAGCAGCACATCGCGCACGGCATTTGCCCGATTGATTGAAAGCGTCCGGTTGAACTGGCGCGTCCCGGTGTTGTCGGTGTGACCGACGACACGCACCTGCGAGTTCGGATACTGCTGCAGGTTATTGGCAATAGCCAGGATGTTCTGGCGCGAGTTGCTGCGGACAACCGCACTTTCAATATCGAAGGTGATTGCCTCGGGCAGGACCACGATCAGTTCCGAGCCGGTGTTGACAATCCGCGCGCCCGAGCCGCCAATGTCACGCTCAAGTTCGGCGGCCTGACGGTCCAGCTGGTTGCCGATGGCTGCGCCGACACCCGTACCGATGATACCGCCAAGAACGGCACTCCGGTTATCATCGCCGATAATCCGTCCGGCGGCCGCGCCCAATCCGCCACCGATAATTGCGCCGGTCCCGGTGCGGTTGGAAGACCCATCCGGGTTGGTACAGGCCGCAAGGCCAAGGCCGGAAATGGCAACGAGGGTAAGCGGCAGTTTTGCACTAAGCATGGTACGTCCTTCGCCTGAATATATGTATATTGGCGGCACTGAACGCCCGAAACCGGTCCGCGCGCAAGCTGCAAGCTCGGATACTGCGCGGAAAGTGAATATTTGGGCGGAATCCTACCGAAGGTTTCACGGTTTTGACATTTGGGCCGTCGAATTCAGGCTTTAGGCGTCGGCGCGCGCGGCCTCCCAGGCAAGCATCGCACGCTTTACACCCAGGCCCCAATGGTAGCCGCCAAGGGCACCTGATTTTCGCAGGGCCCGGTGGCAAGGGATCAGATAGCTTATCGGATTTCGGCCCACCGCTGTGCCCACGGCGCGCGCCGCGCGGGGGTGGCCGATCGCGCCGGCGATCTCGGAATAAGTCGTGACCGCGCCCGAGGGGATCTGCAGCAGCGCCTCCCATACCTTGATCTGGAACGGTGCGCCGATCAGATGCAGATCCGCGGTACCGGTGCCCGTCATCAGCGCGGCCGCGCGCGGCCGGATGGTGTCGGCGTCCTCGACGTAGCTTGCATTGGGCCACCTGCCACGCATGTCAGCCATCGCTGAGGCGCGTCCGGTTTCGGCGCAGAACGCCAGACCGCAGATGCCGCGGTCCGTCGCCATCACCAGTGCGTCACCAAAGGGACTGTCGACCCAGGCCCAGCGGATGACCAGGTCCCGGCCACCGCGCGCATAATCGCCCGGCGTCATGGCCTCCCAGCGCAGGAACAGATCGTGTAGACGGCTGGTCCCGGACAGGCCGGTTCCTTCGGCTGTTTCAAGCAGCGTGAACCGGTTTTCCAGCATCCGCTTCGCGTGGTCCAGCGTCAGATACTGCTGATACCGTTTTGGACTGACACCGACCCATTGGCTGAAGACCTTCTGAAAATGGGTCGGGCTCAGGCCGACGGCGTCGGCCAGTTCCTCAAGCGTCGGTTGGTCGCCGACGGTGGTTCCGATGGTGTCGATGGCGCGGGCGATCACGCCGTGATGGTAGGGATCTGGAGTCATGGTATCCTCGGGTTTTCATGGTCCGGCCTATCCCGTCACGGGACAGCCGTGCAATCGGCTGAACCCAGTTTTGCGCAGTTCGCCCCCTGGCGGCCACCCGGTTCTTGCGTATAGTGCGGCCCCATGCCAAGGGAGGGCGTATGGCTGCGCAACTCCCCTATCCGGTTATCCATGAGATCTTTAGCCGTTTCAGCCAAGACACCCCTGAACCGAAAGGCGAGCTTGAGCACGTAAATGCCTTTACGCTGGTTGTTGCCGTCGCGTTGAGCGCGCAGGCCACCGACAAAGGGGTGAACCGGGCGACCCGCACCCTGTTCCCCATCGCTGATACGCCGCAAAAAATGTTGGCACTCGGGGAAGACGGCCTTATCGAGCACATCAAGAGCATCGGTCTGTACCGCAACAAGGCAAAAAACGTGATCAAGTTGAGCCAGCGGCTGATCGATGTGTACGGCGGTACCGTGCCCTCCTCGCGCGCCGCGCTTGAAAGTCTACCGGGCGTGGGTCGAAAGACTGCAAACGTCGTTCTCAACATGTGGTTCAAACACCCCGCCCAAGCCGTGGACACGCATATCTTTCGCTTTGGCAATCGATCCGGGGTGGCACCGGGCAAGGACGTCGTGGCCGTCGAGCGTGCGATCGAGGACCATATACCTGCGGAGTTTCAGCAGCACGCGCATCACTGGATGATCCTGCACGGACGCTACATCTGCAAAGCCCGCAAACCGATGTGCGGCGTCTGCATTATAAATGACCTATGTGCCTTTGAGGAGAAAACGGCGTGAGCAAGAGTTTCCAAGTGATCGGCATTGGCAATGCCGTGGTCGATGTCCTGGCACAAGGGGACGACAGTTTTCTTGCGCATATGGGTATCGAGAAAGGCATCATGCAACTGATCGAACGCGAGCGTGCCGAGACCCTGTATGCGGCGATGACCGAGCGCGCGCAGCTGCCGGGCGGCTCGGTCGCGAATACGTTGGCGGGACTGGGGAACCTGGGTCTGGCCACCGGATTTATCGGCCGCGTCAGCGATGACGCCTTGGGCATATTCTATGCCCAGGAGATGGAGGCAGGTGGAACCCGATTCCTTAACCCGCCAGTGGAACGCGCAGAGCTGCCGACGTCACGGTCTATGATCTTCGTAACCCCGGACGGTGAGCGGTCGATGAACACCTATCTTGGGATCTCGTCCGAGGTCGGCGAGGCGGACGTCGCGGATGAGGCCGTGGCCGACAGCGAGTTGCTGTACCTTGAGGGCTATCTTTATGACAAACCCAAGGGAAAATCGGCGTTCAAGGCCGCCGCCCGGGCCAGTCGAGCGGGCGGCGGTCGAGCCGGGATTGCACTGAGCGACCCGTATTGCGTCGATCGGCACCGCGCGGATTTTCAGGAGTTGGTGGCAGGGCACATGGATTTTGTCATTGGAAACGCGGCCGAGTGGAGCGCGCTCTATCAGACCGATGATCTGGAGCAGGCACTGACACGCGCGCAAGCCGACTGCGACATGGTCGTGTGCACACGTTCGGGCGAGGATGTGGTTCTGATCCGCGGTGGGTCGGAACGCGTCGAGGTTCCGGTCCACAAGGTCACACCGGTGGATGCGACGGGTGCGGGGGACCAGTTTGCCGCAGGGTTCCTCTACGGATATGTGCATGGGCGTGAACTCGAGGTTTGTGGGCAGATGGGCTGTATCGCAGCCAAAGAGGTGATAGGCCACATCGGCCCCCGGCCACAGGTCCCACTTGGGGATCTATTCCGGGCGGAAGGGCTGATCTGAGGAAAGGGCGAGACCATGTACAGCTACGATGACCAGAATATCTTTGCCAAGATCCTGCGCGGTGAAGTGCCCAACAAAACCGTCCTCGAAACCGAACACTGCCTGGCCTTTGAGGATATTGCGCCTCAGGCCCCGGTCCATGTGCTTGTGATCCCTCGGGGGGCTTACGTGAACTATGATCACTTTGCGGCTGACGCCTCGGATCAGGAGATTGCGGATTTCACCCGCACGGTGGGACGGATCTCGCGAGACATGAAGGTGGCGCCGGGTGCGGGTGGCTCAGGCTACCGGCTAATTTCGAATGCCGGTGAGGATGCTGTGCAGGAAGTACCGCATTTTCACGTTCATCTTTTGGGCGGCCGTATGCTTGGGCGGATATTGCCACCCGCCTGAGGTGTCGCATCTGCGCCCGCTAAAAGTGCGCTCGATCCCAAGGCCGCACCGAACCAATTGCTCTTGGGCGTGGCACGCAAAATTGGGGGCAGCAAACAAAAACAGGGCCGGAGGATTACGCCTCCGGCCCTGTTTTTTGTCGTTTCCGCGTCGAAGCGGGGGTTGATTACTCGATCTGGGTCACCCGGCCATCGAGTGTCGGCACAGCCGAACCCGACTCGAACGCACGCATGACCTGCGCCGCCATCAGCTCAGCAGCATTTTCCTCAATGATGCTGGGCTTCCCAGCGAACATGGAATACCCGTCACCGCCGTTCCCCATGAAGTCATTGGTAGCGAGCAAGTAGGTTGCGCCCGCATCCAGGGGTGCACCATCGACCATGACCTCAGACACGCGTTCGCCTGCCGGTTTGGACGCGTCAAAGGACATGGTCATGCCCGAGACATGCGGATAGCGTCCGCCGCCGTCTTCGATGGCCGAGACACCGTTTTCCAAGGCCGCAAGAATGTCTGTCCCCGATACCTCCAGCAATACCGTTTTGTTGCCGAAGGGCAGCTCGGTCAGTACGTCGCGGCGCGTGATAACGGTACCGGCTTCGTAGGTGGTGTCACCACGGATACCGCCACCATTGGTGATCGCGACATTGGCACCGGTTTCAACCCGCATAGCGTCAACTGTCAGGTTGCCAAAGGCGCTTTCCGCTGCGCGCACCGTTGTGCGGCGAGTGTCCAGCATTACGGGCGTTTCGCCGATCTCGATATCGAGTTCGCTGGACAGAAACGCTTCGTATTTCTCGACCTCGGCTGCTACGGTGGGATCAGGTTCTACACCAGCCGTATTGACGACATCAAATGCAGGGCTCCACTCGACAGCCGGGCCATTGCGGCCCTCTACCGTCTCGATGTCCAGCGTGACGACGGTCACGAAACTGGCCTGGCTGCTGCTTTCGACCATGGCGACATTACCGTCATAGCGGACAACCAGGTCATGATCGTCACCGGACAACAGCAGGTCGACATCACCGGCGGCAAAAAGCTGGTCATCTTCTGGTCGATCTGTGTGCGCCAGCGCAACCACCACATCGGCCCCAGCCTCGCGCAGGGCGGCGGCGGTTGAGGCCGCCACCTCGACCGGATCGCCGAACGTTATATCCCCCGGCGATGATTTTACCGCAGTGCCGTCAGTTGTAAGGCCGAAAATACCAACCGTATGGGCACCCACCTCAACCATCATGTTTTCCGCAACACCCTCAATCAACGACCCATCCGGTTCGTAGGCGTTGTTGGACAACATGGTAAAGTTCGCCTCGCTGATCCGCGCACGGGTAACATCCGGACCAAAGTCAAATTCATGATTACCCAGGGCCATCATATCTAGCCCGACCATATTGAGCAGGGCGATCATGTGCTCACCCTCGTCAAAGCTGGACAGCAGCGAAGGCGATATGCTGTCTCCGGCGCTTGTGGCGATGACCGTGCCACCTTGTGCTTTGGTGTCGGCAATCACAGTGGCAAGCCGCGCGACACCCCCGGTGTCACCGTCACCCTCCATGCGGTCGAGATCGTTGATATGGACAATGGTAAGCCGGTCCTGCGCGAACGCGGGGACGGACAAAAGAACGGTAGCGGCAATGGCAGCAACAAAGCGCATGAACATGTCTCCTGTTAGATTCTCAATTACGCTAGCGTAATCACACCGTGTTGAATAGCAGCCCAGCCGGAGATATGAAAACACTCCCGTTGAGTATCCCGAGCCGGACGGTGAAAGATGGTTATTTATGCGGCATCCGGCCGGGTTTCTTACAGACAGCCTAATGAGGCGCCCCAGATCTGTGCGCCAATGCAGCGCGTGGCCGTCTGGTTCTGAGGTATCGGGCCCGATTGCGGACGGGTTGCCACCCGGGAGTGACCTGCGACAGAGCGTTCTTTGGGCGGCATCTGTGTCAGATGGCCCTGCTGTGGCTGCGCCAAAGTTCAGGTCCCGGCTTCCCCGCACATGATTAGATTTGCCGTTACCAAATACTCACGGATCGAAACGCTTGGATCGGGGATTGGTGACGTTTCGCTCACGCGTGATCAAATTCCAGCGTGACCATCGATCCCGGACCATGGCGGCGCTTTCGGGATCGGAGTCGTGCATCCTAAGGCGTTGCCGGTTTGGGATCTTGAGGCTTGAACGGCTCCATGCCGTCACGCGCCAGGGCGTCGGCGCGCTCGTTCTCGGGGTGTCCCGCGTGACCCTTGATCCAGTCCCAGGTGACCTGATGGCGTGCCGCTTCGGTTTCGAGATCCTGCCACAGGTCGGCATTCTTGACCGGCTTCTTGGCGGAGGTTTTCCAGCCGTTTCGTTTCCAGCCATGGATCCATTTGGTGATCCCGTCGCGCACATAGGTGCTGTCGGTTACAATCGTCAGTGCCGTGGTCCGCTCCAAAGCCCTGAGGGCTTCAATCGCTGCTGTAAGCTCCATTCGATTGTTTGTGGTCTCGGCGGCGCCGCCGTTCAGCTCCCGCTCCTTCACGATCCGCGTACCCTCACGCGCCTGTATCACAACGCCCCAACCGCCGGGGCCGGGATTTCCTGAACAGGCCCCATCGGTATGTGCGATGATCTCAGCCATTGCGTCTGGCAGTGGCATAAATGTTTAGCGTTGATGTCCCGTCATACATCTTGCCTGTGCCAAATTCGAATTCCGGCGTTTCGAAGCCTGCATCGTTGAGCAGTTCCGTCAGTTCATCCTCGCGGAACGGACAGTACAGTCGGCCGTGATCGTCACGCCAGTCGCGCGGCCCCTTCTGGCTGGACAGGTATAACAGTCCGCCGGGCTTAAGCGCTGTACCCATTCGCTCAAAGATCTGTGGCCGGTCGGCGCGGTCCGCGTGTTGCAGGGCAAAATGACACCAGATCGCGTCATATCTTGCGCGGCGCGACAGCGTCCGGAACGCCGCAACCTTGACCATGAGCCCGTAGCGTTTCAGCGCCACCTCGGCCAGACCAGCGCTGGCATCCATGGCATCGGCGGTATAGCCCGCTTCGATCATGGCCGCGGCGGCCCAGCCTGTCCCGCAGCCGAAATCCAGCACGCGTGCCGCCTCGGGCAATGCAGCCACGAAGGACTTGAAACGTGGATGGCCGGCATTTTCCGCCGCAAAGTTGGCATAGGCCTCGGCGTTGTCGTTGTAGAAAGCCAGGGTTTCCGGATCGGCCGTCACGCGAACGCCCCGACCGTGAGACAGATCAGGACAGCAACGGTGAGTGGGGCCCTGAGGCGGATCCACCATTCGGGCCCCAGCCCCCAACCGCGGAACATCAGATCCAGGATCTGCAGGAAGACAAATCCGATGATCAGGGACAGAATCGCGTTGGGCGAGAAGGTCACCGCGAACGCCCACAGGCCGGGCGCAACAGACACCGCGAATTCGCGCCAGCCTGTTCGCCCGGCCTGCGCAGCAAATCCCCAAAGGCAGCCACCCATAAAGGCCAGAATGGCCGCGCCATACCCCTGTAACACCAACAGCCCTGTCACCGGGTTGTTCACTCCGGGCATCAGCCCATGCGCGGCAAGCGCCCCAAACGCGAATGGAAGCAGACCCGCCGCCCCCAGGGCCGCGGCGGCGATGGGCACCCGGCTCATGTGGTGCGTTCAAATGCCAGGCGAAGGCCCAGCCCGGCAAACACCGCGGCAAAGCTGCGGTTGAGCCAGCGCATCACCCGTTCCGAGGCCAAAACCGTATCGCGCGCCGCCGCGGCAAAGACGCCGTAGAGCACGAAAACAACAAAGGTAAGCGCCATGAACACACTGCCCAAAAGGATCATTTCTGCAGTTGCCGTATCGGGCGCGCCGCTCAGAAACGGTGGCAGGAGGGCCAAAAAGAAGATTGAAAGTTTGGGGTTGAGGATATTGATCAGCGCGCCGCGGCGCGCGGTGCGCCAGGCCGCCTCGGGCCGGCGGTCGTCCGCGATGCTCAGGGCGCCGCCCTCGCGCAGGGCGGACCAGGCCAGGTACAGCAGATACGCCACACCCGCGAACTTAACGATTTGAAACAAAAGGGCCGAGGTGTGCAGCAGTGCGGCAAGCCCAAAGGTGGCCGCCAGCAGGTGCGGTACGATCCCGAATGTACAACCAATCGCGGCGGCAACGGCGGCGCGCCTTCCGCGTCCTAACCCAACGGCAAGCGTGTAGACGACGCCGGTTCCCGGCGCGAGAACGACGACAAAGGCGGTGATCATGAACTGGAGGGAAATCATCAGGATCCTGTTTCGATGGTTTAAGCGCTGGGGCCCTGTGTGCCGGTCGCGGACCGTTGGGCGAACCCGGTACCCGGTCCAATCAGGCCCGTCAGCCGGGAAACAGGCGCAGCTTGCCTCATGCGACGACCTCGCGCAGGACGCGCGGCACCTTGAACTCGACATTCTCGACTGCGGTTTCCACCGTTTCGATTGTCACATCAAAGCGCGTGCGACAGGCGTCGATCACTTCGTTGACCAGTGTTTCGGGGGCCGAGGCGCCGGCCGTTATTCCCAGACTTCGAATGCCCTGTATGGCGCGCCAATCGATGTCGGCTGCACGTTGGATGAGTTGCGCGTAGTGGCATCCGGCGCGCGCGCCAACCTCGACCAAACGTTTGGAGTTCGAGGAGTTGGGGGCCCCCACCACCAAAAGAGCATCCACCTTGGGCGCGATTGCCTTGACTGAGGCCTGGCGGTTCGTGGTTGCGTAGCAGATGTCCTCTTTGTGCGGACCGATGATCTCGGGGAACCGCGCCTGTAGCGCCGCGACGATGTCGGCGGTATCATCGACCGACAGTGTGGTCTGGGTCACGAAGGCCAGTCGGTGGGGATCGCGGGGTGCGAGTGTCGCCACATCCTCAACCGTTTCGACCAGAAGCACCTCTCCTTCGGGAAGTTGGCCCATCGTGCCGATGGTCTCGGGGTGGCCAGCATGGCCGATCATCACCATCTGCAGCCCGTTCCGGTTGTGGCGTTCCGCTTCGATGTGGACTTTCGAGACCAGGGGACAGGTCGCATCCACATAGATCATCTCGCGCCGCTCGGCCTCGGCCGGAACCGATTTGGGCACGCCATGCGCGGAAAACAACACCGGACGTCCATCGGGACAGTCGTCCAGGTCCTCGACAAAGACGGCACCTTTGGCGCGCAGGGCATCGACGACGAACTTGTTGTGCACGATCTCGTGCCTCACATAGACCGGCGCGCCCCACTTCTCCAGCGCCATCTCGACCATCTTGATGGCGCGGTCGACCCCGGCACAAAATCCCCGAGGGGCGGCAAGATAGATCGTCAGCGGCTGCGGCATGGGGCCTCGTATGGTCGGTTCGAGCGGACTATACGAGTGGGCGTAGCGCTTGACCAGTGGTCTGAACCAGCCGGATTAACCGGGCAGCTCGGTGCGGCGCTAGGAACTTTCCAATGCATGACGCACATCGGCAAAGACGGCCCGAAACATCTCGGGTGTCAGGCGCCCGGTGTTCGTGTTGTAGCGCGAGCAGTGATAGCTGTCGAAAATCTGATGCGCGCCGATCACATGCGTTGCCCGGTGACCGAAGGGGTACAACGCCAACCGGGCGCCCAGCCCACGCACCAGCGTGTCATGCGCAATCCTGCCAAGACATACAATGACCCGCAGTCGCGGCAGTGACGCGATACGCGAAAGCATGAAACGCCGACAATTGGCGATCTCGGATCCGATAGGTTTGTTTTGTGGCGGAACACAGCGCACGGCGTTCGTCACCATGCAATCGATCAACTCAAGTCCGTCATCGGGCCGCGCATCGAATTTTCCGTTGGCGAAGCCGAATTCGCTGAGCGTCCGGTACAACAGATCACCCGCATAATCGCCGGTAAAGGGGCGTCCGGTCCGATGCGC
>JBCCYF010000065.1:0-23712 GCA_039190275.1 Pseudomonadota bacterium | reverse complement strand
GTGGCCGAGGCTTGGCGGTGTCAGGACCTTTCGACATCCTGGTCAGAGATTGCGGAACGGTTGTCGGGCCTTGGCGTGTCTGAGGCTGAGGCCAGGATGTGCCAGCACCCGCATACGTGGAGCGGTGGGATGCTACAGAGGGCGTCCATCGCGGCGGCAGGTGCCCTTACGCCACCGATCCTGATTGCCGATGAACCTACCAGCGCACTTGATGCCGACCGGGCGCAATCGGTGCTTGCCGCCTTACGCTCGCTCGGGGCGGCTGTCGTCCTGATTAGCCATGACATCGGACTGGTGCTCAGAAACGCGGATCGTGTTGGGATTCTGCATGGTGGACGACTGGTCGAACAAGGCTCGCCCACCGCTTTGAAGGCTCTTGCGGATCACCCTGAAACCCGGCGCCTTTTGGCGGCACTAGGCACTCTACCCGTACGAAAACCTGCCACCAAAGCGGCGCCGGTACTGCGCATACAAGGCGTGAGCGCCAGTTATGACAAGGGCCGCACTGTGGCGCTCAGGAGCGCTGATCTTTCTATAAACAGCGGCGACATCATCGGTATCCAAGGGCCATCGGGCTGTGGAAAGTCGACGCTGCTGCGGCTTGCCATGGGGATCGAACGGCCAACGAGCGGAACAATCTGGCGTGCTGACAGCTTGGACAGCCCTGGCACGATCCTCCCGGTATTCCAGGATCCGGTCGGGAGCTTGGTGCCCCATTGGCCCATTTGGCGCTCCGTAGTTGAACCTCTGACCGTTCCAGGCCAACGCCGCTTGTCTCGGGACCAGAAGCGCTCGATAGTCGCCGAAGCGCTCGCGCGCGTCGGTCTGGGCGAAATTGACTCCGAGGCGCGGCCATCCGAATTGTCCATCGGGCAATGCCAACGCGTAGCGCTCGCGCGCGCCACGATCTCTGAACCTGCATTGATCGTGGCCGATGAACCCACCAGCGCACTCGACAGCCCGTCTACATGGCTTGTAAGCAAGCTTCTGCGCGAGGCCGCAGAACGGGGCGCGGCAGTGCTTGTGGTCAGCCATGACGGTACATTTCTTGACCGTCTCGTTGATCGGGTCGTTAGGATGGAGGCCGGGCGCACCTTAACGCCCGAGTTAGCGGCACAATGAGAGGAGCGCGGACATGGGTTTGACGGAGATGATCGAGGCCGGAACCGCGAATCCAGTGCTCCTGTTCGCCTTTGCACTGGTCCTTGGAGCACTACACGGGCTTGAACCTGGTCATTCGAAGACGATGATGGCCGCGTATATCATCGCTGTGCAGGGCACAGTCAAACAAGCCGTTTTGCTTGGTGTTTCGGCAGCGTTTAGCCATTCGATCATCGTTTGGGTGCTGGCGATTATCGCTCTGACAGTTGGCAATGAACTGATCGGTGAGCAGTTGGAGCCTTGGTTCATGGTTGTTTCCGGGGTGATGGTCTTGGGCATTGCGGCGTGGATGCTCTGGCAGGCCCGGCGACCTGCGGTGGCCCACAATCACGACCACCATCATCATGACGATCACACCCATGACCACCAGCACGCGCATGATCATGGGCATCACCATCATCACGACCATGACCACTCGCACGGTCATACACACGGCCTGGATGACACCCACATGGATGCCCATGCGCGGGCCCACGCGGCAGAGATCCGCGCCCGTCTGGCTGATGGTCGGACAGGAACGTGGCAGACAATCCTGTTTGGTCTCTCTGGCGGATTAATCCCGTGTCCGGCGGCGATCACTGTCTTCATCCTGTGTTTGCACCTCGGACAACTCGCGCTCGGCATCACCTTGGTCAGCGCGTTCTCCATTGGGCTTGCAGTGACACTTGTCGCGATCGGCTTGGTCGCGGCGGTTGGGCTGAAGGCGGTCTCCGCGCGAACGTCACGCTTTGATGGGGTGTTGGAAGCAGCCCCCTGGATCTCGGCCGCCCTCATCGCCTGTATTGGCCTCGTTATCATTTGGTCCGGCCTGTCGCATTTGCACCTTGTGCCCCACTCGCATTGAAGGAGAAGAAACTTGTCCGATGCTACCCCCGCACAATCTCCTATTTGGATGGGCATTCTCGTTGCCGTGGCGATCCTGTCCAGTTTCGCGCTCGCCTGTGGCATGCCGTTTGCAGCAATCGGCGCGCTGGCGGCGCTGACGCTTGGACCACGAGACGCCCTTGTTCTGGCGGGGATAGCCTGGTCCACCAACCAGATCATCGGGTTTGGTTTCCTTGGATATCCCTATGATCTACTCACTTTTGCTTGGGGCGCAGCACTTGGCATTTCCGCACTCGCCGCGGTAGTAGGCGCAGTGCTGGCTCTGAGGCCATTTGGTTCAGGAAGCTTGGCACTTTTGCCCATTGCCTTCATCGCCGCGTGGGCATCTCAACAAGGTGCAGTCTTCCTGGCAAGTCTCGTCTTAGGCGCTTCCGAAATCGCCTTCGCCCCGGCAGTCTTATGGTTCATATTCTGGACCAATGCTTTGGCTTTCACAGCTTTGGTTCTTGTCCAGGTTATCGGTGCCCGCATCGGCATGGCCCGACCAATAGCGATCACCTCACAGCGCTCTGTCAACGCATGATGACCTACGACCAACGCTGCATTGGAGATCTTCCATGCTTTTAGAACGGACACTTTCACAACTGGATGTTGGATATGTTCCTGATCACATCGCGCAAGAGATGGGGCATCTTGGCTATGCTCAGTGGCTCGGTGCATTGAAAGGCGACGCTGGCTATTTCAATGAAGCCATGAAGGCCTATGAGTTGGCGCAACCCTTCATCAGCACCTCACCAGCAGTCGATGTTTTTTGTCACTTGCTCGTTGAATCAACGGCATCCCCTCTCAAAGCTTTGGAGTTGAAACTGCCTGGCCCCGCCCGGCGCGGCGGGGCCAAAGCGCGCCGGGATGTCCTGTAGACCATGCGCACGTTTCCACCAGAGCGCATTGTTTGTTTGACCGAGGAAACGGTCGAAACACTCTACCTGCTGGGTGAAGAGGACCGTATCGTTGGGGTGTCTGGTTACGCGGTTCGCCCCAAGCGGGTGCGCAAAGAGAAGCCACGCGTGTCCGCGTTTACCTCTGCCGACATTCCAAAGATCCTCGCACTCTGCGCCGATCTCGTTCTGACGTTTTCTGATCTACAGGCGGATATTGCCGCCGAGCTCATCCGGGCAGGTGTTGCCGTCATGGCCTACAACCAAAGGGACATTGCAGGCATCCTGGCTATGATCCGCCATCTTGGGGCAACTGTAGGACAAGGACGGCGAGCTGCCCATTTAGCAGACCACTACGAACAACGACTGGCGACCATATCCGCAAACGCACAGCAGCACCCGCGCCTCAAAGTTTATTTTGAGGAATGGGACGAGCCTATGATTTCCGGCATCCGCTGGGTCTCAGAACTGGTGGAGATTGCAGGGGGCCAAGACGTCTTTCCGGGTTTGGCTGAGCAAGGTGCGGCGAAGGATCGGTTCGTGACCTCGGACCAAGTGATCGCGGCGGCCCCTGACGTCATCCTCGCGTCGTGGTGCGGTAAGAAAGTAAGACCCGAGAAAATCGCGGCGCGACCCGGATGGGACACCATCCCAGCAGTCCGCGACAACCGGATCATCGAGATCAAGTCCCCTCTCATCCTTCAACCCGGGCCAGCGGCACTCACCGATGGATTGGACGCGATCCTGGCTGCCCTTGCCCCAGCAAAAGAGATGGTGTCATGAACATCGCAAGTCCCTGCACAGGTATATGCAAACTCGATGAAGCCACAGGCTGGTGCTTGGGTTGTGGACGTACCGGCGAAGAAATGGATGGGTGGCGTGTACAGTCGGAAGCAGCACGGCAAAAGGTATGGGATCAAATACCGGGGCGTTTGAAAGAGCTGGGCGTCACGTGCCGCAGGCTGCCATGGACCACAGACGATATTCGCTCCTTTGTAACCTCAACGCTGGAAGCCGGACGCGGCACCTGGGTGATCGGAGTTGTTGGAGCCGTCGCTGAATTCACGGCAGCGCAGCATGCAAATGTTGATGTGCGTGTCGATGGTGACGACATCACCGCCTACACGCAGAACGGCGCAGTGCGGGTGAAAATCAACGATGACATTCGCGCACTGACATTTGATCCGCCCGATTGGGGGCGTGAGCCTCGGATTGTTCTTGCGGTCAAACGAGAACGCGGGCGTCTGCCTGTCGCCTCAGGAGTTGAGGACTTAGGTCCGGATACCGATGCTTTGTTGCTGGAGACAAACAGCAAACTCTACGACCTTGGGCTGGCTCGAAAAGAGGGACGTTTCTGTGTCCGATTGGGTAAAGGAGCCGCGCAAGAGGCGCTTGATGGTTCCATGGGCCTCGCGTTTGCGCAGGCTCTCCCAATGATCGCTGGTCCACTCATCGCGCAAAGCCCGACGCGCGTTGTCCAAAGCGCGCTCGGGCGCATCGAAGTCCAGGGACAAATCCCACCCCCTGAAGCGATTTCACCCGCTGGGCCGCACACACATCTTCTTCCAGATCATGTAGAAATGGGTCGCGCGTTGCCCATCGGAATGGATTTGCCGCGCGCATACTTGCCAGGAGCCATCTTTTACCCGCCGAAGTGATCAATGCGCTGCTGTGGCCAGCTCCATGCCGAACTTATGGTCGGGATAGTCGTGGCCCTCGAACATGACATCCTGTTCATACGCCATGCCGATCTTCTGCAAGACGCGCACTGATTGCCGATTGTTTGGATCGACGATGGCAATGATGGATTGTGTGTTGGGCAGGCGTGTTGCGTGCGCAACCATGGCCTGCACGGCCTCGGTCGCAATCCCACGCCCCCAGCAATCATTGGCCAAACGGAAACCGAGCTCTGCTTCACCGTCGCTTACTCGGTGAGGGTCGTTTCCGAGTGAAACGTATCCGATTAATCGCTCGTCAGGCTTCAGGCAAATGGCCAACATCAGTGGCAGACTGTGATCCGCGGAGCATTGTATTGCCCGATTTAACCAGTCTCGGCTGGCTGTATTATCAAGCGGACCATCGTCGCTGAAAACCATGACGTTAGGATCGCCGAGGATAGCTGAGACTTTTTGAAGATCATCATCGCGAAACGGCCTTAAGGTCAGGCGGGTAGTATTGATCATGTGTCGTTACTCTTTGCGGACCGAGGCCCGTTCGCCAAGCGTGCCATGCTGACGGCATTGATGAGCTCACCCCCACGTAAAGCATAATCTCGCAACACACCTTCGCGTTCAAATCCCATGCGTCCATAGAGACCGATAGCGGGTGCATTGTCCGCGTTTACGGTCAGTTCGATCCTACGCAACGCCCACCAATCGTCGGCCACCTTAAGCAATGACGTCAACAAGCGCGTTCCAAGTCCCTTTCCGACGTAGTCGTCGTGAACGCCCATACCGACAGCGCCGACATGGGATCGACGTCCCTCAAAGCGCCTCAAAAAGGCCATTCCAACTATTTCTTCGTTCGAGGTGGCCACGAGGCATACGAAATTCTGCCCGCTTGGGGACATCTTTTGCCGCGTTGTGCTGACACTCTGGTAAGGCAGCCGCATCGTGCCCCAACGATAACCAGGCAGGTTCATCAAAGCCGTCACGCCGGGCGCGTCTTCCGGTTCTACTGCTCGGATGAAGATGTCAGCCGCCAACCGCTTCTCGGTTGTCTCGCAAGCGCTATCATCCGCTCTGTTTGTCGTCATACTGTGCTCCTTGGTTTGCCGAAGGAGCGGCGACCCCACTCCAATCGGTGGGGTCATATGGAAAGGTGTCAGCCTATGCCGCGCACGCCTTTTCACCCTATGCAAAATGGGTGAAATGATGTACGTGATTGATCGCTAACGACATAGCGGCAAATAACATGCCTGAATGATGATAGAAAGCGGCTGCGTCAGCATTTAAGCTGAGCTGTAGCCTCTTAGAGATGGCTCACCTCAAAATCACATACCTTGCGCTTTGGCTGGCGGGCTTTCGCTGAAGTGGGACGAATAGCCGGTTTTCTCACCGCATCGCCCTGCGAACAAGGAAGCGCATACAACAAAATTCAAGCTGCGCGCGCACGCAGCGGAGAATCCGAATTCACAGATTGGGCTCAGAGCTGCCGTCAGAGGCGGCGCAGCATTGGACCCAACGCGACCTTGAACTCCGGCGCACACGGCCCGAAGCGGTCACTAAACCATGGACTGGATTGCTGCAGTCGCAGCCCGCTTTCCGGACATTCGCTGCTAGAGCAAACTCCGTGAATGGAAAAGGTCACAGCCTGTGCTTGAAGACCGCCAGCGATCTGCGTCGGGGAGCGACAGTGAACCAGTTAGCAGTCCACATCGCCCCCTTGTTGCCAGATCTCAAATCCGCGCGCCACAAAATCGTCTATACGCGTAGAGGAAACATCCACTAACTTGCTAAACCGAATGCAGCCTTTTCCTATGTTCAAACCCTTCACCAGCTCCCCCTCGGGATCGATCTTGGAAATGTTGCCGACATAGAGGCTCACATAGGCACGCTGCGTATTGAGGTGAAACACGTAGTCATCACCGATCCCGTATCCCAGCATTTTGTAGTGAATGCTTTCTTCGAGCTCTGGCGCTTGCGCCTTGATCACGTCCCGAATTTCCAACAGCTTTGAACGGCGCCAGTCATCTTCCAGCTGATCCAGGTATTCTGATGGCGTGTTCGCATCGATCAACATAGCACCACCCGCTCAGGCATACGAAGCAAGCCCGTTGCCCAGAGACCAGTTTTCTCTCGCGCCTTCGATGATGTTTACAAAGACATCCTCGGTGCGCAGTCCCGGTTTTTCGTTCAAAAGCTCCACCAAACGCGCATATAGCGCTTTCTTCTGATCAATGGTCCTGCTTTGCATCGCGCTGATCTTTATGAATACAACATCGTCACTTCGTTCAATGTCGAGATAGGTTTTCCCATAGCGAAAGTTCGAAGGGTCGTGTTCGGTGATCGTGATGAACTGGTCGTCTTCGGGCACATTGAATGTTTGTCGCATCGCCTCATAGACGCCATCGAGGATGGCCGCTCTATGTGCGTCCGGTGTTCCTTTGATGAGTGAGATGTGGACCAGTGGCATGATCTGCCTCCTTCCTTTGCATGTGAAGAACGGTTCGGGAACGCGGCCCTTATCCGCGGTTCAAGCTAGCAAGTTTGGCGCCGAACCCGATGAAGACGACCCCGATGGAAAGCTTCAGAACCCTTTGCGCGGCGGCGCTTTGCGTCCACCCGGTCAGCCCATCCAGTAGCAGCACCATGGCCCCAAACCAGATCACATTCAGAGCCGAGTGGATCGCGACCAGCAGGAAAGACGACAGGGCAGTTGTATCCCCGATCGAGGTGAATTGCGGAAAGGCCGCGAGGTAGAACATCGACACTTTGGGGTTCAAGGCGTTTGTCAGAAACCCTTCGACAAAGGCGGGGGCGAGCGAACGTTGACGCCGGGCCGGGGTATTGCGCACCGCTTGCGCTTCGTTCCGAAAGGCAGAAAGCAGCGATCTCACCCCGATCCAGATGAGATATGCCGCCCCCGCATGTTTAAGGATCGAAAAGGCCAGCGCCGATTGCATCAGCAAAAGTGAGATGCCCAGAACGGACAAAGCCCCGTGCACGTAGAATGCCAGAACGAAGCCACCCACATTGGCGAAACCCGCCGCCCGCCCAGATGTCGGGACGGTTTTCGCGATCAGAACCCCGTTCGGTCCCGGCGACATCACTAGAAGCGCGGCGACGAGTGTGAAGGTCAGAATGTCAGGCAAGGTCATTGTGTGTTGCTTCCCGCTGTTACTTCGATTTCAACGAGCAGATCAGGTGCCGCCAAGGCAGCAACAACAAGCGTTGTCACGGCCGGTGCAGCCTTCGAACTCCAGCGCTCCTGGCGCAGATCACTCAGCGTTTGAAGGTTTTCGGGATCCGTGACGTAGTACACAACCCGCAAAATGTCGTCCCGCGTGAGGTCGGCCTCTCGCAGCAAGGCCTCGACATTGTCCATCGCCTGATGGGTCTGTTCTGCAAAATCGGTTTTGGTCACGCCGATCGGACTTACGCCAATCTGGCCTGCCAGGAAGACAAGCCGGGCCGGAGCATCCAACACGGTGCCATGCGCAAAAATCCCCGCATACCGCGGGGGAACGGAAGAAACAGACGCAGGAGCCAGTATTTTCAACATGCCGGCGGGCCTTCCATAAGATCGTACAGGCACCGTCGCATAGATGCCGCCCATGGGGCCAACAAATTGCCTGACCGATATATTAAATTGACTGATGCCTTAGCTTTTTCGACAAGCTCGTGTTTCCTTATCCAACCAAGACCGAAAGCGCTTGATCTTGTGCGCATTCCGACGGCTTTCGGGGTAGACCAGCCAGTACCCACTGCCATCATCCCCCAGATGCTCGAACGGTTGTATCAATTGGCCGCGCTCCAACTCGTTTTGGAAAAACGCGGGCGTGAGCATCGCAACGCCATTTCCCGATACGGCAGATGCAGCTTCAATGATCTGCGACTGAAGGGAATGAACTGCGGCATGAGGACTTGCAGTGCTGCCCAACCCATAACTCGAAAGCCAACTCTGCCATTGCTGATCACCGTCAGACAGGAGCGGTAACTTCATCAAATCTTCCGGCTTGGTCACGCCACCAATTCTGTCGGCAAGGGCCGGGGACAACATTGGCGTGAACACTGTTGGCAAGAGCAAGTGACTGATCAACCCGTCCCACTTGCCCTGTCCACCCCGGATCGCGACATCGACCTTGTCATGGTTGAAGTCGGTCAACGCCTCACTGATTTCCAGGCGCACGGCCAGATTTGCATTCTCGCACTGAAACGCCCCAAGCCGCTGCGCCAGAAAGTTGGTTGCAAAGGTTGGAATCGCGTTGATGGTCAAAGTCCCTTCATTTGCGCCCTTCGCATCACCATAGGCGTCGGACAAGATGTCGAGTGCCGCAGACACGCGCTGAAAAAGACGGCGTCCGACAGGTGTCAATTCAACACCACGCGCATAGCGCTCAAACACCGCTGCGCCCACGCGTTCTTCGAGGATTTTCATCTGATAGCTGACGGCAGCTTGCGTCATGCCCAACTCATCTGCTGCAGCCGTGAACGATCCGTGGCGCGCGGCCGCGTCAAAGACGCGAACGGCGGGCAGGGGCGGTAGATCTCGTGTGGCCACCCATAAACCTCACTTATGCTCTGCCTCGGTATTGAATTTGTTTCTCACCTCCACACGCGCAATGTCAATGGCATCGGCGGCCACCATCAAGCCGCCAACACTATTGCGCAGTGGCCGTTTGACCAGCGGCCCCTGCACATATGGGCACAGCAATGGAGGGCAACATGAAGATAAGAAACCTTTGGTTTCGGCCCGGTCGCGACAGCGGGTTTGCATCCGGCATGCCCAGCCAATGTTCGAAACCCTACAGAGATCCGCTGTCCCATCCGGATCTGATGCGCATGAACCAGCGTGAGCTGGCAGATCTTCAGTTCGAAGCCAGATGCGTGTGCTCAGAATAGCCGAGAGCGCGCATGCATCTCACATGTCAATCGGGTGGCCTTCCATGGACCTCAACCTTGTCATCGTTATGCTGGGCATTCATGCCTTGATGTTTCTGAGCCCCGGCCCGGACAGCATCATCATCGTGTCACGCGCGCTCGCCCAAGGCTTCCGCCACGCCTTTGCGGCGATCCTTGGCGTAGTAGCTGCGGGGCTCGCTTTGGTTCCCGCCGTTGCCCTTGGCTTGGAATGGGTCAGCACGTTATCGCCCGCAGTCTGGATGGCAGTGCGGGCCTTGGGCGCTCTCTACCTGGTCTGTCTCGGCATATCGATGCTGCGCGGCATAAACGCCGGTGAACCAAGCGACAACCCGGTGTCGCCAAGCGCGCCTAAGCGTTTGACAGAGCCCTATCGCGCGGCATTCCAACAGGGCCTTATGACCAACCTTGGTAACCCAAAGATGTTTGTATTGTTGACGTCGTTTCTCCCGCAATTCGTTGCACCAGAACTTGGCAATCTCAGCACGCAAATCCTCATCCTGGGGCTGCTCATGTATCTCAACGATTTGGTGTGTTTCTCGCTTCTGGCTCTGGTGTCTATCGCGATCAAAGGGCTGCTTATCAAAGGACGCAATGCACAAAGCCTGTCTCGCTATGGCAATGGCTTTGCAGGCGCGACCATGCTGAGCCTTGGTGCGCGGATGCTCGTCGAGCCAGTCCGCTTCCTGCTCGTTCCAAACCGGTGATTGTCCCATGTCAGATGCATCTCACTCCCCAAGTACGTTCACGGTCGTAAAGAACCACTTGCCCGAGTTGCCCTTGGTGGTTTGGATGGTCCTGCTGACAGTGGTCCTTGGCCTGATTGGCGGGCTTGAGGCCGACGAACTTGCACATCAATACAATGTCGGTTTTGGTCGTGCTCTTGGTGAATTCGCCCTGATCCTTCTGCCCTCGTTCACTATCGCGGCGGCGCTGTCAGTGCGCAACATTTCTTCCGAGACGGCCGGGCGTACGGCTGCGCTGACCTCACCACTTGCCGGGTCGGCAATGATCTGTCCGGACACCGCCTATGCCGCTTTGTCCCCAGCCGCCGGTCGGTACAAACTTGCGACGGCGTTTGGCTCCTATGCAGGTTTCAAACTTTTGTATCCGGCGGGCCCATTGATCGTTGCGACTGGCCTTGGGCTAAGCGGCACCACCAGTGTCGAACCGGTCGCCCTTCTGCTGTGCGGAGTGTTTTTGACACTTCCCACCTGGGCGGCAGGCGTTTTGTGGGGACGGACAGTGTTCGGAACGCAGGCCCAACCAATCGTGCCCGAAACTGAGCCCGTAGAAGGCCGCCTGCTGCTGACCTTTGCGCCCTTTGTCGTCATTGCCGGCCTTCTTTTCCTTGGCGCCGGGATCGGTGGAACCGAGAGTGGCGCAATCGATTTTTTCCTCACCCCCAAAGGCGCGCTGATCCTCGCGGCGACGCTCGCCCTGCTGCAAACTTCGGTCGAACAGAGACGGGCATGCCTAGAGAGCGCGGTGAACCGGACCGGATCGCTTTTGCTGGTGATTGGCGCCGCCAGCGCGTTCGGTTCTGTGCTGACGGACTTGGTTCCTCTTGAGGCGATCATGCCGCGCGACACGGCTGCTCTAACCCTGCTTGCCTTGTTTGTGCTCTCAGCTGCATTCAAGGTGATACAGGGCTCTTCAATGGCAACCTTCGCTGCCGTCGCCCCGGTTGCAGCCCACATCGTGCTCGCCAGTGACGTCAGCGAGATTGCCGCAGTGTTCGCGATCTGCCTGGGGTCGTTCGTGACCATTCTGCCGAATGACAGCTACTACTGGTTGGTTCGTCGCGACCTCCTGCAAGGTGATACAAGCGAAGGCCCCGCCCTTTTGGCTCTGTCGTGTGGGGCGTTTCTACAGGCATTGGTAGGACTGGCAGCTCTGCTGACGATTGTGGCTTTGGGGGTGATCTAGAGGATTTCCAGATCTTGCGATCACGTCATTTTTGGGAGCGGTGCATCTGCAGTTCTGCGGCGCTCCAAGCCTCTGCGGTCAGGCAATAGCATCTCCAACGCTGAGTGCCGCCACCAAGATCGATGTCATCTTCATGTGTAAAGACCGCGCCGAGGCGGGTGGTGGCGGTTTGCGATCTGATATTTGTCGGCGCGATATGAAACCAGGCCTCGCTGGCCGTTTCATATACATGCCCAAGCATGAGCCTCTTCACGTGACGATTTGTGCTGCCTCCCCAATGGTCCCGAACCAGGAAAGTGAACCCGATGGACAGGCGTGAGGGTGCGTTTGTGTCCGTATAGAACACCGAGCACCCGATAACGCGGTCTCCTGTCTCGCGGATGACCAAGGCAGATCCCGACGAAAGCAACATGTCGAAATATGGATCGAACGCCGCGGCTTCATGCCGGTCAGACGCAGGATGACCTGCCCAGATCAGCGGGTCGTTTGCTGCATCTGCAAGCGATGCCCGATCACCGTTTTGCAGAGGGCCTAAATCAAGCTCTTCGCTTAGCAAAGAGGGTTGTGGGTCAAAACCGTTAGGGAATTCAAATGCCATGGACTTTCTCTTAGTCTTAATGGTCTTTGGTGTCAGCGCCTGGCTGCGAAGTTTCTAGAGTTTTGCTGGCGGCGATAAGGTTCATCGGTTAGACAACGCGGCCTCGACGCTTTGCGTGACTGACACCTCTTCGGGTCTACGATCGCTTTCAGCATTCGCAAAGGACATGTTCGCGTCAATGTTCGAACGCATGAAGCCTGCACGGACCAGGATCGAGCGGAGCCCGCTGCCCTTCAACTCATGATCAAGCGTCTTGGAAAACCCCTCCAACCCATGTTTGCCGGCGGCATAGGACCCCATGAAGGGTGCAGGCAAATGGCTCACGACCGAACCCATGTGCACCAGGGTGCCTGATGTTTGCACTCGCATCACCGGCAGAGCCGCAGCGGTCAGTGTCATTGGACCGATGAGGTTCACCGCAAGGATGTCGCGATGCGCGTCCAGCGAAAAGCTGTCGAACGCACCCATCTGCGCGTAGCCTGCATTATTGAACACGGCGTCCAGACTGCCAAACTGGGCAACCACTTGTTCGACTAGTGCATGGCACTCCGCTTCGGATGTGATGTCGAGCGGCCAATCCGAATTGCGATCACGGCTGGTACCCACAACGTTCCAGCCCGCTTTGCCAAACCTCCGGGCGGTGGCAGCACCGATCCCGCCGCGGGCGCCCGTTATGATGATGGTGGGCATTGTTGGTCTCCTACTGCATCAGCTTGTTGCGGGCTTTCGCTAGATAGGCGCGCGCCGCAGGGTCAGTGGCCAAAACCATCGCGTGTTCAAACGCCGCTATTGCGGCCTCGTTCTGACCCAGCCGGGCGTGTGCATGCGCTTTGGTGGCGAACCAGGGCTGATAGTCGTGGGCGCGAGCAGCGCAGGCGTCCAATAGGTCCAGCGCGCGCGCAGGTCCGTCCGCCTCCAATGCGACCGCAGCTTGCCCCACGTGTGCACCAAGGCTCGCCGTAATTGCGGTGAGGCCCTCATAGAGTTTGGCCAGTTCCGGCCAATCCGTATGCCCGGAGATCCGGCGATGAGCGTGTACTGCTTGAATAGCAGCTTCCAGCTGAAACCGACCCAGGCTCAGATGCCGCTGCGCATTGCCAAGCGCTGCCTCAGCATCGGCCAACATTTCGGAATGCCACAGTGTCACGTCTTGTTCGCCCAATGGTACCAGCGCGCCGGTCTTGGGATCGACCCGGGCGCTCGTACGCGCCTCTGTGAAGAGGATCAGTGCAAAAAGCCCATGTGCCTCGGCAGCATCTGGCAGAGCATCACAAATCGTGCTGACGAGCCACAACGCCTCTTGCGCCAAGGCACCCGCCTTGTCGTCGTCACTGCCGCTCGCGTTATGGCCAACGACGTAGGCGGCGTAGACTGCTTGCAAGATATCATCGACCCGCTTGCGATATTCGTCGGCCACTTGCGGCCTTACAAATCCAATCCCAGCCTCTTCAATCTTGCGTTTGGCACGGCTGAGCGCCTGTCCGAGCGCTGCAGGCGACGTCAAGAAAACCGAAGCCATGCGCCGCGCATCAAGACCCAAGACGGTTTGCAGCATTAACGGCGCGCGCATCTTTGCGTCGATGGCAGGATGCGCGCAGGCAAACATCAATCCTATACGAGGGTCCAGCGTGCTGGGATGTTCCTCAGTTCTCGTGGCCAAGACTGTAAGTTCCTGTTCATAGGTGATGGCGAGTTGCTCAGTGCGATATCTGTCTGTGATCCGACGCCGAGCCGTTGTGATCAGCCATGCTTCCGGGTTGGGTGGGACGCCTTGTGCAGGCCAGGTCTCAAGCGCGCGCAAGAGCGCGTCCGACAGGGCGTCCTCGGCCTCGGAAATGCGCCCCGTGTGTGCGGCAAGTCGAGCCACAAGCTGGCCGTAAGCCAGCCGCGCGACGCGTTCGACCTCGCGCGCCGCCGGGCTCATCCGCGTTGGACAACCGGGCGGACTTCGACTGCGCCGCTAGCTGCGGCAGGGTTGCGCGCAGCCCACATAAGCGCGGTATCCAGATTGGGTACATCGATCACATAGAACCCACCGAGTTGTTCCTTAGTGTCGGCGTATGGTCCGTCGTGAATGTCACGCGTCTCGCCGTCCATGCGCACGGTTGTGGCCGACCCTGATGGGTGCAAAGCTTCTCCGCCCACAAGAACACCTGCCTCTACGAGAGCTTTGGTATAGGCACCCCAAAGCTCGCCGTCCGCAGCTTTGGCAATGTCGTCTGCCGTGCGGTGATCTGTCGGTTTGGTGTAGTTCATCAGGATGTACTGCATTTCTTTCTTCCCTTTTGTCTGAAAGGTCCGCGCCCTGGAGCACGGACCGATCTTGCGCTCATGCGGCCTTTGGCGTTGTTTGCAGGCTTTGGCCCGTCTCAAGCCAAGACTTCATCGAGCTGAGAAACCTGTCCCAATTGTCGCCGATCCCGAAGCTGGCGCAATCCGTTTGCGTCAGATGGACTTTGGTCGTCGTCCCTTCGCTTGAAAGCTCGAACACGACTTTTGAGGGCGTGGCGGGAGGATCGACCCAAACAGGCTCGAATGTCAGTTCCAATCGCTTGCCTTGATCGCTGGCAACTAGTGCCTCACGAATGAAGGTCGTCCCATCCTCGGGGCGTTTCAATTCCTGCCCTCCTTCAGGCAGCGCTTGCACATGCATGCCGGCAGGGTGATAGGCCTCGATTTGATCCGCCTTGGTCAACGCATCCCAAACCTTATCAACTGGCGCGGCAACAAAGCAGAACGTTTCGAAGTCAACAGGCATCACGCGCCTCCGCCGAATGGGGCGACCGCCGGCAAAAGGGCGGTCGGTGTCCGATCCGGAGTGCACTGATTGTTGTCTGCGGCTCGCACACCCCAGAATAGCCCGTCGTCGTTCAGTGCCAGCAGATCGTAGTCGGCACCGCAGGCCGCGATTGGTTGCCAGTGGCCGCAGCCGGTCTCACTGATGTCCGCTTCGAGGTTCACCGTCAGGTCGCAGGCCGCAAGGCCGTAGGCAGCTTGCAACTCAGGATCATCTGTCAGAAGCGTCACATGCTTCCAATCATAGGTAAATAGACCCTGATGCGCGCCATCCACATCCGCTGATGGGTTCAGAATTTCGTAGGGGCCACCGGCACGATACTGAAACGTGCGGTGGACCATTCCGGGATCCATGGCGTGGGTGAAAATCAGGTTCCAATGCCCGTCCTCCATCACGAACTCACGTACACCATAGCCGCCATACCAGGGTTCGGGCGCTGTGCTACGATAGGTTCCGTTTAGGGCTTCGAGGTCTGCCGCGGGGCGAAACTCATCCGCCTGGGCTGGGGCAATCTGCGCTGCCAAAAGTGCCAGCGCACACAACCGGGTCGTCATGTCTTTCTCCTCTGTCGGTTTCAGAAGGCTTGGCTGCCTTCACAAGAGAAACGGATGGGAGAGGGGGGATTTCGACAATTTGAGCGAAATTTTTTTGATCAGGGCGTTTTGCTGCAATTTATGTGTCGTACCAGTTGTGCAAAACCTGCACGTGTTTGGTGACGGCTTACAATGGTCCTGAACATGATCCGAATTGCCTTTGAGCAGATATGTCTATGTCTGGTGATTGCAGCTGGTTATGCGCCAAGAGCACCAAGGACCATCCAGGTCAGGTAACCCCAAGCGGCAAATCCAACAATCCAAGAAACGGAGCGGACAACTGGGAGGCCGGCCAGTGACACAGCGGCGTAGGCAAATCTAGCGAAGAGAAAGGCTCCGGCAATCCATGAGAGGTGCTGCTGAATAAAGAGCCGAGGTCAAAGTTCGCATCAAAGAAATTCTCAACCAGATCAAATTGCGACGCTGTAACAAACCGTCCCTCATTATTCATATGTGTTGTTATATCTATGTCTACGACACCTCTTAAGGATCTGCCGATCAACGCTTCATCAACAAGATTTGATGGACGGCCGCCATTGCCAAAAAGAAGCGTTTCAACCACATCCTTAAGCTGAGTCGTCATCAAAAATACCTTTCTGAATGTCTAAAGTCATTTCTGTTAAGCTTGCCTAATTCACCCGAATCTCATTGCCGCAGTCGTCAAAGTGATAGAACTTCGTCGAAATTTTAAGATGGGTTTCATCATAAACATCTGGCATCTCGGACATAAGCATCCTATTTGTTGTAACCTTAACTGAACCAAAATAGTTTAGTCGATCCGCTAGATCTGGAGGCACGATCTCCGATCTTGCTTCTCTTGTTGCGATCTCGCAGCAATTACTATTTTTTGCCAGATATGTGGTTAAATCAGGATATAATTTGTACCTAACAAAAACTCGGTTCCCAGTGCGATCTAGAGTGGACGCAAATCCGGCCTGCCGTTGAAATGATAAGTCGATTGCGAGGTCTATCAATTGCCTCTCGGATGGCTGCTTGCACTCTGCATTTGCAATCGTCGCTAGCAGCAGTGTCGTGACCGTGGCGAACGCTTGACCCATCCTGTTAAGCATAATTACAATCTCCTCTATCCACACTAGCGTCCAAGCAAGGGGACCTTCCAGATATCTTTCGGTTGGCGCCCCCGCTTTTCGGCCATCTGCTCCAGTTCCTGAGGCGTTGGCTGGTAAGTCTCTTGGTTCTGGCCCTCAAAGATCGGGTCTTCCAGGTAGGAATCCCGCGCTTCACGAAAATCACCGGCTTCACCTGGGCCACCAGTTCGGTCGGCCACGATCAGCCCCCAGGGGCCAAACGGGCCCTCAATCTCCGGAAACACGCCGATTGTTCGCCACCGGTCAATGTCATTCTCGGCATCGGTCGGGATCCACAAAAGGTACATGTGGCCGCCAATAAGGCCATAGAAATCTTCAATATTTCTAGCCTCTACATATATTGGCATGCAAATATCCCTACTTTCTGGGTAAAGCTCCGAACTTTACTGTTTCTCCATCTTCAAAGATAACCTCTACGCCTGCAGAGTTGCCGCCGACCAGAAATCCCATCAAGCCCCGCCGTCTCCATCTCATGTTCAAGCTCACTCTGACCGTGTTCGCCTCTGTACTGACAAACTCACGAATGCCAAACTTCTCCCAACCCTGGGCTTCCAGCGCGGCTTGCAGGTCTTCGGGATCGCAGGGCAGCCCGATCAGCGCTTCATATCTGCGGCCAAACTTCTCGGTGGGGGCCCGGAAGTCTCCCGTGCGTCCCGCTTCTCGCATCGCCTGGGCAAACTCACCGGTCAGCCGGGGGTGACACGCCGCCGTGGCCGCCTGACCCAGCAAGGTCGTGGCCAGGGCGAGGGAAAGGAGGCGGAGATTGAAAAGCTTCTGTACTTTCATCATGCGTCCTAAAATGCCAAAATGCCCTTCAATTACACAAGAGCGCGTGAATCAAATTGGTATCTCACATGATGTAAGCAAGGTTAATCGGTCAGCGCAAGGCCTGAAGCGATTAAGGTGTTTCTGACGTCTACATACATTCTTATTTCAAAACATTTTGATACTTTAATTCTCCAAATTCCAGCTCATCTATTAGAGTGTTTAGTTCTACATTCGTTGTCGAACGTAATTTCCGCTGAGCCGCGGCACCCGCCAGCAAAGGATCTGTGCCAGAACAGAATTCTTTGGAACCAGAGGCGTGGTAAGCTAAGGGGGGAGCTTTGCTTATCTGGTTTGAATGACTATGCGGCGTGTACGCTGTATTGCAAGCGACGCGCCTCAAGTGTTTTTCATTCATCGCTCGGCTTGGGAAAGACATGATCCTGGGGCACAATCCAGTCAGGAGAACCGGCGAAGCAGCATAGTCGCAGGCGGTGCGCACACTTGGACAGCCTGTCGTGATCCCAACAATCACAGACCCATGGAGGCGTCCATGTCGCTTGTTCTTCTTGCCATTTCTCTGTCCATCGCTCTTGGTGTGCTGGCCTTCCGCTTCGCGGTCTTCGCGCTGCCGGTCATGGCCGGGATCGCCGCGTTCCTGCAGGTGCATGAGGGCGGTGCCGGTTTCGGCCTGTCCTTCCTCGCCGGACTGGCGGGGGCGGCGCTCTCTGTCATGTTCGTGATCGCCATTCTCGGATTCGCACGGAACCCGTTCCTGCGCCTCGGCGCGCTCGGTCTCTTTGCGGTGCCTGCCGCTGTGGCGGGTTACGCGCTGGCCCATGGCGTCGCGAAACATGCGCCCTGTCCTTCCCCCCTAAAACTGGGCCATTACATTGGCCGGGAGAGGGGGATTTGGCATGGCGAGGAAACGGCATTCAGACGAAGACGTGCTGAAGCTGCTGCGTGAGATCGAGTTGAAGCTGGCGGCAGGCGACGATGTGGCCTCAGCGTGCCGCAGCGTTGGGATCAGCGATGCGACATATTACAACTGGCGGAAGCGGTTTGGCGGGATGGGGCGCGCGCAGTTGTCGGAGATGAAGAGCCTGGAGAAAGAGAACGCCCGGCTGAAGAAGAACGCGCCATTGGAACGCCATTGGTCCGAGTGACAATGGCGAATGCCGCGCTCGAACTGGACAAGCTGATCCTGAAGGAAAGCCTGAACCACCTAAAGCCCGGGGCCCGCTGACCGGCAGGTGAATGCGAAGCAATCACCGAGAGGGAGTCCACAGAGGAGCTCCGTCAGGCCGTCATTCACACACGTCAGAAGCTCGCGACGTCCGAGCGACGGACGTGCCGGGTGATTGGCCTTGCGCGGAGCTCCCTCCAATACCAACCGGCCCCGAGAGACGATGATGCGCTGCGGCTGGCGATCATCCGGCTGGCAAAGCAATACGGTCGATACGGGTATCGCAAGATCACTGAGTTGCTTCACGTTGAAGGCTGGTCCCCTCTCGGCAGATTTGCCCTGCACATCGCCTGCCGGGCAATGGATCAATCACAAGAAGGTCGAGCGACGAGACCCTGTCTACCGACGCAACGTTCTGCAGACGTTTGAACCGTTCGCACCAGGCCAGAACAACCCAGTCCGGAGGCGTGCCATCCACATTTGCCAACACGGCAAACTCTGCCTTCCAGTTGGACACATCGCCGAAGGTGGCTCTGATCGCCTGTTCCAGCTCGCCGCCAGACAGATCGTCACCGCCGTCATCGGCCAGACCCGCAAGAAACACCTCCTGCAGGGCGATGAGATCGACAAGGTTTGCTTGTTTCGCAATCAGTGGTTCAAGATCGGCTGTCGGCGATCCGGTCTGCCGAGAGGCCGTAATCCCGGCCTCGATCTTATTGAGCGATCGGATGGACCCACCATAGGTGTCCTCGTAGTAGCGCTCCAGGAGTTCAGGCGCGAAGCCTTCAATCTTGTGCGCCTTGAACGGAAGTCCCCTCACAAAGTGTTCTTGGTTCGGATCGACAGCGGGCTTGGGAGTGTTGGTCATTTCAGGTGCTTTCAAATGGTCGAAAATCTCGTGGGAAATGGTTGGGGGTCACAGGAACAGTCTCAGCACGGCCCCCAGTAACGCGGCCACGAGCAAAATCCCGATAATCCCCCAGTGCAGCCGGAACGTCAGAAAGCAGATGAGCAAAAACAGCGCCACGGCGAGCCATTCGATCGTGGCAAGGTCCGGTCGCCACAGGGTCACGGGGCCCAGGGTCTCGCGGCTCACATCGGTGAACAGCACGTGCAGCGCAAACCAGATCGAAAGATTGAGGATGACGCCGACCACAGCCGCGGTGATCGCCTTGAGCGCTCCTCTCAGTCTGGGTTGGTTCGAGATCCATTCGATGTATGGCGCACCGGCGAATATCCATAGGAAACAGGGCGCGAACGTCACCCAAAGCGCCACAAACGCGGCGCTCAGGCCAAGCAGAAGCCCGCCTTCCTTGAATCCGGCGAGAAAGCCTACGAACTGCGTGACCAGGATCAGCGGGCCTGGCGTGGTCTCCGCCAGCCCGAGCGCGTCGACCATTTCGCCTGCCGTTAGCCACCCGAATTGGACCACCACATCCTGCGCCATGTAGGCGAGAACCGCGTAGGCCCCGCCAAAGGTCACGACGGCGAGTGTGGAAAAGAACCTGCCGACCTCGACTAGAAGGTCCGGTGCGCCCAGCCAACCGAGGGCCAGCAATGGCAGAAGCCAGATCGCCATCCAGGCGGCAATTGTCAGGCCCGTCTTGCCTACCGAGACATGCGCCATGTCCACGGCCTGCCGATCCGTGTCCGCGGTTCCCATGAACCAGCCGAACAGGCCGGCCATGAGAACGATCAGTGGATAGGGGATCGATAGGAAGAATATCCCGACAAACGCCAGAGCGGCGATCACCCAGTGAACCTGCTGCGAAAGCGCTTTCTTCGAGACCCGCAACAGTGCCTCTACCACGATCACCAGGACGGCGGCCTTGATGCCGTAGAACAGCGCCTCCACCAGCGGCACATCGCCATAGATGCTATAAATCGCAGCAAGCGCCATGATCACGGCAGCGCCGGGAACGACAAAGAGCAACCCGGCGATCAGGCCGCCAATCGTTCCGTGAAGCCGCCACCCGGCATATGTAGCCAGTTGCATCGCCTCCGGCCCTGGCAGCAGCATGCAAAAGCTCAACGCATTCAGGAATTGCTGCTCGGAGAGCCAACTGCGGTCTTCGACGACCTCCTTATGCATCAACGCTATCTGGGCTGCAGGACCGCCGAAGGACAGGATACCGATTTTCCACCACACGCGTGTCGCGGCGGAGAGAGACGGAGCCAAGTCCGTCTGGACATCATTCATACTGTTCATGACTCAAGCCTTTGTCGAAGCAGCAGGCCAGTCATGCCCTTCGTTCGTCGCGTCACGCGCCCATCGGTAAAAGGCATCGTAAAGCAGCATACCCGCGTCCAGCTGTTCCAGATCATCGCGGAACATGCGTGACAGACCCAACGAAGCTGCAAGAAGACCTGCGGCCTCCGGTGCCAGATCGTGTCTGTTCGTGTCGGCCCCTCGCACGATCACGGCCAATCTCTCAAGCGCCTCATGGCCGACGCCGAACTCCTCGATCATTGTATCGAACGTGCAGGTTTCGCCGCGATGGCTCCAAAACACATCCTCGATGTCGAAAGGGGTTGCATTGAAGCGCTCAGCCACGTTGCCCACCTGCGAGGCGGCAACAAACAGAATTTGTGCCTTTCGGTCGATGAAACGACGGATGAGCCACGGACAGGCAATCCGGTCGATCTTCGGGCGATGACGCGTCACCCACACCGTGCGACCCGACGCATCGAGCGGCGGCAGCCTGTCCGTCGTCACCAACGGGAGCTTCGCGTCTCTCCATGCGAATTGCCCGCCCTCGAGAACTTCCGCACTAACCCCTGAAGCGCGCAGCAAGGCCGCAGCTCCAAGGCTAATCTTGAGGCCCTTTTGACAATAGACCACCACTGACCGGCCTTTGAGCGTTTCAGCAAGATCAACGACAGTATTGAACGGGTGGCGGTAAGCTCCTGGAATGAGTCTCGGATCATCGTCGAAGTCCTCATCGATGCGCACATCGAGAAGGATTGGACAATCGGTAGTCCCGATCAGACGGGCCAGAGCAGATACTGGGATTTCATTGTACGACGCCATAAAGCATCCTCCATGCAAAGAGCGAGAACTGGAAGGATGCAAGATTGGGCTGGCGCCTCACGGGGTTCTTGCGGACCCCTGACCTAATTATCTAAATGCCATCGCCTCAAGTGTCAAACCCAAGAGCCGCCGTTGGCTGCATAGCAGAAATCCAGAAGTAAGGGCTCTGAACCGCCATGCAGCGCTGCAGTGGATCAGAGGAGGGACGCGGCTCGGATCCGGCTATTCGGCAGCGGGGCAGTACTGGGGCGTCGACGCGGTGTCGGCGCTTGGGCTGGGAGGGCTGGATGGAGGCAACCTTATGTCCAGAAGCCAACTTCCTGCCGTCAGACCTAAGCGCATGCCCTGGAACAGGGGGCGGCTGGTCGGCCAGAAGCGACCCTTGCGACCGAAGCAGGTCTGGTCCATCCGCGCCCGGCTCGAGCTCGCGGGTAATCTTCGCGACCTCGCGCTCTTCAATCTAGCGATCGACAGCAAGCTCAGGGGCTGCGATCTCGTCCGGCTTGGGGTTGCGGACCTCGTGGTCGGCGGCGCAGTCCGTGATCGGGTGTCGATCATCCAACGGAAGACAGGGCGACCTGTCCAGTTCGAAGTCACTGAGAACACGCGAGTATCTGTCCTGGCGTGGGTAGAGGCACCCGAGATGCGTGGCTGTCCGGATTTGTTCCCGAGCCGCTTCCACGACTCGCCGCACCTCTCGACCCGGCAGTACGCGCGGCTTGTGCGGGATTGGGTGAGTGCGATCGGCCTCGACCCGTCCGGCTACGGCACGCACTCATTGCGGCGGACGAAGGCCGCACTGATCTACCGGAAGACCGGCAATCTGCGCGCAGTGCAACTCCTCCGGCCAACGCCTGCTTCGCTGTGAGGCAATGCTTTGAGTCGCAAATGGTAAAGTTAGTGCGCAGCTGGAATTTTGGGCGTCGGAAAATCAACGGGTTAAGCGGTGCGTGATGGCAAATTTATGTGTCGCTCCACACTAGAACACATTGTGCCGGCAGCCCCGCCACGGTCACACAAACTCAAATTGGATCGGGCGGATGTACCCCGATGGGAAGCAAAAGGCAGATCCCGCAATGGTCTTCGCACAGCGATCCATTCATCCGCGCCATAGAGGCCGCACTACATGCCCAACGCTTCCTTGTAGAGGTCCAGCACCGCTTCTTCCTCGGAAACCTGATCAGGGTCTTTCTTGCGTAAGGCAATGACCTTGCGCAGTATTCTCACATCATATCCGCGGCCCTTTGCTTCTGCCATAACCTCCTTCTGCTGATCGGCGATGTCCTTTTTCTCGGCATCCAGACGCTCAAAACGCTCAATGAACTGGCGCAGCTCGGCGGCCGCAACGCGGTGACTTTCGGCGGGGCCGGTGTCTTCGACAACGGTGTCCATGGGGGGTACCTTTCGACGGTAGGAAATTTGCGGCACCCTAGGGGCGGCTAAGGACCACGGCAAGGGCTTGCGGTACGGGGAGCGGTAGGATAGCGGCTCAGGCATGACTTGGCTGATCATACTGGGCACGATCGTGACGCTACTTGGGCTTGTCGGCCTGGGGGTGTGCATCCGCAAGGCAGCCTCGCTTCGCGGAACGGGTGATGCGGACAAAGTGCGAAGCCAGCTTCACGGGCTTGTTGCGCTGAACATGGGATCGGTCGGTTTGGCCGGGCTGGGTCTGGCGATGGTTGTGATGGGCGTCATCCTGTAGGCGCACACCACCCGGGGCGTTATCTGGCCAACCCACGCTCACGCACCCATTCAAGAATGCGTTTGACCACTTCGCTGGACAGATCCGGGCTGAGGATTTTGCCTGCAATCACATGGCTTTGCCGATCATCATTCGGGCCTGCCTCTAACGGCCAAAGGCTGACCGGTCCACCCCAGGCAGCCGCCACCGCCCGGGTCCGTTCGGCCCGAACAACCTGATCCGCATCCGAGAACAGGAACAATGCCGGCGTTGTAATGCGTGAATGGTCTAAATCATTGGCAACCTTCACCGTGGCCGCCATCGGAATGAGGGCGCGGGTCGGATACCGGGTTGTCCACCACTTCCCATGTTCGGTGTTTTCGGGTGCAAAGAACCTCTGCTCTCCCAGCACAAGCGGGACAAAGTTGCGCGCGAACGGCCAGTTCAGAAGCGCGGCACCCTGGGCCTGAACCTCAAAATTCGGCGAGAGCAGGATGACCCCGGCAACGTCGGCG
>JBCCYF010000064.1:0-24376 GCA_039190275.1 Pseudomonadota bacterium | reverse complement strand
CCATGATCATTTGGATAAGCACGCCATTAACGGTCGCAACGATGGCAACGAAAGAGAAGCTTTGCTGGATCGATGATGGCGCTCCCGCGAAAACAAGGGTTAAGGGGGCCGCTGAGCTGGCTAACGCATCCATTGGTACAACCATTAGTACGGCGGCCGTTGTCGCAAGATAGAGGATGCTCGCAATTATCAGTGTCAGTACAATTGATTTTGGAAGAACGGACACCGGATCCTTGACCTCTTCGGCGACGTTAACCATGTCTTCGAAGCCGACGAAGGCGAAAAAAGCCAGCAGCGAAGCGGCTCCGATGCCTGCCCAGTGCGGCCCGGTGAGAGGCGGTATCATCTCTCTCAAATCAATTCCTGAAGGTTCTGCAGCGCCAAATCCCCAAATCACCACCAGGAGTAAGCCGCCAAGCTCGACTATAGTAATGACCGCCGCGACTGCGACTGACTGCGTGATGCCCCAAAGCGCGACCGCACCCATCAAGGCCACGATACCGATGATCAGAACCGTTTCTGACCCAGGAACTAGGTTTTGAAGATAAGATGCAGCCCCAATTGCCACTGCCGAGGCGGAAACCATGCCAGAAAGGGCGACTGCCAGACCCACAACGGTCGCCAGTATACCCGATTGGAACCCGTGTTCCACATAGGCCGCTTCCCCCGCGCTAACTGGGAAGCGGGTCGACAATTCTGCATAAGAGAAGGCCGTAAAGGCGACGACCAGCGCAGCAACTAGAAATGAAACGGGAGCGTAAGCGCCGGCAACCGAGACCGTTGTTCCTACGAGAACGTAGATCCCCGCACCCACGGTCACACCTAGGCCGTAAAGCGTGAGTAGCGGAGTATTAAGTGAACGGCGAAGTCTTTGCGACGCGGTACCTGTCATTGCTGCCATGTCAGACGTCATTTGACCGAAACCTAGTTCTTCGTCGCGCTAAGGTAGCAGCGACGGGTAGGGGCTGCGAGCAGAATTTCAGGGCTGAGACAAATCAAGGTTGACGTTGCTAGGCCTGCATTTTGTCTGCGTAAGCCAGTGTAGCATCTGAAACCCTCAGTTAACGCGGGATCTGTTGATTTGCTGGGCAAGCCGCATGGTCTCGTGCTCCTCAATTGAAAGGAGAGATCGAAGCAGTTCTTTTGCTTCCAGAATATCTGCCCGACCAAGCAAGTCGCGATACAGCTCTATCGCCTGATTGTGTGCGTCGAAAACTGACCCGCAGATCTCATCGAAAGTCATTTCCGAGAAGGGTTGTTCCGACAAACGGGCAAGATCGACCTTCCTGTGTTCCAAATAGTCATACATCCAGGTATTGAGTGCTTTGGGGTCGGCACGCGCTTCGAACCCGTCAATGATCTTTGCCAATGCAGCCTCGTGGTCGGCCACATATGCCAGCAGCATTCTTGCCAGCTCATCTTTATTTTGATCGGTGTTGGCTGCCAAATGCTCGGCAAGGAGGTGGTGCATCAGGCGCGTCCAATCGACGAGATCAGAGATTTTCCGGACCTTCATGCTTGTGGGTTCCTTTAAGTTCTTTTGTTCGTTTGAGATGTGAACTCGTGGCCGGTCTTGTGAGACGTACTTGTGCCAGGCAAGCGAGAAATATTTCCACCTGTTTCCAGTATTTTCGAAATTTCTGAGGCGTCTAGCGTCTCTCGCTGTTCCAGTTCCGAAATTAGTCTGTCGATGGCGTCCCGATGTTTTTCAACGACAGACGTCGCCGTTGCCTGCGCTTTCTTGAGAAGCGCAATGACGCACTCATCTACTTTGGCGGCAGTCCTATCCGAGAACACTTTCGGTTGTGCAATTGATTGTCCCAAGAATGGGTGATCCTCTTCACTCGTGAGATTGATCGGGCCGAGTTCCTCGGCCATACCCCATCTGCTGATCATGCTTCGCGCAAGCGACGTTGCGCGGTTGATGTCGTCGTCGGCTCCCGAGCTGGCGGTCTTCAGCCATGCGATTTCAGCGGCCTGTCCAGCGAGTAAGATGGCCAACTGGGTTTCCAGATAAGACTGGTCAAGTGTGTGACGTTCTTCTTTCGGAAGTATATGCGTGCCGCCAAGCGAGCGGCCTCTAGGGATGATTGTTACTTTCTCCACGGGGTCAGCACCTGGCTGATAGTAAGCGACGGCAGTGTGGCCGGCTTCGTGTACAGCTAATCGGTGTTTTTCTTCCGGCATTATGGCCAGCGTCCTGACTGTACCAAGTGTGATCCTATCGCGTGCTTCTGTGAGGTCCTCTGAGGTGATCTCGCCGCCCTCTCTTCGGGCAGCACGGATCGACGCCTCATTCAGCAAGTTTTTTAGATCCGCCCCTGAGAACCCAGGCAAGCTTTTTGATAATGCCTTGAGATCGATGTCGTTTGCCAGCGGGCGGCCTTTAGCGTGCACCTTTAGAATGGCTTCTCTTGCGGCTTGGTCCGGCAGTTCCAGTGTCACGTGCCGATCAAATCTGCCTGGCCTCAAGAGCGCTGGATCGAGAACGTCAGGCCGGTTGGTGGCTGCCAATACGACAACCGCATCTTTCCCCGAGAAGCCGTCCAGTTCCGCTAATATTTGGTTGAGTGTCTGTTCGCGCTCGTCGTTGCCGCCGCCCAGGCCAGTTCCTCTGGTGCGGCCGATACTGTCGAGCTCGTCGATAAAGATGACCGAAGGCGCTTGTTTGCGAGCTTCTTCGAACATGCGTCTGACCCGGCCTGCGCCGACGCCTACAAAGACTTCGATGAACTCTGATCCCGACGTCGAAAAGAAAGGCACGTTTGCCTCTCCTGCAAGTGCTTTAGCTAACAGTGTTTTACCTGTACCGGGAGGCCCCATGAGAAGGACACCGTGAGGAACTTCTGCGCCGACGCGGTCAAATCTTTCGAAGTCACGCAGAAATTCGACCAGTTCCTCCACTTCTTGTTTTGCCTGATCTTGCCCAGCTACATCTCTGAAAGTCACAGGCCGGTCGTTTTGCACCGGCTTTGTGAAACGGCCACCAAACAAGTCTTGCATGCGATTTTGCCCTGGTAGCGACGGGGAAAAGCGCCGCGCGAACCAAATGTAGAAGGCAATAATGAAGACCCAGGGAACGAGCCCGATCAAGAAATTGCCAGAAGTCGGCGCAATGCCAGTGACCTCCACACTCTGCGCTTCCAAATGCGGCAAGAGGGATGGGTCACCTCCAGGTGGTAGCACGGCTCTAACAATGGTTGAGACTTCGCCGGACGCCACAGCCTCGACCATTTCTTCCGAGATTCTAACTTCTTCGTACAGACCCGCTACGATGTTTTGCTTGAATTCAGAATATGGGATGACATGGGCTTCTTCGGTGTTCTGAAAGAAGGAAAATGCGAACACCACAGCAATGAATAACAAAATCGCAGCAACTTGCATCGCGGCGGCCTGCTTGTTTGGCTCATGCGGCATATTCTACATTGACCCCGATTTAGGCTCTATTGAGTGCTCCAAATCTAGCTTCAGGTTATTGAAACGAATTGATTGAGATCAATCGTCAGGTTGCAGAGGTAGTCATGGCACTGACCCTGAAAGAACAGTCAATGTACTGGAGTGCCGAAATTTCTCTCGCCGCCGGTGAAGTCGGCTTTGCAGCCAAGACCGTCTCCTAACAAGGAGAAGTTCCTTGAATTGTTTGGGAGGCACTCGGTCAGCCATGATTCGCTTGGCTCCTTTGGGGTCAACTGAGATTGAAGACCAATTCGTTCGTTTTTCCAGAAACCAAGGCTTTTGCCGTTTCGTTGGCAAATGTGGGGTTTCCCTGGAGGATTGGACCGAAGCCGCAGCGATTGAATGCGGTTGGGACGGTTGCGTGTGCGGATCGTGTGCTAAGGATTTCTCGGCTCACCCCTTGTCGTCGCCAAGGTTGAAACAGCGCGGTTGTCCCCATTGCACGACGTGTGGCCCCTTCTACGCCACAAGCCTCGGCACCACGCTCTCGACCAACCGCAGAAATCGTTGGTTGCGAGCCCCCGCAACCAACGATACTTGCGATGCCTCCGCCGGTCCTGCCGCGGAGGTTTTTGCATTTGGGGCGCCTGCGCGCCGCGATCGTCTGCTGCGCCCTCCCGCAACCAACCCAACTTCCAAAACGCCCCAACAGGCGCTTACCCATGCCTGCACCACAAAAATAAAGCCGTGCCAAAGTCTTCCCATAAGCTCACAAAACCTCTCGCCGATGGGCCGGACGCGCCACCCGATGCGCATCAGAAGGTACAAATCCGAAAGCTACCCCGGTCCTCCCGCCCTGGCCCGTATCGCCCAAAACAGGATCCCGGCATGCAGGAGCAGGATCAGCACTGCAGAACCGATGTGCTGTGTAACGGTTGCGGGCTGGGTTACAAGGATCCAGAAGGACAGCGGAAAAAAGAGGACCACCGACGTTGTCAGCCCGGGATTGTATTGCCGCGTCCGAACCGTGGCCAGTATATGTACGGCCCCATTGATCGCCATAAGATACGCGGCGATGACGCCCCAACCCGCCGCCGCGCCCGCCGCATAGAAACACGCCAGCAGCAGAAACCAAACAAAGATCACATTGATCACCCACACCGACCCGTGACCCAGCCCGCGCCGGTCAGAACCGAGCATCGCATTGACATATGCTCGAAACCGATCCGCGTCATGCTCTTCAAATTGATGTATCATATATGCGGGCAGGGCGAGGAACACCGATGTCGCGATGCCGTCTACAAACGGGGTAAGCCCGACAAGCAGAACAGCAAGCGGTAGTGCGCCATAAACCCAATACTCTGCCAGTCGGTCTGCGGCCTGCGGTCCCATACCCGCCGGGCTCTGGTCAGCGGTGCTGTCGATGTCTGAAGTCATTGTGTTCCCTCTGTCCAATCCTGGCGCACGGTACCGGCGTGGGGGGAGTTGCCTCCATCCGTATCGGCGGATGCAAATCAGCGAACCCGCCCCACATACACTACACCGGGCGATGTCAGGCCACATCCCAAATCCTGACGCGAAGCGAAGCGAAGTTCGTTAGGGCTGCGGAGCGCCAGGGCGAAACGGAATAGCGCTGATCCAATCTGCGGCGGCGGTGTCCACGGGACGATCGAACAGGCCATCGGGCCGGTTGCCCGCCAGATCCTCCAGCCGTGGGTCGACCGTAAGAGTGTAGGTTTCGGCGTTCCACGGATCACGCGGTGTGAAACGCCAAATGCTTTCTTTGTCGTCAAGAGCAATAGCGCCGGGCGTCACCGATCCATCCGCGCCCACAACCCTAAGGCGGTAAGCCAAGGACAGGTGATCGTGGGGACTGCCCAGATCGACCACAATCGGGTCTGCGCTTTCGGCGTTTGGCACGGACAGATCCCAGTCCCCCGGTGCTGGAGGATCAAGGTCAGCCGGGCCGACTGTAAACGAGTACACAGCATTATGATCCAGAGCGCAGCCACGCGCGTCCAAGGCTGTACCCAGGATCGTAAGGCTGTACCGTTGACCTGGGACCAGCGCACGGCCAAGTGCCTCATGTGCCTCAAGCCCGGTCTTCACGCGTCCGGGGTCAAGCAGAAGCGTCAGCCGCCGACGGTCCGGAGACCACAGGTCATAGCGGTTACGCAGCAGAGCACCCTTGACCGACTGGCCGGTGGCGTCAATCAGAACAATATGGTCCAGGATATCCTGCTGCGCCATCGGATGCGGGAAGTACACATAAAAGCGCAGGAGGTTCTCGGGCAACTCCTGTGCGGTCGGAAAGATATCGACTGCTTCAGCTTCAGCGGCGGGCAGACAGGCCGCCGAAACGCCGCCAGCCATCAGTGTGGCCAGCAGCGTTGGTATCAACGGGGTGCGCATTGTTACTCAGCGCGTCTGATCCGGGAACCCTTCGTCCACTTTCAGCATATTCTGGAACATCTTCGTGCCCTGTGCCATCTGGTTGTCCGCATACTCATAGCTGGGGAAGTTGAACTCGCTGATGAAGTCACTCAGGCGGAAAAATGCGCCCTTGCGGAACGATACCAGGTCGACGGACCCGGTATCCATGTTCCGCCGCAAGGCGACGATGAACTGATTATCCTGATCTGCCGCCTGCAGAACACCAGAGAGTGGAAGCGGTGTCGTTTCAAGCCCGGTCGTGGCACCCAAATAGGGTATAGGGTCGGTGATACCCGGCCCCTCCGCCGCCGCGGACAATGTTGTCATCTGGATCAGATCCGCATCCATCTCGCGATTGATCACAAGCACGTAGCTTTCGGTCTCGCCCTCGGTATTCTGGGTTGAGAACGACAGCACCTCCAAGGGGGTGTTACCGTAGCCCAGTTCGGCAATGGTCTTGCCGGTGACGTTGGTCCCATCCTCCAGATCGCCCACCGGAATGGTGACCAATGGCGTGCAGGTGTATGCAGCAACGACGGTGGGTGAACCCTCAAGATCTACGACGGTCATGGCCCGAATGGGCGCACGGGTTTCGTTCTGCCCGTGCGCTGCGTGGTAAATCTCAAGTCCGGTCGCGCTGGCCTGATCGGTGAACGGATAGGCGATACGGCGTAACGTCGAGGCAAATTCACCCGTAGACAGCCCGGAGACGAATACCTCGCCGTTGACATAGTCGAGGTCCGTGACCGTCAGTGTCGGCGCGGGAATGTCCCGCCAGAACGAAACGCTGTCGTCCACCTTGTCTTGCAGGGTGAATACCGAAGACGGGATGCTCGCAAGATCAAGTGCCGTGACGGTGCCATCCCGGCTCACCGACACTATCGCAGGCTGCTCAGCGCCGTCGATGCTGGCGATAAGCGAGACATAGGCGTCGCGGGTGACCGGATGCACGGCAAGGTCATTGTATCGTATGCTTCGGGTTGCCGCGCCAAGCGCTTCTTCAATTCTGCTGTCAAGATCAAGCAGATTGTAGGCTTGGTCTTCGGCGGGGGGGGCTCCGGTGTCCGGCAGATCGAACGCAAACAGTTCACCGGCGACGGAATCCGCGACGAACAACGTGTCGTCGAGGCCGAATTCGAGGACATCCGCGGACTGCGGTGTCTGCGCTACCGCAACCGTCGACGTCAGTCCAATGAGCAGGAGCGAAGATGTAAGGGGAGAAAGACGCATCGAGTATCCTTTCGGGGTAGGATGTGGATCGCCATTGATCGCCACACAAGCATAAGGCTGCAATCGGATCGTTTGCCAGACAACATATCGAAATGCACACATGGTGCGCGTTGTAGGTGCTGGGAAGGCTCCTTAGGGGAACAGTATGAAGTATTGGACAGAAATTCGCACTGCTTTGATGGTCGCCCGACTCGGAACGGTCAAGGCAGGCGCCGCCGAGCTTGGGGTACACCGCGCAACCGTTAATCGGCACATCGATACGCTTGAAGCGGCGTTTGAGACCCCGTTGTTCTTCCGCCACGCGCGCGGGTATGCGCTGACCGAGGCGGGCTACGATTTGTTGGAGGTTGCAGGCCGTGCCGATGAAATGTTCGCCGACCTTGAAGGGCGGAGCAAGGGCAAAGCGGGGCATCTGTCGGGGCGTCTGATCGTGACGGCTCTGGCCGCTGTTGCGCCGAATATTATGCCTGCGATCAAGGAGTTCCGTGCTGCCCATCCGGGTATTGAACTGGAGTTTCTGGCCAGCGCCCGGCGCGCAAAGCTGGAATACGGCGAGGCACATGTCGCTGTCCGTGCGGGTCCGAAACCCGAAGAACCGGACTACGTCGTCCGGCTGTTCCGGAGGGTGCGCTGGGGTCTGTATGCCAGCGAAGAGTACGTCGAAAAGCACGGGATGCCCAACGGGCTGGACTTCGAAGGACATAGTTTTGTCGGGCCCCATGGCGATGCCTTGTTTGTACCCTATACGAACTGGATGCTGGAGCATGTCGACCCGTCCAACTACGCGATGCGCACGACTGATCCCAACGTGACCCGGGTGGCGGTTTGCATGGGAATGGGGATTGGGTTCGTGGACGAACAAGATGCAAATTTGTGCAAACGCCTGGTCGAAATACAGCCACCAACCGACGCGTTGTCCAGCGATTTGTGGACCGTAACCCATGTGGATCTGCATCGGACAGAGAAAGTGCAGGGCTTTCTGAAGTGTCTTCACCCCAAGTGAGGACCGGGTAGAACACTGTACGTGGCGCATGATCAAAGGCGTTGAAGTGACTGATTTCATGTGAAAATAGGTGGCTCGACACATCGGCAAATCCGGTGTCGGCGCCCATGCGAGCGGCGATGATCCGACCCATGGCAGATCTTGGCTGTTCGCGGCCGCACATACTTGCACATCCAGAATGCACAGTCTGCGCACTTCGATACCTTCTGGCATCGCCGAGCCTCCGCTAGCCTGACAGGGGTGCCCCGCGGGAGCGGTTGGGACGAGGCGCACGACAAACATGACATCACAATTGAACCGGGATGCCTGTCCACGGATGCGTGTATCTATGGTCTTTGAGGACTGGAAAGGACGAAGATGATGAAGAAGCTGAGTGCCTGCTTGGTTGTATTTGCGGTTGTCGGCGCCACGGTGCAGCCCGTTCGCGTCATGGCGCAGGCCACCGGTGAACAGGGTGCCATACCCGCTCCACCAGCCGCAGATCTGGCGATGCCCTACTATGACCGGCACAAAATCGACATCAGCCATCTTCGTGAGTTTTACGAGGGAGTGCTGATCGGCGACGCCATGATCCTTGCCGATGCGATGTTTGACGCCGAAACCAAGTGGAAGATGACGCTGTACCAGATGGTCCGGGCCGAGAGCGCGCATTACGCAGCGCGCAGCGCGTTTCAGCTGGCGTCCATGGGTGTGCCGATTGAAGATATCCGTGCGATCGGGGTGCCCGGCTATATTGACACCATAGAAGATGACCGCCTGCGCGCCGCCTTTCAATACATTGAGGCGGTTGCAAATCTGCCAACTCAGGTCACGGCCGACACGCATGCAATGCTGCGCATGCACTATACAGACCGGCAGATCGCGGAACTGATGGAGTTTGCTTCGTTCAACGCGGCGAATGCCCTCTATGACAACGTGCTGCCGATTGCGACGGATCAGGCGACGCTTGACTGGGCGACCGAGAATCTGGCCGGGACCGGCTGGTCCCCGGGCTCGAACCTGAGTTCAAGCCGCACCGAGCAACGGGCCGCGCTTTTTGCCGGAGAAATCCTTGAGCAGGCGCATGCCGAGATTATGGCTGCCTGGCGCCCCGAGGATTTAAACGAACCCGAACCCGGTTTCAGCACGGACTGGGTGAATCAGGTGACCGGATATGATGTATCGCGGGTCGTTTTTGATGCTGATCTGGATGGGGTCGAGGATCCTTACGACTTTTACCCCAATGATGTCGAACGTTGGGCCGAACCGGGTATTGCCGATGCAAATCTGCCCGACCCGGCGATACCGCCGTTTGATGTTGCCGCCTATGACTTTGCCTATTACCGCGCGCCGGTCATACCGGAAACGGAGTATGTTTTCAGTGACCGCTTGAAGTTCGACACCACCTGGACCCGCCAGAATGCCATGGGCACATCACTGATCGAAGATTACTTCGCGGCCGGGGATCGCGCCCTGTCGCTGAAGTTCATGTGGCAAGTGTTCATCGTCTACCAGTTGTCATCCGGTTGCGTGCACTGTCAGGTGCACGGCACCTACTCGGCCTATATCCAAATTCAGCAAGACTATCCGGACAGTCAGATCCCCCGCGCCGACCGCGACGATGCCATGCGGCAGATATATGATCTGTTTGATTTCGAACGCTCGGATCTGTTTACCGAACGCCAGAAAGCGGCGTTTCGTCTTGCGCGCGATGCGGGTCCGCTGCCCACGCGGACGACGGCGGCCCACATTGAGGAGCTGCGGCGCCACTATGCCGATCGCGAGATCCAGGAGATTCTGATGATCCTGGTGGCCGGTAGCCGCCTTTCAGCTGGACAGCAGTCCAATGCAACGGTCACGGACCGGTTGAGCATGGCCTGGGCGCTACGGAACCTCACACCCGTCGGTTGGAAACCGGGGGTTCATACCGGCCTGCCGCAAGAGCAACGAAGGTACTTCATGAGTGAGGCTGGCGCCGCCGCAGGAGCCGCCTTTTTCGCTGGCCAGGACTTCGACTTCTCGTCCGAGTGGGTCGGTTTGCATGTGCCCCTTGCCGTCGATGCGGATGGCGACGGTGTAGAGGACGCGTATGACGGTTACCCGAACGATCCGAGCCGATGGGAGGATACGGACCGCGACGGCATTGAGGATGCGTCGGACGATGACATCGATGGCGACGGTCTGTCCAACACGCTCGAAGCGCAGGCGGGCACCTTTCCGTACAAGGCCGATTCTGACGGAGACGGGATCGACGATCCGACGGAGTTGGCGGCAGATACGGATCCGCTTGATCCGAACAGCCTCTGAACCCGCGCGAATCCATCGCAGCAGGTCCGAGCTTGCGGTCACGGTCAGATATCGGGACACCTACAATAGTGTCGTCGCGACAGCGACTGGGTCGCAGCTACAGATTGACGTTGCAAAGGACATTCATGAGCGCACGGCCCTTTTTGTGAAAGATGGGTCGCGATCCTTCATTTAGATGGTGGACAGGGGCAAGACACGGAACGGTCTTGCCCCTGTCTTTCCAAGGGTATCGGTCCGACACCGGGCCGATTGTCCTTTTGTCATCGGAGTGTCCCGGGTGTTGAGACAACGTTCAGAGAATGAAGTCAGCCGCGTTCCATTGACCGACGCTCATCGTTTCGACCTCCAACAGACCGTTGCCGCCGATCAGGCTCAAATCCAGCACCGAACCGCCATTGCCGTTCGATGACACGACACCGGCGCTGTCGATCTCGGCGAAACTCGCGGCATCCAGCCGGGACAGGTCAAGACTGTCCTTGTTGTTGGTGAAATCGGTGATCACGTCATCGTCGCTGGTCCGGGCGAACACAAAGATATCGTTTCCCTTGCCCCCGGACATCTGATCATCGCCGCGGCCGCCGTTGATAACATCGGTGCCTTTGCCCGCGGTCATGATATCGTCCCCGTGGCCACCGTACAAAGTGTCCGCGCCGTTGTTGCCTGCAATCGTGTCGTCACCGCGGTTCCCCTTTACCGTGTCGTCCCCGGCGTTTCCTTTGAGGTCGTCATCGTCCCCGTGGCCACGGATCGTATCGGCCTGTCCCCCGCCGCGCATCGTGTCCTGGGATGCGCCGCCGGTCATCATATCCACTCCGGTTCCACCGATGACAGCGCCCGTCACGACGCCGTCGCGGCTTGCCAGATAGCTGTTGTCGCCGGATAAGAACTCCACATCGCCGTCGATCAAACCCTCGTTCTCAATTGTCACGCCGGACGACGAAAAACTGATGACACCCCCGACAATGGTTCCGAAGTTGCTGACCATGCCGTCAGCGCCCGCGACGGACAGGGCGATCCCGCTGACACTGACAACCGTGCCATGGTTCGTAAACTCAAGATTGTCGCCTGAGAAGGTAGAACCGGACTCGCCCACGACCTCGCCATGATTGACAAAGTTAAAGTTGGTGCCGGTGCTGGACAACCCTCTGTCCCCGCTGATCAGACCATGATTAACCAGTTCCGTCCCTTGGCCCCGATTTGAAACACCGGTTTGCCCTACGATTTCGCCATAGTTCAGAATCAGGTTTTGATCCGCAACATCGGTGATCTGTACTCCCAGTGCCGAACCGGTAACGATGCCAGTGTTCGTGAGTTTGTTAAAATCCGACCGGAACGCGACACCGGCAACGCTCGAGGTGCTTTCGGTTCCGGTGATGGTCCCGTGGTTGAAGATTTTGTTGCTGGTGCTTGTCCCGATAGTCGCGATGCCGAAATTGCCTGTGATCTGGCCAAAGTTTGTGACTGTGTGAAAACCAGTTCCGTTATCCAGCGCCACCGCGGATCCGCCAAAACTCGACGCCTGAAAGATCCTGCCCTCTTCCGCGACAGTTAGATTTGACGAACTTCCGGCGACTGATACGCTTCGGCCACCTGTGTTGTTAATGGATCCCTGGACGTAGATGTCGTTGTTCGCGCCAAAGACATCGACCGCCGGTGAAAGGGAGGTGCCGTTTATCCGGCTTTGCACGATGAGGAAGTCGCTGCCGTCCAGGGTTTCGGCGGTGGTTTGAGTAAAGGTTACATAAGTCGTTGCCATGCTAAGTACTCCAAGAAGATAGATCGGAAAAGCCCGCGTGTCCTTTGCTGAAGGACGGACAGGTTATCATGATCCGCTCGTATTCCATAATAGCCACTCCGCCAGACGGTGGGATTGTACACTATAGGGTCTGTCGAGTTCGGCTGATTACCTCACTGCTTCCCGATAAAAGCCTGTTTTTGGGCACGGAATGCTTGGCAGAGAAGCGAAGTCGATCGGGTTGAAAACCCGCCGGCGCCGACGCATCGGCTGCTATCGCGGTTTCCGACACTCCCGCGCCAGAGGCGCGCGGGTTCAGGTTCCGTAGAACCGACGGTAACAGTCTCTTCCGTCAAGACGGCTGGATTCTGGGTGTGTTACCCGTCGGCGAGACAGTCCCGGGATGTGTGCAGAATTGGCTTTCTACCTGATTGCGGAGGTCCGGCCGCGCACCGACTGTGGTCTCGCCTCCATCGGTCGCTCAATGTTCGCTGTTCAATACCTGGCCGCTGCGCTTGGGCCGAAAGGCACATCCCAGACCCTACACCTAGGAGGGAACGTGCCGCGCTGTCCGTGGGAACTGCGTACCGGTGTCATTTAAGGTCAAACCCAAGAACACCGGTCTGCCCTGCGATTTGCAGATACCAACAAAAAAGGGCCCCATGTCGGGGCCCCTTAAGACTGCTCGGTTGGTCGCCTTAGCAGCTGTAATACATCTTGAATTCAACCGGATGGGGCGTGTGCTCGTAGGCATACACCTCTTCCCACTTCAGCTCGGCGTAGCCTTCGATCTGGCTGGCGGTGAACACATCGCCCGCTGTCAGGAAGTCATGGTCGGCCTCCAAAGCCTCAAGCGCTTCGCGCAACGATCCGCACACGGTCGGGATCTCGGCCAGTTCCTCGGGGGGCAGGTCATAGAGATCCTTGTCCGCCGCGTCGCCCGGGTGGATCTTGTTCTTGATCCCGTCCAGGCCCGCAAGCAACAGCGCCGAAAACGCCAGGTAAGGGTTGGCGGCAGGGTCGGGGAAGCGTGTTTCAACGCGCTTGGCCTTGGGGCTCTCGGTCCAGGGGATCCGGCAGGACGCTGAACGGTTGCGCGCGGAATAGGCGAGCAGAACAGGCGCCTCGAACCCCGGTATGAGACGTTTGTAACTGTTGGTCGCCGGATTGGTGAACGCGTTCAGGGTTTTCGCGTGCTTCAGGACACCGCCAATGTACCACAGTGCTTCGTCAGAAAGATCCGCGTATTTGTCGCCGGCAAACAGCGGTTTGCCGTCCTTCCAGATCGACTGGTTCACGTGCATCCCGGTCCCGTTGTCGCCGGCCACTGGCTTGGGCATGAACGTTGCCGACTTGCCATAGGCATTCGCCACCTGGTGGATGATGTATTTGTACTTCTGCAGTTCATCCGCCTGTTTGGTCAACGTGCCGAAGATCAGACCCAGCTCGTGCTGACAGGAGGCCACTTCGTGGTGATGCTTGTCCACATTCATGCCGATCCGCTTCATCGTGCTCAGCATTTCCGAGCGCAGATCATGTGCGTGGTCAACCGGCGGAACCGGGAAGTAGCCGCCTTTGATCCCCGGGCGATGGCCCAGGTTACCCATTTCGTACTCGGTATCAGTGTTCCAGGATCCGTCGTGCGCATCGACGTGATAGGACACTTTGTTCATTTCAACCGAATACCGAACATCGTCAAAAACGAAGAACTCGGCCTCGGGGCCCCAGAACGAGGTGTCTCCGATCCCGCTTGAGACAAGATAGGCTTCAGCCTTCTTCGCGGTCATCCGGGGGTCGCGGTCATACGCCTCATTGGTATCCGGTTCCAACACATCGCAGTGCATACAGAGGGTCTTTTCCGCGTAAAACGGGTCCATGTAGGCGGAACTTGCGTCCGGCATCAGCTTCATGTCGGATTTGTCGATTGATTTCCATCCGGCAATGGACGAACCGTCGAACATGAAGCCTTCGGCCATGAAGTCGTCGTCCACAAGATCGGCAACCACCGTCACATGCTGGAGCTTGCCCCGCGGATCAGTGAAGCGGATATCGACGTAATCCACCTCCTCATCTTTGATGGTCGACAGGACAGAGGAGATATCACTCATATTTCGCTTCCCTGATTAAGTTCTGGTTATTCGGGGGCCTCAGAGCGCTTCTGCGCCATCCTCCCCGGTGCGGATACGGATCGCCTGACTTACGTCCGATACGAATATTTTGCCGTCGCCGATTTTTCCGGTTTTTGCGGCATTTATGATGGCTTCTACGGCCTGATCGAGCATTTCGTCCGAAATCACGACCTCAATCTTCACCTTGGGCAGAAAATCAACGACGTATTCTGCCCCGCGATACAGCTCGGTGTGTCCTTTCTGCCGACCAAAGCCTTTGGCTTCGATCACGCTCAGCCCTTGAACCCCAATTTCCTGAAGTGCTTCTTTCACTTCATCCAGTTTGAACGGTTTAATAACCGCCTCGATTTTTTTCATATTGTGCTCCAAATCCCCGCAATCGTCCCTCAGGGCGGGTGTTTCTGCGGACAAAACACCTCGCCCCTGTGATTTCAAATCGCTAGGGTTTGGGGGGTATACGGCTGTTTCCGAAAGCTTAAGGCTTGCCTAAAATTTATGCGTTCTGCCTATATTGCAGGCATATTGAGAAAGGCGAATGCGTGAGTGAGTTTCTAACGGCTGCCCAGATGCGTGCCGCTGAACAGGCCGCTATCGGCAGCGGCCGGCGCACCGGGCTGGAACTGATGGAATGTGCGGGGCAGGGCGCTGTCACATCGCTTCTGCAATGGCGCCCGTCACTGGCGTTGGCGCCGCATCGGGCGACCATCGTTTGCGGGCCGGGCAACAACGGTGGGGACGGGTTCGTCGTTGCGCGGGTGCTGGCCGGACGTGGCTGGGACGTCGAGGTTCGGTTCTACGGCGATCTGACGAAACTGCCACCGGATGCGGCCGAGATGTGCGTGCAATGGCGGCGTATCGGCGCTTTGGGCTGCATTTCGGACTGGACGACCGATGGCCCCCAGGGGCCGCCGGATCTGTTCGTCGATGCGCTGTTCGGTACGGGGCTGACGCGGAGTATGCCGGCGGATATCGTGGCGACGCTGCTGTCCCGCGTATCGGACCTGGCATCATCCGCGGTCCGCCTTGCAATTGATCTGCCCAGCGGTCTCTGCGCGGACAGCGGCCGGGTGCTGGGCCAGTGCGTGCCTGCCGACCTGACGGTGACTTTCCACAGGCCAAAACTGGGGCATGTTCTGGCAGACGGTCCTGGCAGCTGCGGTACACTTCGGGTCGTGCCGATCGGGTTGGATGAGGTGGCGGCTGAAGGGGGGACGCAGGTTCGCGCCGCCATGTCGGGGCCCCGAAGGATGGCTGCGATTGTCCAGTTGTCAAAGGGTACAGGACGAGATGACAGACACAAGTACGCGCACGGTCATGCGCTTGTCCTGTCCGGAGGGGTCGGCCATGGCGGTGCTGCGCGGCTGGCCGCACGGGCCGCCCTGCGGATTGGTGCCGGGTTGGTCACGGTGGGTGTTCCAGCGGCCGCATTGATCGAGAATGCGGCGCAGCTGAATGCAGTTATGGTTCGGCGGCTCGACAGCGCCGAGGCGTTGGACCAACTGCTCCAAGACGACCGGATCACCTCCGTGTGTCTTGGGCCGGGTATGGGCGTGACCGACCGGACACGGGGAATGGTCCTGTCCGTACTGGCGTCGTCCCGGCCCTGCATTCTGGATGCGGATGCGCTAACGGTCTTTGCCGACCGGCCGACCGATTTGTTTGAGGCGCTCAACGGGCGTGCCGTGCTGACGCCACATGGGGGCGAGTTCAGGAGTATCTTTCCTGACATTGCCGAGAAGATGAGTGCGTCGGTGACAACCGGACCGGCCTATTCCAAGGTTGATGGCGTGCGGGACGCGGCCCGGCGCGCGGGGTGCATCGTGCTGTTGAAGGGGGCGGATACGACCGTTGCTGATGCCCAGGGGCACTGTGTTGTGAACCCCGCACAATACATGCAGGCCGTGCCCTGGCTTGCGACCGCGGGGTCGGGGGATGTGCTGGCAGGGTTTATCGCAGGGCTGTTGTCGCGGGGGTTCGACCCTTTGGCAGCGGCAGAGGTGGCCGCTTGGCTGCATGCGGACTGTGCACGAAGATTTGGGCCCGGACTGATCGCCGAGGATCTGCCCGAGCAAATTCCCGCTGTGCTGGCGTCGCTGGGCGTCAGCTGAACAGGAGCAATTGCGCGTCTTGATCGGACAGCGCCCGACGCGCCGGGCGGCCAAGTTCACCCATCTCTCCGGTCCGCAAATGCGGCATTATCGTCAGCAACTCGTCACGTACCCGGGCATCCAGACCATCCGTGACATCAGATGCGGGCTGGAAGCTTTCGGTCTGTGTCCCGTCCGCCGTGATCACTTCGTGGGTGTCAAACAGCAGGTGAATGTAGTCGACCGGGGCGACGTCCGGGTCGACTGTCACGCTTGTGTCGTTGCACATCGCCTGTGCGCGCACCAGTACTTCGGGCTGGTCGAACAACATCGAGGCACGCCAACCCTCGACCATGAAACGGTGGTTGGGGGACACCCGCATATCCCGCGCCGGGACACCGGGGCCAAAGGCATCGGCCTGCACCAGGATCGGCCGCAGGTGGGTCAGCGCGGCCATATCGGCGGATGTGAAATGCGACGTTCCGCTCCATCGCAAGGTCTGGGCCCCATTGTCGCGGGTGATCACCTGATCGCCAGCCACCAGTGTCTCAATGGAGCGCTCACCCTGCGGAGTAAGAACCATGGTTCCTGGGGTAAAGCAGATCGTCGAAATCAGGTCGTCATAGCTGGGCGCACCGGTCGGCTCGCCGGTCTCGATAACGGTCATCGGCTCACCCAGCGGCGGTGTACTGCCGACAAAGGACAGGCCAACGACGTTTTCGTTTGGACCGATGGCAAATGCATAGGCGGTGTAGATTTCGGACCCGGCCAGAAGGACCAACGTGTACTCGTTGTCGACGGAAAGGTTGTTGTTCGGGTTCAGCCCCAGATCCTCGGGCGTTGCGAGCTTCTGGTTCGCGTCCTGGTCATCGTTGAAGATGTTGTCGTTGTCGGTAACTTGTGTGGATTTCAGCTCAGCATCCGCTGCAAGCGTCAGCGTGGCACCGTCAAGTTTTGACCCGTCTCCTGTAGCATTCAGCGGTCGGGCGTTGCTGGTGGACCCGCCCGATACCGTGATGTCGTCAACCGAAAAATAGTTAATGGTAGGCATGGAACAGACCCTTAATCTGTCGGCCCGAGGTGAACCGACATGCAATTTCTTGATTATGTTGATGGCCTGAGTAGGGTTGGAATATGGTCATGCCGGGACAACCGGGCGCAATTTGAACACACATATGAATGCGTGTGGCCGTAATCGGGCGGCGGTCTGACGGCATCAGAGCGTTTTTTGCTCGCACACCTTCGCGGCCTCTGTTAGATCAGCGCCGAATGTGGCCGGGATGACGGCGCAGGCGGATGTGGTGGAATTGGTAGACACGCCAGATTTAGGTTCTGGTGCTTCACGGCGTGGGGGTTCGAGTCCCTTCATCCGCACCAATACGAGAAGAGATGAGGACGACGAGAGATGCAGGTCACCGAGACCCATAACGAAGGATTGAAGCGGAGCTACGCCATCACGGTGACGGCGGCCGAGCTGGACGCGAAGGTCAATGCCAAGCTGGAAGAGGCCCGCAAGGATTTCCAGATGAAGGGGTTTCGCAAGGGCAAAGCACCGGCGGCCCTGATGAAGAAGATGTTCGGCAAATCGGTCCTGGGCGAGGCGATGCAGGAAAGCATCGACGATGCGATGCGCACGCATTTCGAAGAAACCGGGCATCGCCCGGCGCTTCAGCCTGACGTGCAGATGACCAATCAGGACTGGAAGGAAGGCGAAGACGTTGAGGTTGCGATGAGCTACGAGTCGCTGCCGGATGTGCCCGAGACGGATTTCTCGAAGATAGAACTCCAAAAACTGGTCGCCGAAAGTGACGATGGCGCAGTGGCCGAGGCGCTGGATAATCTTGCAAACTCCGCCAACCACTTTGAACCACGGCGCAAGGGATCCAAAGCCAAGGACGGCGATCAGGTTGTTATCGATTTCCTCGGAAAGGTCGATGGTGAAGCGTTTGACGGCGGTACGGCCGAGGACTTTCCCCTGGTCCTGGGCTCGGGGCAGTTTATTCCGGGGTTTGAAGAGCAACTTGTTGGCGTGAAGCTTGGCGAGGAGAAGTCCGTCGAGGTTACGTTCCCCGAGCAGTACCAGGCCGAGGCCCTTGCCGGGAAGGCAGCGGTTTTCGACGTGACTGTCAAAGAAGTGAAAGAGCCCAAGCCCGCCCCGGTCGACGATGAACTGGCCAAGAAGTTCGGCATGGACGATCTGGATGCGCTCAAGGCCCAGGTGCGCGAGCGTCTGGCGGATGAATACGCCGGGGCAGCCCGCCAGGTGATGAAACGCAAGCTGATGGATGCGCTGGACGAAGCGGTCAGCTTCGATCTGCCGCCCACGCTGGTCGAGACCGAGGCGAAACAGATCGCGCATCAGCTCTGGCATGAGGACAACCCCGATGTTGAGGGAGAAGACCGCCCCGAGATCGAGACGACAGAGGAACACACCGCGCTGGCCGAACGCCGGGTCCGGCTTGGACTGTTGCTTGCAGACGTGGGCAATACCGCTGAAATCACCGTCAGCGACGCCGAGATGCAGCAGGCGATGATGAACCAGGCGCGCAATTACCCCGGGCAGGAACGTCAGTTTTTCGAGTTTCTGCAAAAGAACGAGGGGGCGCAGCAGCAGCTCAGGGCGCCGATCTTTGAAGACAAGGTCGTAGACTACATCATCGAACTCGCCAAGGTGACCGAGAAGCAGGTGACAAAGGATGAGCTTCAAAAGGCGATAGAGGCGCTTGAAGAAGACTAGGTTGGCGGGGCCAGGTTCCCGGCGCACTGGCCCCAGGGCTCCCGCCTTATTGCAGCGGTTCGCCCCTTATCGGACGTATCAGGCACAACCCAACGCGATGAAGTCTTGGGCTTTAGGCAGCGTTGGGTGATCTTGCACAAAGGCAAACCGCATTGGCGCGCGGATTGTGTACCGGTCGTGTCTCACAGTGCGGCGACACCGACCCGGTGATACCGATCAGGCCTCCTGGAACGGGCTTTCAACGCTCCCAATTTGCCCGATGATGCGTTTCTCACAACCTGGTCATAAGGCGGTTCCGCACCGTCCCAGAGGCGAAGCAAGACCCCTGCCGGGGTTGAATTCAAGGTATCGTCGAAGAGTTGACACAGCTCCGGGAGCAAATTGCTGAGAAGATCCGCGAAACAGTTCAGGCGTCACTATCCCCTGGCGCTGTGCCAGAGGCACTGTTTGAAGGCCTCTATGCCGACAAGGACGAGTGAGAGTTGATCTTGGATACTGAAATCTCTCGTTACTGAGTCTATCGTCAGCCAAAGGGCGACGCAGACCGGCTTAATCCTGAGCATGAACAGAGGGCAAAAATCTTGGCAACTCCACGGTGATGCGCGCACCGCCCGTCGGCGCGTCACCCATCGAGAGTGTACCGTCATGCGCAGATACCAAGGTTTGCACGATTGCCAAGCCCAGCCCTGCGCCCCCTGTTTCACGAGATCGCGAGTCTTCCAGCCGTGAAAACGGTTGCATTAGCTCGTCGCGTTTTGATGCCGGAATACCCGGGCCGTTATCGTCGATGCAGAGGTCACAATGGCCACCGTCCGCTCTTAGAGCGACATGTGCCCATGTCCCATATCGCAGAGCATTGTCGAGGAGGTTGAAGAGAATTCGACGCAATGCCAACCGGTCCCCAAGAATGTCGAAGCCAGCCTGCGAAGGCTCGACGGAGAGATCGACCTGAAGACCCGACTCTCGCCGATACTCCAGCTCGTCGCGAACCAACTCCGCCAAGTCGATCAGCTCCAGATCGAGGTTGCCTACTTCACCGCGTGTCGCAAGTAGCGCGCCATCCATTAATGAAACCAAGTCGGCAATATCGGATTCGGCCTGCCGGCGGTCTTCCGGATCACTCAGTTTCTCGATGCGAAGCCGCAGCCGCGTTGCGAAGGTTCGAACGTCATGCTGAATGCCTCCGATCAATGCCGAGCGGGCTTTGAGCAAAGATGTGACCTGCGCTTGCTGTCGACGGAAGACGTCGATGAGCAGCCGTACCTCCGCCGTACCAGCCCGGATTTTCGGCAGCGTGGCATGCGGATCGGCCGGGTCGATTGTCTCCACCACGCGCGCCAACCGCAGAACCGGCCGAAATTCGCGGTTGAGGAGAAGCAATGCCACGAAGGCGATGAGGACACCAAGAAAGGCAGTTGGGAAGCCAACCGGTACCCCTGTGTTTGAAAACAGCGCGACACTTTCGCTTGCGATGATCAGAACGCCGCCACCCGAAAGGCCGACCCGAAACTCCGCAGCTCTAAGCGGTTTTGCGATCCCACTGCTGAAGAGTCCGCGTGGAACGGCGTAGGCAGCGAATTCGCGGTCACCCAACATGGCTTTGTAGGCGGCTAATCGCCCTTCACCTTCTGGCCAAAGGAGATCAAGATCGCTGGCAATCTCGGCGTCGGGCGCGATACGAACTGATAGCTGGGCTGACTGCAGTGCTTCGAATCCACGTACGCGTTCCTGTGGACTTGCGGCTTCTGCAAGCCTGACTATGGCTGCCAGTTGGCTTGGCTGCGGCAGGCCAGTCATCTCATCTGCGTCGCGCAAGGCATAAAAGAGCGCGATCGGAATGGAGAGGACGGCAAAGAAGCCAACCACGAAAATGATACCGATCCGCCAACGAATGAGGAGGCTTCGGCTCACGACAAGGCTTTCACGGGCGTAGTCAAGAGGTAACCGGCGTTCCGTACGGTGCTGATCAGGTCTTGATCTGCACCATGCGCCGTCAGCTTTCTCCTCAGTCTAGAGACCAGCATATCGACAGTTCGGTCGAAAGGTTCGGCCCCACGTCCACGCAACGCGTCGAGAATTTGGTCACGCGACAGGACGCGGCGCGGCCGATGGACAAAACACGACAGGAGATCGAACTCTCCGCTGGTCAGCGCGACACGTTTTTCATCCGCTGCGAAGAGTTGGCGCGCGTCGACATCGATCACGAAGCGATCAAACGCGAACCGCTGATTGGTGTCCGCAGCTTTCGGCGTCGTCGTGCGGCGCAGCACCGCGCGGATGCGGGCCAGTAATTCGCGCGGCGCGAAGGGTTTGGCGATGTAATCGTCGGCCCCCATCTCGAGGCCGAGGATACGGTCGATCTCGTCGTTTTTGGCGGTCAGCATGATGATCGGAGGCGCGCCGTCCCGTGAAAGACGGCGACAGATGGACACGCCATCTTCCCCCGGAAGCATGAGGTCAAGGACGATCAGGTCAGGATGAATACGGGTAAGCTTTGCATTCATCTCGTTGGCTTCCGACGCGGTTTCGAGCGCGAAACCTTCCTTCACAAGAAAGTCGCCGAGGAGTTCGCGGATTCCATGGTCGTCGTCTACGAGCAGGATGAGTGGCTGAGAAACGGTCATGGCGTCAGTATTCGCCGGAACCCATCATACGGCAAGCCGACGCCTTGCCCGTTACATACTGTTACGCACGGATGACAAAACGAGACACATGGTTTCGTGCCATCGATATCTGTGAAACGTCGCCTTGCTATGTCTGTCTTCAAAGAAACGAAGGATCGGCGAACGCGGTCCCCCTAAGAAAAGGGAGCTGACGTGAAAAGGCAGCAAAAAGCAGATGAGAACCCTTCAAATCAACTCGTGGCGCGCGAAGATCAGACAAATGCATCTGCGCCTCCGTTGTCCGAGCAGGACCGGCGCCGGCTTCTCAGAGAGTGGACGGACGCCAATACACGTGGCGACGACGCGGCCCGCCGCCGCGTTGAAGACGAGATACTCGGTCGACCCGCACCCCGGAACGAATTGGGGAATTGAGACCAATGAACGTCCGCGTAGGCGCGGCAACTCCGCTCCTTCAGAAAAGAACCGAAGAAAGGAAAGCAGTATGAAAAGAACTCTCGCAATTGCCACTCTCATGGGCGGTCTGACCATGGGCACTGCCGCCATCGCGCATCCAGGCGCGCCATTTCATGGGCATGTTGCCGTTGTCCCCGTGCCGCACTTCACGCTCGCACCCCGGGTCGTGCGGCCCGGTGCAGCCCGTTGCGTCACCTACGGATGCTCGGGCTCTGCCACCGCCACTGGACCGCAGGGCAACACAGTCACAAGATCGGGCAGCGCCTCCTGTTCCGATGGGACGTGCGCGCGTTCCGGTTCGGTGACCGGGCCAAACGGCGAAAGCGCCACGTTTGATCGCTCAATCTCTCGCTGAACACATCTCCAAGGAGAAACATGATGATCCGCACCGCACCCCTGACTTTGGCGTCCCTACTTGCGGCGTCCCTCACCCTAGCTCTGCCCGCAGCTGCGCAAGACGCCGAGCTTGGCGTCGAAAACTACAGACAAGCAGATGCCAATGGCGATGGCGTGCTGGTCTATGCCGAGTTCGCCACCTTCATAGATCTGAACGCCGCCGATGGTCTGGGCAATGCAGCGATGGTCAGTTCACGCGGCATGCATGCACGGGCTTTCGCGCGCGTCGACGCGAACGGCGATGGCATCGTCTCGCAGCAGGAGCTGCAGGCCCTGCAGTGATCGCAGCGATTTGAGCTGTGACACCGCCGTCGCCACGCACCCCGCACCACGCACGGAGGGCGACGGCAACTGCGCTGCACCAGAGGGATGTTGTCGCCTTCCCCCAGGGCCTCCTGGTGCAGCGCCTTTTCTTGCCAATCCGAAGATGGAAACTCTCCAATGCACTCAACGCTTCTGACTTTCGCGGTGTTTTGCTCCGTGACCCTCGGCATCGTTGCTGTCGGCGCTGGTGGCCGCGAGGTCTGCGTCGCAAGGGCCCCGGACACGGCCGGGCAGCACGTCGGGTATGAGTTGATAGACATCCTGCGGCGCGAAGCCTGGGTAACGACCGACTGGACCGTTGAGGACTATGCAGAATTCTCACCCGGGATCGCAGCACCCAATTGGCTCAAGAATGACCCGCGCCAGGGATTTGCGGCACGCACGGCGTTCCTTCGGTCACCCGGCTGTCCGGCTGACGGTGAATTCACCTTTGAAACACTGTTCGGTCGCACCTTCGTTCACGTGGCGGATCTTACAAGTCTTTGGGGCAATGACTTGACGAACGGTGCTTTGACGGAAGCCAGCGTTAACAAGCATCACAAGCTCGAGTTTGACGCTGGCCAGACTGTATCCTTCCTTGTGTCCCCCGAGGGCGGGGGCTTCGTTCGGGTGAACGGACCTATCAACGCACGCCACGGCGTACAGGATCTGCCAGATGGATGGGGTCTGCAGGATGTGACGCTTGCCGCCCCGTGGCACACAGACCTTATTGGAGACGTGGCCGTTCTTCGGCTTGAAAATGGCGTTTCATACCAGGGCCCTGTTGGCGAGATGCCGCCCGGTGCAGTGAAAGACACCTCCGAAACACCGGAGCGTGTGGACAACTGACATGCGGCGTATCTCGACACTCTGGCTCGGGCTGGTCTTGGTCTACGCCGCCCTCATCGCATGGCATCAGCCGCTGCGCGGCCCGCTCAGCGAAGACGAGGTGCGCGCGGCCTTTGGTGGGCAATACGCGCAAATTCGCCAAGGCGAAGATGAGCAGGCCCGCGCCTTTCTCGACTTCTTCTTGTCTGACGACGGGCGATCGTTCTTCATGGTCAATTTGAATGCACTGCCAGAACAGACGCCAGACGTTGAAGAGGCCGACCGGCGATATGGCACATTCATGATCACTCAGTTGGTACCGCGCGCCAGCTACCCAGTCATGTCAACAGACATCATCACAAGCCTTAACAATTCTCTTGGTGTGGATCTCGCGCCATTCGAGCGTCTCGTCGTGGTGCGCTACCGAAGCCGCCGGGATTTTCTCGAGATTGTGGTGTCCTCGGAGTTTCGGCAAGAGATCGGCAACAAGAAAGCATCGCTTGACGGTTGGTACTCGGCCCCATCAACGGTCGGTCCAACCTTTTCGCTACCTGTCATGGCGCTTTGCGTTCTTCTGTTTGTGGGTTTGGTAGGCACTCTTCGGGGCCGCCAAAGGGCACACACAAATAGCCATCACAACGGGTTCGACGCGACCCGCAGGTCGTGACGTGAAGCGCCTTACTCAAACTTCAATTGCGATCTGCGGAACTGTGTTGCTGGCCGCCTGCACAATCGT
>JBCCYF010000063.1:0-24477 GCA_039190275.1 Pseudomonadota bacterium | reverse complement strand
TGACGAATGCTCCGCTTCCTGGTCGAGGACGAGGCGCACCGCGCGCGTGCGGATCTCGGGGGAGAACTTGTTCCGGGTCTTGCTCATCGGGCTCAACCCTACTCAGGAATGGGAGCCTCCGGCAAACCCGGCGCGGTTCAGATACAGATCGATGGATTGTTGAGGCAGTGCCTCGATACTCAGGTGTATTGAATTCTCACTTGTAAGGTGAAGATTGAGGCGCAGCTCGGCGTCCGGCGCAGGCTTCACTGCTGAGAAAAGCACCGAGTTGGAGCCGAGGGGATTTCGCACTTGCAAAACTGCCTGCTGCGTCGCAGCGTAAATTATGCGTGTAGCGTCATTGAAAGTAGCTGTGGTTGAAGCTGATCGCGATCGGGCGCTCATGATCGTGGACAGTCTGCGCGAAGCGGGAGATCACGACGTCACGGTCGCAGCAGACGTCCAAAGTCTCGCCACAAACCTTTCGGAGATAAACCCTGACGTTGTCCTCATAGACATCTCAGATCCGGACCGTGACGCATTGGAAGAAATGACTTTGGCGTTCGGGCCGACGCAACGCCCGGTCGCCATGTTTGTCGACCAAAGCGACAGCCTGACGACAAGAGCGGCAATTGAGGCAGGCGTCAGCGCCTATGTTGTGGATGGGCTGCGCAAGGACAGGATCAAGCCGATCATCGACGCAGCGATTGCGCGCTTCAAGATTTTCGCTCGCATGCGCAAGGAGCTGGAGACGACGAAAGCTGCTTTGGCAGAGCGCAAGGTCATAGATCGTGCCAAAGGCATTCTCATGAAGGCCAAGAATATCGGCGAGGACGAGGCATACGCATTACTGCGCAAGACTGCGATGGACCAGAGCCGCAAGGTCGGTGACGTCGCTCGGGCACTGGTCACAGCTGCGGACCTGCTCGGATGAACCGCGATCGAATTGATTGTGGCTTCATCCCTTTGGTCGACTGCGCGCCGCTCGTGGTCGCCCGGGAGCTGGGTTTCGCAGCTGAGGAAGGCATTGAGCTTTGTCTCCACCGCCAGCCCTCATGGTCGGCTATTCGGGATCAATTGGCGTTTGGTGCGCTTGATGCGGCGCACCTGCTTTCTGTCCTGCCTGTTGCGATGTCGATGGGATTGGGCGCGGCTGCTGCGCGAATTGACGTACTGTCGGTGCTGTCGGTTAACGGGGATGTCATAGGGGTTGCGCCGGATTTGGCGGCGCGTATGCAGACAGTCGGAATTTCCAAGTCGGCCAATCGGGCCACGGCAGTTGGCCGTGCACTTATCGAAGCTGCTGGAGGATCCCTAAGGATCGGCGTTCCGTTTCCATTCTCAATGCACGCAGAATTGCTGTATTATTGGCTTTCTGCGCTGGGGCTGGAAGCGCCGCGCGATCTTGACGTCCGTACGGTTCCGCCGCCGCGTATGGCAGATGCCATTGCTGAGAATGAGATTGACGCATTTTGTGTTGGTGAGCCTTGGGGTAGCGTCGCGGTTGACCTCGGCGCTGCGGAGATTGTTCTGCCGGGATCGGAGATCTGGCAGTTTGCACCGGAGAAAGTCCTGGCTGTGCGTCACGATTGGGCCGAAGGGAACCGATCTTTGGCCTCCTGTCTGATCCGTGCCACATGGCGGGCTGCCCGGTGGTTGGCGGAAGATGACAACCGGATGACCGTATCCGACCTGTTGGCCAGACCTGAGTTTCTCGACCGCCCAGTTGAAGTGATTGACCGGGCGCTTTCCGGGCACCTTGTCTTGACGCCAAATGGCCGTAGCGTGCGAATTCGGAGGTTCTTGGAGTTCTACGACTGCGCTGCAACCTTTCCGTGGCGCAGTCAGGCCCTCTGGATCGCCAGCCGGTGGTCTGCCCGCGCTGGTGTAGACCGTGCAGAAGCCCTCACGGCTGCGCGTGCGTGTTTCAGGGCTGATCTCTACCGTCAAGCGATGCAGCCGCTTGGTGTCGATCTGCCAGGCGCCTCCGAGAAGGTCGAAGGCGCGTTGGATGTACGCACGGAGGTCGCTTCGTCGAAGGGCGAGCTATTTCTGGGCCCCGATCGCTTCTTCGATGGTGAAGTCTTTGATCCAAGCGCAGGTTGATCACTGGCGCTCCGATCGGGCGTCTGCCAACAAAACCTGATCAAGTGAGACTCTCTTCGATCCTGGAAGTTTCTACTTGCCATATCGCAGTTCCAGGGTATCCTTAAATTCGATCCGGGCAAAGGCGTCCGATCTCCTGAATTCACCTTCAACGACGTGGGTTACCGAGCAAAGCAGCTCGACCATTGCGCACATCCGCGCTGGGGTCGTGCTGCATTTTTGTTTGTCCGCCCGTTGGGCGGATTGAAAGGAGCAAGGACGATGAAGCCACTTTCTATCGTTGCGGGGGTGTTTGCAGCCCTTATCACGTTGCCATCGCACGCCGAACTACTGGACGTCGAAAAGGACGAACTAACCTTTGGCTTTATCAAGCTGACGGATATGGCCCCTTTGGCGGTCGCGTACGAACTTGGTTACTTTGAGGACGAAGGACTGTTTGTCACGCTCGAAGCCCAAGCCAACTGGAAGGTCCTGCTGGATGGCGTGATCGACGGGCAACTCGATGGGGCTCACATGCTGGCCGGACAGCCTCTCGCGGCAACCATCGGATTCGGAACGGAGGCGCATATCATCACGCCGTTCTCGATGGACCTGAACGGCAATGGAATTACGGTCTCGAACGAGATTTGGGCTCAGATGAAGCCCAACATTCCTCATGATGACAAGGGCTTGCCAATCCACCCGATTTCCGCCTCGGCCCTGAAACCGGTCGTCGAGAAGTACGTCTCCGAAGGCAAGCCGTTCAATATGGGCATGGTCTTCCCGGTTTCGACCCACAATTACGAGCTGCGCTATTGGCTGGCAGCTGGTGGCTTGAAGCCCGGCTACTACTCACCGGAAAACATCACCGGTCAGATCGACGCTGACGTCCTTCTGTCGGTGACACCGCCGCCGCAGATGCCTGCCACAATGGAGGCTGGCACGATCTACGGCTACTGCGTGGGTGAGCCGTGGAATCAGCAAGCAGTGTTTAAAGGTATCGGCGTCCCAGTAATCACCGACTATCAGATCTGGCGAAACAACCCCGAGAAGGTCTTTGGCATCACAGCAGAGTTCGCTGAGAAATACCCGAACACCACGCTTGCCATCACCAAGGCCTTGATCCGCGCCGCGATCTGGTTGGATGAGAACAACAACGCCAACCGCCCTGAAGCCGTCAAGATGCTCAGCCAGCCCGAATATGTCGGCGCTGACTACGAGGTCATTGCCAACTCGATGACCGGCACCTTCGAGTTCGAGAAGGGCGACAAGCGCGACATCCCCGACTTCAACGTTTTCTTCCGCTACTATGCGACTTACCCCTATTACTCGGATGCGATCTGGTATCTGACGCAAATGCGCCGCTGGGGCCAGATCTCAGAAGCGAAGCCTGACAGCTGGTATGCCGAGGTTGCCGCGAAGGTCTATCGCCCGGACATCTACATGCAGGCGGCCCGCATGCTGGTGGATGAGGATCTGGCGCCGGAGGACGGCTTTCCCTGGGACACAGATGGCTACAAGCCCGCAACCGCCGAATTCATCGACGGTGTCACATATGACGGGCGCAATCCGAATGTGTACCTCGAGAGCTTCCCGATTGGTTTGAAGGGCGCCCAGCGCGTTGTCGGTAACGACGTCGAAGGCTGATCCCGCCTTCGACCCCAACCGGGCGCGCGCTCTCCCTCACGCGCCCGGTAAATCGCCCCCGGAATTGCCAGAGGTCGCCATGACTGCAGCCACCGAACTCACTGCCGATGCTGAGCGGGATGCCCGTCGTGTACGGCTCTTCACCCGGATCAACAGGGCCGACAAGTGGTTCCAGATCCTCGGCCTCTCCTTTATGACGCCGATGCTGCGCGCGGCTGCTGGGGATAACCCCAAGGCCCAGGGCAAGGAGATCTGGCGCCTCTTTGGAGTACCGCTGTTGGCGATCGTGACGTTCCTTGTGCTTTGGGCGCAACTGGCGCCGACGGTGCAGACGTCGCTGGGAGCCGTGCCGGGCCCGGCGCAGGTCTGGACAGAAGCCGTCAACCTTCACGAGGACGCGGAACGCAAGGCGGAGAAGGAAGCAGCCTTCCATGAACGCCAGGAAGTCCGGAATGAAAAGCTCGCCGCCGCTGGCAAGGAAGACCGCATTAAGTGGCGCGAATACACAGGTTCGCCTAGCTACTACGATCAGATCTGGACGTCGCTTAAGACGGTGTTCTTCGGGTTTCTGATCGCAAGCCTCGTGGCCATTCCGATCGGAATCCTCTGCGGTCTGTCCCCAACGGCGAACGCCGCCTTCAATCCGATCATTCAGATCTTCAAGCCGGTTTCGCCGCTCGCGTGGTTGCCAATCGTGACTATGGTCGTGTCCGCAGTTTACGTCACAAACGATGGCTGGTTTGACAAATCGTTCCTGAACTCTGCGATCACAGTGACGCTCTGTTCGCTGTGGCCAACGCTGATCAACACCGCCCTAGGCGTGTCTTCGATCGACAAGGACTTGGTCAACGTCTCAAAGGTGTTGAAGATGGGCACCTGGACCAAGATCACCAAGCTGGTGTTGCCCTCCGCCCTGCCGCTGATCTTCACCGGCTTGCGTCTCAGCCTTGGTGTCGGCTGGATGGTCCTGATCGCGGCCGAGATGCTGGCGCAGAACCCTGGTCTTGGAAAATTCGTCTGGGACGAGTTCCAGAACGGGTCCTCCTCGAGCCTGGCCAAGATCATGGTGGCGGTCCTGACTATTGGGGTCATCGGCTTCCTGCTGGACCGGCTGATGTACGCCATCCAGTCAATGTTCACCTTCACGAACAACCGGTGACATCATGAGCATTCTTGAACTCAAGTGCGCCTCGAAGCACTTTGGCCAGGGAACTGCCCGGGAAGAGGTCCTGAAGGGTATCGACTTGTCCGTGGAAGACGGCGAGTTCGTCGCCATCCTCGGTTTCTCGGGGACAGGCAAGACAACGCTGATCAACCTGATGGCCGGGCTCGAGCTACCAGACCAAGGCCAGGTGATCTTCAAAGGGACACCGATCCAGGGACCGGGGCCCGAGCGCGGGCTGGTCTTCCAAAGCTACTCGCTGATGCCGTGGCTGTCGGTTACCGGGAACGTCTCGCTGGCCGTCGACGAAGTGCACAAAGCTAAGTCCAAGGCCGAGCGCGCCAATATCGTCGACCACTACGTCAAGATGGTGGGCCTGGGCCATGCCATGGGCCGCAAACCGGCCGAGCTGTCTGGGGGCATGCGCCAGCGCGTTGCGGTTGCGCGCGCGCTGGCCATGAGCCCCGAGGTCCTGCTGATGGATGAACCGCTCAGCGCGCTGGACGCGCTGACGCGGGCCAATCTGCAAGACGAGATCGTGCGGATCTGGGAGACCGAGAAAAAGACTGTCGTCCTGATCACAAATGACGTCGACGAGGCGATCCTGGTCGCCGACCGCATCATCGCGCTGAACCCGGACGGAACGCTGGGCGATGAGTTTGTCGTGAACCTGCCCCGCCCTCGCGACCGGACGGCGATGAATCATGACACTGCCTTCCAATTGCTTCGCGCCCGCGTCACGCAATACCTGATGGATGCCGGGATCGCCGCCAAGGTCGAGGGCACGCGTCAGTTGCCAGAGGTCACCCCGATCCACGGCGCACCAAAGGCCTACGCTGAAGCCGCCGTCAGTCAGAGCGATGCTCGCTACCTGCGGTACTCGCAACTGCACAAAGTCTACCCCACACCGCAAGGCCCCCTGACCGTGGTCGAGGACTTCGGGCTGACGCTCACCAAGGGCGAATTCGTCAGCCTGATCGGCCACTCCGGCTGCGGAAAGTCGACGGTTCTGACCATGACCGCAGGGCTAAACGAGATCTCGAAGGGCGCGATCGTGCTTGACGGCAAGCACGTGATCGATGCTGACCCCGAACGGGCCGTGGTCTTCCAGGCGCCCTCGCTCTTCCCCTGGCTAACGGCCAAGGAGAACGTCGCGATCGGGGCCGACCGCGTGTACCCTAAGGCGTCTCAGGCCGAGCGTCAGGACGTGGTCGAGTACTATCTCGAACGGGTTGGCCTGGCGGACGCGATGGACAAGCCCGCTTCAGAGCTCTCCAACGGGATGAAACAACGGGTCGGGATCGCCCGGGCCTTCGCGCTCTCACCCAAGCTGCTGCTGCTGGATGAGCCTTTCGGAATGCTCGACAGCCTGACCCGCTGGGAGCTGCAGGAGGTCCTGATGGAGGTATGGTCCCGGACCAAAGTCACGGCCGTCTGCGTGACCCACGATGTAGATGAAGCGATCCTGCTGGCCGACCGCGTGGTCATGATGACCAACGGGCCGCGCGCCACCATCGGCAAGATCATGGATGTCGATCTGCCCCGCCCGCGCTCCCGCAAGGCGCTGTTGGAGCACCCGGACTATTACCGCTACCGCGAGGAGCTACTCACCTTCTTGGAGGAATACGAGATGGGGGCGCACGGGAAACCAAAGGCGGCCGCTGAGGCGCCTGCGCCAAAAGACGAGGCCGCATGATGACACGACTTGTTGTTATCGGTGCCGGGATGGCCTCTGGCAGGATGCTGGAGCATTTGTTCGAGACACGACCGAACACTTTCGACGTTACGCTTTTCAATGCCGAACCGCGCGGAAACTACAACCGCATCATGCTGTCACCAATCCTCTCCGGCGAAAAGACGTATGATGAAATCATCACGCACGACGCCGATTGGTATGCAGAGCATGGTGTGGATTGCCGGTTTGGGGAGCCAGTAAAAGCCATTGACCGGGACCGCAAGGTGGTCGTCACTGATCAAGGGGAGACCCCTTACGACAAGCTCGTCATTGCAACCGGCTCGACGCCGATCACGATACCTGTTGCCGGCAATGATCTTCCCGGCGTGATCAACTATCGCGATCTGGACGATACGAACGCAATGATCACTGCTACGTCCATCCGTGGCGGGAAGGCGGTTGTCATTGGCGGCGGCTTATTGGGGTTAGAGGCCGCTGCAGGCCTTAGGCGGCGCGGAATGGACGTCAAAGTTCTCCACTTGATGGGTCATTTGATGGAGCGGCAGCTCGACCCCACCGCGGGCGCGCTTCTTCAAGCAGACTTGGAGAAGCGGGGCATCACGGTGCAAACGGAGGCCTGCACACAGGAAATTGTAGGTGTCTCGAAGGTTGAGGCGGTCCGTCTGACCGATGGAACTGAGTATCCCGCTGACTTGGTGTGCATGGCGGTGGGCATCAGGCCCGCGGTTAAGCTCGCCCAAGACAACGATCTCATGTGTGGTCGAGGCATACAGGTCGATGATCGAATGGTGACATCGGACCCGGATATTGTCGCCGTTGGCGAATGCGTCGAGCATCGCGGAAATGTGTACGGGTTGGTGGCACCACTCTACGAAATGGCGAAAGTCGCTGCGGACACACTGGCAGGAATTGGCGCCAAATACGCAGGCTCCGAGGTGTCGACGAAGCTCAAAGTGACGGGTGTCGATCTGTTCTCGGCAGGCGACTTCGCCGACAGCCCGGGCCGTGAGGAGATTGTCTTCCGTGACATCACCCGTGGCATCTACAGGCGCTTGGTTATCCGGAGCGGTAAGCTCGTCGGCGCTGTGATGTATGGTGATGTGTCGGATGGCCACTGGTTCTTCGAGCACATTAGGTCCGCGACCGATATCTCAGACCTGGGGGATCTGCTAATCTTTGGTCCGGGCTTCGCCGAGGTAACGTCACTGGACCCTATGGTGGCCGCTGCAGCCTCGCGGGGTGACCTAGTTCACCCATGCTGCAGCGGCCACGGAGCACCCTTCGCGGATCTGAGTGCCGCTTGATGACGGTTCGGCAGTCGATTGCGTCCACCTGTCCCTATTGCGGGGTTGGTTGCGGTGTCCTGGCATCGCCTACGCCTAACAGTGTTGAGGTGGTTGGTGATCCAGATCACCCAGCAAACTTGGGCCGCCTCTGCTCCAAGGGGTCGGCCTTGGGTCAGACCATTGGTCTTTCCGGTCGGCTCTTGCGTCCGCGGATAAACGGTAGCGATGCGGGGTGGGACGACGCGACCCGATTAGTTGCCGAGAACTTCAGCAAGGTCATCCGGGATTACGGACCAGACGCCGTTGCTTTCTATGTATCAGGCCAGCTGCTGACCGAGGACTATTACGTCGCTAACAAACTGATGAAAGGGTTCCTAGGCTCCGCCAATATCGACACGAACTCTCGGCTTTGCATGGCTTCCTCCGTCGCCGGACACAAGCGAGCGTTCGGCGCTGATACTGTTCCTGGAACATACGAGGATCTGGAGGAGGCTGATCTGATCGTGCTGGTCGGTTCAAACCTCGCGTGGTGTCATCCGGTTCTTTTCCAACGGATTTCGGCGGCAAAAGAACGGCGCCCACAAATGCGGGTGATCAATATAGATCCGCGGCGCACCGCGACTTCTGATCTGGCTGACATGCATCTCGCATTGGAACCAGGGTCCGATGTTGCCTTGTTCAATGGCCTGCTTGCACACATTGAAGCGGTTGGCGTGATCAATGAGGATTTCGTTAGAGACCATGTGGCGTCTTTGCCCGAGACGTTGGCCCATGCACATGAAGACGACCCCGCAAAGACAGGACTAACCTCGGTCGAGTTGTCGGCGTTCTATAACGCGTGGGTTCGGACCGAAAAGGTCGTCACGGTCTATTCTCAAGGCGTAAATCAATCGGTAGCAGGCACTGACAAGGTCAACGCCATCCTGAATTGCCATCTCGCGACGGGGCGGATCGGTAAAGCAGGCATGGGGCCGTTCTCGGTCACCGGCCAACCAAACGCGATGGGCGGGCGTGAGACAGGTGGCTTGGCCAATATGCTGGCAGCACATCTCGAATTGACTGAGCCGGCACATCGTAATGCGGTTCAGGCGTTCTGGGATTCCCCACACATCCCAGATCAGCCAGGACTGAAAGCAGTCGATTTGTTTAAGGCCTGTGCTGACGGACAGATCAAAGCGCTTTGGATCATGTCGACCAATCCCGCCGTGTCGATGCCCGATGCCAACCGCGTGCGGGATGCAATTGCTGCCTGTCCGTTTGTGGTGGTCTCGGACATTCTTCCGGATACTGATACTGCGGCGCTGGCAACCGTTTTGTTGCCCGCCACAGCGTGGGGCGAAAAGGCGGGTACGGTCACAAACTCTGACCGCACCATCAGCCGCCAGCGCCCATTTCTGCCCGCACCCGGCGAGGCACGCCCAGATTGGCAGATCATCTCAGATGTTGCGCGGGCCATGGGCTGGGAACGCGCTTTCAACTATCAGAAACCAGTGGAGATTTTTCGCGAGCATGCCGCCCTCTCCGGGGTTGCAGGAAGGCTGGAGCGCGACTTTGACATCAGCGGTCTCGCGGACATCAGCTCCGCCGAGTATGAAGCGCTTCGACCGACCCGCTGGCCAGTCACGGCAACGCGGACCGGGGGGCGGTTCTTCGGGGACGGCCAGTTCTTCACCCCGGACGGGCGTGCGCGAATGGTGCCGGTCACTCATCGTGCCCCTGAGGCATCAACATCGAAAGATCGACCTCTGCGTTTAAACACTGGGCGCGTTCGCGACCACTGGCATACAATGACGCGTACGGCGCGAGCGCCACGGCTCAGCCAACACATGGCCGAACCCTACGTCGAGATCCACCCGCTTGACGCCGACGCGCTGGGCATCGCCGCCGCAGAACTCGTTCGGGTGCAGTCGGATCATGGTTATCTGAAGGCCAGGGCGCTCGTGACCGACCGGACACCTCAGGGCAGCGTGTTCGTCCCCATGCACTGGACCTCCAACTGGTCCTCTAACGGTCGCGTAGATGCGATTGTACCCGCGGCGACAGATCCGATCTCGGGCCAGCCCGAATTAAAGGGTGCCGTTGTGTCGGCAACAGCCTATCGGCCCGCTTGGTATGGGTTCGCAGCTTCTTCGGTCGAGCCGTTGCTTCAGGAAATTCCTGGCATCGGATACTGGGCGAAGGCAGTGACAGAAACAGGCTGGAGACTAGAACTTGCCGGCGATGTCACGCCTATTTGTTGGGAAACAACTGCGCGGTTGCTGTTTGGTCAGGGCGACGATGTCGCTGTTGCTTCTTTGATTGATCGGTCTAACGGGCGTGCTCACGTCGCTCTGCATCGCGGGAATCGGGCCGTTGGAGCGTTGTTTGTGAGCAAGGGACCTGTTGAGGTTGCTCGCACTCACGTCATCGAAAAGCTGCAAGACCACAGCCCAATGCAATTGGTTGCCGGGCGTCCCTGCGCCAACCAACCCGATACCGGTGCCATCGTTTGCTCCTGCCTCGGTGTCGGTGCGAAAACCATTGCGAATGCTGTGGCTGCTGGACAGCTGCAGAGCATTGATCAGATTTGCCAAGCTACAGGCGCGGGTACGAACTGCGGATCGTGTCGCCCAGAGCTTCGAGCTTTCCTGTCTAACAAGATTTCCAAGGTTGCCGCGGAATGAGCTTGCCAAGCGACGTTCTCACTGGATTGGCTTGCTCGCACCGCTTGGCAGAAACTCACAGTCTTATCGATGACGGGAGGCGGACATGAAGACATTCCCCATGTTCCTGACAGTCGCTGGTCGTGCAATCGTAATCGTTGGTGGTGGTGAACAGGCGGCGCAAAAGGCCCGTCTTGCCCTCAAGACCGAAGCAGAACTGCGTCTGATCGCACGAGAGTTTTGTCCCGAGCTTGCTGATTTGCTCGCGTCCGGACAGGCGCGTGAATTCTACGCCGCGGATGCAGCGCTGTTTGAAGATGCAACCTTGGTTTTTGTGGCCACTGGATGCAAAGGGTCCGACGCTGCATGGCACGCGCGGGCGAAGACAGCTGGCGCTCTGGTGAATGTTGTTGATTACCCGGGCCTTTGCGATGCCATGACGCGAGCAATTGTTGACCGCGACCCGGTGGTCGTCGCTATCGGGACCGAAGGCACGGCACCGCTTCTGGGTCGTCAGATCAAAACGCAGATCGAGGAAATGCTCCACCACCGGCTTGGTGCCTTTGCAGCTCTCGCCGGACAACTTAGGTCTGAGGTTGCGTTCCGGTTAGCGGCCAAAGACCGCCGTAGTTTCTGGCGCTGGTTCTTTAAGGGCACGCCCTGGCAACTGTTCAAGACGGGCAGTGAGGCACAGGCCGAGCAGACGGTCGAGGCCGTCCTGCACTCAGGTTGCCAAAAAAAATCTGGTGGTCTGACGGTTGTCCTAGGCGCGACGGAAGCCGAATTGCTGCCGCTGGCTGCTGTGCAGCGTATGCAAGAGGCAGACATCCTCTATTTGGACCGTGGGCTACCCGAAAGCCTGCTAGAGTTGGCCCGCCGGGACGCTGAACGAATTTTCGTCAAACCATCAAAACGGACACAGACGGCGTGTGCATTTGCGTGGCAGCTCGCCAACAATGTGAAGTCACGCTCTGTTGCGTACCTCACTGGGCAACATGATGTACTCCATCTTCCTGAGGCCGTCCAAGCGGAACACTTGGTCGCCGCGCGCAGGGCCGTTCGAAATCCCCAACTAAGTCTCGCGGCAACGGCGTGATCTCATGAGCGGCACGTCCAGACAAAAGGGCTTCACGCCGGAGCAAATCGAATGCCTGGTCAACGCATTGGGCAAACTTGATTTGCACGTCCTATTCAACGGCCAGAATGGCGCCTCCCTCACGCCGGAACCAGCGGCTGTGCACGGTACTCCCATCGAGGATCTCTGCAAAGAGGAAGTCGCGAAGTACAAGCTGCATCCGCTGGATCTTTGGGAGCGCTTGGAGGCATGGACCGCGAAGAACGAGATCGCTCAAGGCCTGGACCAGTTCCTACTTCGCCACCTCGGCTTCTTCAATGTCGAACCGACCAGCCCTGGATACATGGTCCGTTTGAGGCTGCCTGCATGCCGTCTGCGTGGCGATCAGATGCTCGCAGTTGCCGATATTGCCGAGGCGTATGCCGGAGGATATGCGCATGTTACCACCCGCGGCAACATCCAGATGCGGGAGATCGCGCCCAAAGACGTGCTGAATGTCATAGATGCACTGAATCAAGCGGGTCTATCATGTCAGGGCTCCGGCGCCGACTCGGCTCGCAATATGACTTCGTCGCCGACGGCTGGATTTGATCGGTCCGAGTTGATTGATCTTTCACCCTACACCCGTCGCCTCTCCAACCTTGTGCTGAATAGCCGTGAACTCAGGGCACTGCCGCGCAAGTTCAACATCTCCTTCGACAACGGCGGGAGTGTGTCCTGCGTTGCTGACAGCAATGACATCTGTTTTCAGGCGGTTGAGATTGGCGACGGCGCGGCGGTCGATGCCGGAGTCTGGTGCCGTATCGGATTGGGTGGGATCAGCGGCCATAGGGATCTGACGCGTGAGACGGGCATGGTCTGCACGCCCGAACAGACCGTGATGGCTGCCGTCGCGATGCTGCATGTGTTCTGTGAGCACGCCGACAGAACGAACCGAAAGAAGGCGCGACTAAAATACCTCTTGGACGCCAACAGTGTGGAGTGGTTTATTGAGCGCACTCAGAAGAAATTGGACCAAATTGAAGCCGGCTTCCGGCTTACCCTGCTAAGCCTCGACAATGACCTTCCACGGCCCCCTGTGTTGCGTCAGGCCCATGTTGGCGTGCACCCACAACGCCAGGACGGATTTCGCTATGTTGGTGTTGCACAAGAGATGGGTCGCCTATCGTTGACCCAAATGCGGGCTCTTGGCCAACTCGCCCTGGAAAAGGGGCGGAACGATCTGCGCCTTACGGTTTGGCAAAACGTACTGATCCCACATATCCACGAACAAGATGTGACGGCTGTTGAGGTTGCGCTCGCAGAAGTAGGCCTCTGCACGACAGCAACATCCTTCGCGGCAGGCGCCGTTGGATGCACCGGGAAAGCCGGATGCAAGCTGGCCCATGCCTTCACCAAGGAAGACGGCACAGCCCTGGTTCGTCACCTTGAGCGTCGTTTCACCATGGACCAGCCATTGAACATCCATCTGACAGGCTGTCCGAACTCATGCGCTCAGCACTACATCGGCGACATTGGCCTGATGGGAACCACGTTGGCGGACGGTTTGGAAGGTTACTACGTCGTCGTTGGCGGAGGTAGCGATCAGGACAAGTCCATCGCTCGCCCGCTTTGTGGGCCAGTACCTGCCACCGAGATCAATCAGATAGTCGATGCGGTTGTCGCAAACTACCTGGCCCAGCGAGCCGCTTCAGAGACATTCCTCACTTTCGTGCAACGTATTCCGGACGCCGATCTGCCGGACCTTTTGTCACCTGTGGAGATCGCTGCGTGACGGGTTGCAAAGCCATGAGGTTCAGATGACCGAGCATGATGCCAATCTGATGCAGCGGGTCGCTGAGGCCATCGCCACTCCGGCTGCGGCAGAGATACCGGAGTTCATTCCGCACGATGCGCCGTTCGATGAAGAACAACGCTTGTGGCTAAGCGGGCTCTTCACAGGGCTATTTGCTTTAACTTCGGCGGCAAAGGCCAGCCAAGAAGAACAACCGGCAGGCACAGCGCTGACAATTCTCTTCGGGTCACAATCTGGAACGTCTGAAGCGCTCTCAAAGGACCTGCGAAAGTTGGCTGCAACTCAAGGTTTTGACGCCACCATTGCAGAACTCGACTCGTTCGATCCTGCGGGATTGGCCAATCTCCATCACCTGCTGATCATTGCGGCAACTTTTGGGGAGGGTGAGCCGACGGACAATGCAGCGAACTTCTACAATGCACTGATGTCGGATGATGCAGCACCTCTCCCCGAGACACTGAATTACTCGGTCTGTGGGATGGGGGATTCCAGCTACACGCACTTCAACAAAGTTGGTCGGGACCTGGATGCCCGCCTTGCAGAGCTGGGCGCAAATCGGGCTGCGCCGATGGCAGTTTGTGACGTGTCCTATGACGATGACTACGCCGACTGGTGCACCAACGTTTTTGCGGCTGAGACGTTCGTTGCGGCGGCTGGTGCGGCTCAGGCCCCCGTCGCCGAAAAGCCAAGACCGCGCTTTGACAAGAACACGCCTTTCACCGGCACAATTCTAGATGTGCGTTGCTTGTCAGGCCAAGGCTCGGCAAAGCGGGTGAACCATATCGAGATATCTCTGGCTGGGGGTGGGGAAGAACTGAACTATGAGGCCGGGGACGCATTGGGCCTCTGGCCAGTTAACGACCAGAAAGAGGTCAATGCGATCCTCGAGGTAACCGGCCTGAGCGGCGCGGAGTCCGTTACCCTCAGGAGCGGGTGCAGCACTCTGAGAGCAGCCCTGCTGCAAACGCTCGATCTCACAACGGTCACGCCCAATGCCCATGAAGCGTGGCATTGTGCCCCGCCCAAAGACTGGCAGATCATCGACGTTCTTCGGGAGGGCATCCAAGGACTGACACCCCAAATGTTGGTCGATGGAATGCGCCCGCTGCAGCCACGGTTATACTCGATATCGTCCAGCCCCAAGAAACACCCAGGAGAGGTCCACCTCACCGTGGGCGAAGTGCACTATGATCTTCAGGGGACAGCCCGGCAGGGCGTTGCATCAACGTATCTGGGTGCTCGCGTCCAACCGGGTAGTGCGGTCGGCGTGTACGTTCAACGGTCGGCTCATTTTCACCTTCCGGATGACGATACCGTTCCTCTGATCATGATCGGTCCAGGCACCGGAATTGCGCCTTTTCGTGCGTTTCTTGAGGATCGGCAAATGCGAGGCGCATCCGGTCGAAACTGGCTGTTCTTTGGGGATCAGCACGCAGCATCAGATTATCTCTACGAGGAAGAGATCTCTGCTTGGGTTGATGACGGTACGTTAGACCGCATCAGTCTCGCATGGTCGAGGGACGGCTCCGAGAAAGTATATGTGCAACACCTCATCGAACGGGATGCGCGCACTTTCTTCGAGTGGCTTGAAGACGGCGCAATCATCTATGTTTGTGGAGACGCCTCTCGTATGGCGAATGATGTTGCTGAGGCAATACTGAATGTTATTTCAGCGCAGGGGCAAAAAGATCGTAATTCTGCAGTTAAATACCTTAAAAATTTAAAGGAAAATAATCGCTATCAACGCGATGTTTACTGAAATCGTTGTTAAATATCCCAACGCCTCATTTTTTTTACAGCAGATAGGGCGCGAACATGACGCATCAATTTGAATGAAATCTCTATTGTAAAATCATTACAAATGATGATTGTATAAAAAAACAGAGGAGTGAAATTGGATTGATGCCGGAGATCAATTAAGGGTATTTTGTGAAAATAGCGCTTAGCCAGCTGAAAATAGAAAAAAGATAACCGGTTGATACTTAGCGATTGAACACTGGCCGCCCAGCCGGGTGATTTTCAGCACCCTCGGAAATCAAGACGCACGATGAGGGCCGCCACTGAAAACTAGGTTCAAGCGCGACGTTTTACTTTACCGATCGGACGGCACGCGCCGGAGTTTTGCCTTCCGGTCACTCTGTCGGTTTGTCGGCTTCGGGCGTGAGCGTCCGGCCGACCTGACCTTGCGTGTCTGACGGCCTCGGAGGAGCTTCGCCGGTGATGGCGGGCGTTAGTGTCCACGATCGAGATGATGGACATTATCGTGGCGCGAGTGGCGAAGCGACAACAGCGACGGTTCTGGACGACGGAGCAGAAGCGCCGGATCGTGGCCGAGGCTCGTGCGTATGGAGCGTCGGTCGCCGCGGTGGCTCGCCGGCCCCATCTCAATGCCAACCTGCTCCACACCTGGATGCGCGATCCTCAGTTTGCAGAGGCGGCTTCCGGGCCAACCCTGCTGCCTGTCGAGATTGTCGAGGATGCTGGCGATCAAGAGCCGGCGACCGAGGGACCGCGAAGCCCGATCGAGATCGAGGCGCCCTGCGGACTGCGGATCCGGTGCGATGACACGGTCGACGAGGGCGTGCTGGTCCGCGTGCTGTCGGCGATACGGCGCGCCACATGATCCCGGTTCCGGCGAACACCAAGGTCTGGCTGGCGGCCGGGATCACTGACATGCGCAAAGGGTTCAACGGCCTCGCCGCGCCCGCCGAGAGCGTGCTTCGCCAGGATCCGTTCTCCGGGCATCTCTTTGTGTTCCGGGGTCGGCGCGGCGATCTGATCAAGATCGTCTGGTGGGATGGCCAAGGGGCTTGTCTCTTCTCCAAGCGCCTCGAACGGGGCCGGTTCGTGTGGCCATCGCCGGCGGATGGGAGGGCCACGGTGAGCCCTGCACAGCTTGCAATGCTGCTCGAGGGCATCGATTGGCGAGCGCCACAGCGGATCTGGCGGCCGCTCGTCGCCGGGTAAGAGTTCAGCAAAATCAGCAAGATAATCGGATCGGGGATTCCCCCTGACCCGCAGGGCCGGTATAACATCGGCAATGATTGAGGACGTCACATCGCTGCCCGAGGACCCGGCCGAGCTCCGCGCAGCAGCGGCCAACCTGATCGAGCTGGTGAAGTCCCAGGCGCTCCAGATCGAGAAGCTCAAGCACGAGTTGGCCGGACATCGTCGGCACCGCTTCGGCGCCAGATCCGAGACCCTGGAGCAAATCGAGCTGACGCTTGAGGAGGCCGAGATCGCTCTGGCGTCCGCGGACAAAGCGGCCCCGGCGAGCGAGACTGCCCCGCCGAAGCAGACCCCGAAGCGCAAACCGCTGCCCGACAGCCTGCCGCGGACCGAGCAGGTGCTCTCCCCGGGCGACGCCTGTAGCCAGTGCGGCGGAACATTGAAGCGGGTCGGGGAGGACGTGACCGAAGAGCTCGACGACATTCCCGGCCGCTTTGTCGTGAACCGGATCGTGCGCCCGCGCATGGCCTGCACGTGGCTCGCGAGGCATTCTGCCAGGCGCCACTGCCCTCGCGCCCGATCGAGCGCGGCCGGCCAGGGCCGGGCCTGCTCGCCCATGTGCTGGTCTCGAAGTACGGTGACCACCTTCCCCTCTATAGGCAGAGCCAGATCTTTGGCCGTGAAGGCATCGACCTTGACCGCTCCACCCTGGCCGACTGGGTGGGTCGCTCTGCCGCGCTGCTTGAGCCGTTGGCCGATGCCATCGGCCGACATGTGCTTGGCGGGCCGGCGATCTTCGCGGACGACACGCCGATCAAGATGCAGGCGCCCGGCAACGGGCGCACCAGGACTGCCCGGATCTGGACCTACGTGCGGGACGAGCGGTGAGCCATCTGGCGCGCCACCGGTCCAAGCGACGATGGCGAACGGCTCGGCCCGGCGCCGCCAGCGGCATGGTACCGCTTCACGATCGACCGGAAGGGCGCGCATCCCGCGGACCATCTCAAGGGGTTCAAGGGATGGATGCACGCCGACGGTTATGCCGGCTTCAACGAGCTCTACCGCTCCGGCGGCCTCTCCGAGATGGCCTGCCTCGCGCATATCCGGCGCAAGTTCACGGACATCTTCCAGGCGGATCGCTCGCCGATCGCGGAGGAGGCGCTCCGGCGTATCGCCGAACTCTACGGCGTTGAGAAGCCGGCCCGGGGCCGACCGCCCAACGAGCGCGTACGATTGCGCCAGGCCGACGCCGCGCCGGTGTTCGACGACCTCGGGGCATGGCTCCACGCCCAGCTGCCACGGATCTCGGGCAAGTCCGAGCTCGCCAAGGCGATCTGCTATGCCCTCACCCGCATGAAGCGGCTCCGGTCCTATCTCGAGCACGGGGTTCTGGAAGCGGGCAACAATTCTGCGGAAAGGGCGATGAAGCCCGCGGCGATCGGCCGGAAGAACTTTCTCTTCGTCGGCTCCCAAGGTGGCGGCAAGTCAGCGGCAATCGCCTACACGCTGATCGAGACCGCGAAGCTGAACGGCGTCGATCCACAAGCCTGGCTGACCGAGGTCCTTGGCCGGATCGCTGATCACAAGATCACCCGCCTCGACGAACTCGTCCCGTGGCGTTACGCTGCCGCGGCAGTGTAACAGGGGCCCACCTCACCGCTCCAGAGCGCCCAGACCGGACGGTCACGTTCCTGCCACCGACACCGGCCTTGCGATAGACGGTTGATACCTGCTGGCGGACGGTTTTCTCCCGGGTGCCGCGAAGCTCGGCGATCTCGCGGAACGATAGGCCCTTGAGTATGCCGATGACGACATCTTGTTCGCTGGCACTTAGCTGCCAGGCCTCGAACTGTTTCTGCATCACGGCGCGGCACTGGCTGGCCAGCTTAACGGACTGAGAATCGGTCTTGGCGAGTTGGCCGCGCGCCTTGTGCAACTGTCCCCGCAGATCCGCGAGCTCCCGTCTTCGCGCGAGGCGTTCGGCGACCAGGATCGCCAGCAACACCGCGCTGACAATGAAGCGCAGCAGATCATCAGCCATTTCTCCAAGCGTCTCTTCGGCAAGAAACTCGGCAGCAATCTCGACGGCGCTGACGGTGAAAACGAACAGCACGAAGGCCATGAACAGGGCCCGACGAACGGGGAACGAGACAGTAGACAAGATCATGGCGGTTCCTGCTGCGTCATGGGTATCGAGGTAGGTCATCTGCCTCGTCCCGGAAATTGACCGATCGCCCGATGGCGAAGGCGCCGCAATCCGACATCTGTCCAATCGACGTGTGAGCTGCTCCGGCCAATGCTGTGTATTCACGCGCGATACCGGTCAGGAATGTGGGCCTCTAATTGCAGCACAGAGCTGGCGTTATCGAAAAACGAGGAACGAAAATGACTTTGGCTCTCTCCCGCAGGCAAGTCCTGATCGGCGCATCCGCGATGGCCGCGGCGCTGCTGCTGTGACCCCCGCCGACTTCGCAGACCAACTGAAACCAGCCCGAAAGATCTCATAACGCCCGGACCAGAAACCGGGGCAGGTCCCGTGAAGGTCCGGCTCCGGTTTCAGCTGGATGATCGTCGGGGGTCACAGCAAGATCAATCGTTCGGCCATGATCAAAATGGCAGCCTGAAACTGTGCAGCCCCGGGGGCGCAGTTCAATCAGTGTCAGTAGAGTCCGCAACCGGGACCTCATGAGCGCTCGCAGCGGTTGGCCAGTTGCGATCTGACCGATCGACGCCATCGCGACCGACCGGTTCCGGGAAAGCATGTGGCATCGCAGCATGAATGTCGCTGGCCCTACAGTTCAAGTGTTCGCTGCCGCTACAGATTGTGCTGCGCGTGCGAAAGGCGGTTCTGTCCGCAGAGCGTAGACGGGCTTGGTCGGCCCATTCGCTGTTGCAGCGGACGTCAGCATTTTTGGGCGGGAGAAGTGGATCGGTTCCGTCCGCTTTGGCAATTCATACATGATATTGTGTATAATAAACGCATAGAAAGGTGTGTTGTGAAGGACGGCGAGTATCCGGACGATTTTGAGTTGATGGCTGCGATGGAGAAGGCCAAGGCGCGGGCGGAGGCGTTGCGCGATCTCGGCCACGAGATGGCGGGGCTTGAGACCGGGCGGTTGTCGCGGTTTCTGACCGGGGATGGGTCTGCCGCCGCCATCGAAAAGCGCCGCCGCGAGCGGACTGGCCAGATGATGAGCGCGCTGGATGTCTTGCTGCAAGACGCTGTCTATCGGGCGCACTACGAGGCCTTTGGAACCTTCCTCACGACCGCCGAGACCCGCACCGAGGACATGCTAGCGGATGCCCGGCAGGCCTTGGCCTCTGTTGGGGAAGACATCGAGACCATGCTGGAGACTGCCAACCGGCTGCCCGATGGCCGCCGTGTGTTCCGCTTCGCCGATGGCCTGGTGATCGACGAAGAGGGCGCCGTTCTGAGCGAGGAAGAAACCGCCGGGATCGTCTGGAAGAACGGTGCACCGAGCGCAGAAGACTACCTCGCCGCCCGCCGCCGTGAAGAAGCGGCGGCAACGATCCTGCAGGAGCTGGACGCGCTGCGTGGCGATCTTGGTGACATCCGGGGACGCTATGAGGACCCAGACAATCCGCTCAGCATCGACGAGATGGACGATGCTGAGGCGAGCATCGAGAACCGTATCGACCAATTGCTCATCAAGACGCAGCCAGACCCCGAGCAACCGGAGCGAGACCAAACGCCTGCGATCCCCACGGCGAAGATCACTTTGCGAAGTTCTCTGATTGCGGTGATGTCAACGGGAGCGCGCTTTGTGTCTGTGGGGCACTGTTCTCTCCGAGGTCGACTGTTGTCGCCTCCTAATGGCTTCCGGTGGGCTGACCGTCTCCATATGTCGGATGCGAGGTTCAACTGCCCCATGTTCTCGAACGAGATCGATCCGCCTTCCGTCCCACAGGGACATCGCTACCGCCGACTCCGGCGGGATCTCAGGTCAGACCTTGGCCTCCTTTCCCCAATGGAATTCTTCGCCTGTCTTCCAAAGCGTCAGCATCAGCACGGCGAGCTTACGAGCCGTAGCCACGGCCGCCTTTTTGAAGCCTCGCCTTGCCGCGAGCCGGACAGCCCAGGACTTCAAAGGCGAGTATCGCTTCACACGGCTGATCAATGTGCTGGCTGCCTCGTACAGAAGGCGGCGCATGGTGGCGTCGCCTCGTTTGGATATTCGACCCGAATAGTCGACCTCTCCTGACTGGTATCGTCTCGGCGTCAGGCCCAGGAACGCGCCGACATTCGCGGTATTTGGGAATCGGTCTGTGGTCTCGATAAGCGCCAGGAAGCTCAGGGCCACAACTGGGCCCACCCCTGGTATCGTCATCAAACGGCGGGACAGGTCGTGGCGTTTGGCGACAGCCATGATCTCATCTTCTAGCGCCGCCGCCGCGACGCACAACGCTTCGTGGGATGGAAGAACGTGATCAATGATTGTGGCCAAGGCAGGGTCGGTTTGGCGGGCGACTGAGAGCTGATCCCTGAACCGCTGACGTCGACGCCCATGGCCGATCGCCGCTAGGCGAATTCCGAAAGTCTTGAGGACGCCCCGCACATGCGCTTCAAGTTCCATTCTGATGCGAACAAAACGATCTCGTGCGCCGATGATCGTTCGAAGGTGATCAGCGTTTTCGCTACGGACATGGACAGACGTAAACTAGCCGATCCGAGCCAGTTGCGCCAATCCTTCGGCGTCAGAGCGATCAGACTTGTTCAGCTTGGCCGAGAGCACCTTATGAGCCGAGCGCGCATTGATGCATATAGCGGGCAGTCCCAGGCCTTCGAGCCGGAGCTGGAGCCAGATCGATATCTGGCCGCTTTCGTGCACAATCCTCTGCGGAGACAGCTTTCGCTCCTCCAGCGCGTCCCGCACGGCCAGCGGACAAAACGGCAAGTTCTTCCGAAAGACGACGCCGCTGTCGTCATCGACGACGCACATGGAAATCGCTTCCAGCGAAACATCCAAACCTGCAAAGTACTGCATGATCGTTCTCCTCACGGCATTTCCATGAGGCCAAACTACTCAACCTCGCTCTCCGCTCGGAGCGGAAGCCGCAATCACATCATGTCGAATGAGCCGCAGGCGCGTTCCAGCACCGCGATCATCACGGTCCCCGGGTGATGACCTTGGAATCTCTGCATCGTCCCGCGCACGAAGTCATGCGCCGCTTGGCGCGTCTGGTCCGTCTTGAAGTACCAATCATTGATGCACTCCGCATGGTCCGTCGGGTTCTGCGCCGCGACGATGCCGGCCATGGCAACGGATGTCTCGATGTACCAGTCCTGGCTCTGCCGGCTCCACGACAGAAAATCCGCCGCCGTGACCCCTTCTGCCAGATAATTCTGTGCATGAAATGCGGCCACAAAAGAAAAGACAGTGACAAGACCCCTCAAAGAGGACGTATTCACAAGGGAAGGGTTTTGATGATGTGGAGTTATACGCCGATTTTAGTTGAGCACAGCTTGCGAGGCGGTGGTTTCGGTGCGAGCCTGCCCGTGCAACACCCCGCCCTGCCCCATAGAGCGCGCGATGCAAAACCCTTCGGTTCTGACACCGGAGGCATCGTGCGGAGGGTGCCCCCATGACCGACCTCGACCTGACATGGCCCGGCCCGGAGGCCACGCCGGACACGCCGCAGGGACGGCGCATCGGCTATGCGCGGGTCTCGACCGAGGATCAGCGGCTCGACCTGCAGCTCGACGCGCTGGCGCGGGTGGGATGCGACCGGGTCTTCCAGCATCACGGCGTCTCGGGGGCCAAGGCGGAGCGTCCTGGCTTGGATGCGGCTCTCAGCGAGCTGATCGCAGGCGACGTCTTGGTGGTCTACAAGCTCGACCGGCTGGGGCGCTCGGTGCTGCATCTCACGGATCTATTCACCCGCATGGACAATGAGGGCGTCCATTTCTGCTCTCTGACCGAGGGGATCAACACGACGACAGCGGGCGGACGGCTGGTCTTTCACGTCTTCGCCGCGATGGCCGAATTCATGCGCGATATGATCCGCGAGAACACCATCAACGGGCTGGCCGCCGCGAAGGTGCGGGGGGTGCGGATCGGACGCCCCTGCCTGATGGACGATGCGATGATCATCGAAGCGCACCGCTACATGCGCCAGGAAAACCGCACGCTCGATCAGGTCGCGGCGCGATACGGCATCTCCAAATCCACGCTCATGCGCAGCTTCGACCGCCTCGGCATCGGCACAACACTCTGACGCCCGCGATCAGTCACGCGCCTCGCGGCTGTGCCAGAGGCGAACCAGGATCAGCGCGTCCTCGTGGAGACGGTAACGCAGGACGTAGGCCCGTTTGCCGAACGGAATGTAATGCTGGCGATAGGCGCCGTCGCGCGTCCATGGGTGGCCGATATAGGGGTTGGCGAGAAGTGCTCCGATACCGTCGTCAATGGCCAGCATCGCCTATTTGGCAGCGTTCAGGTCCTTGTCGATGAGGAATTCGTAGAGGCGGGTGAGGTCGTCGCGGACTTCGGGCAGGTAGACGAGGTGCACTACACCTCCGATTGCCGCGCCGCGTCGCCGGCCAGCCGGCGCAGTTCGCTGCGCAGATCCTCGATTGGGTGGCAGATGCCGGTCTCCAGATACCGCTGCCAGCGGCGTTCGTCCTCGGCATGCTCGGTGATCGCCCGCTCCTCGATCTCGACATAGGCGCGCAAGACGCGGTCCGTGATTTCGTCGAGCGTGTAGCCGTCACGGCCGCCGAGCGCCTTGAGGCGTTCATGGAGGTCGTGGGGCAGGTTCACCGGATGGGTCGATTTCTCGGTCATGGGCTTATTGTATCAGCAATACTGACCCATTATCAACTGCTCATACGTCGCGCGACAGCGCCCGGGGATGAAACGGGGCGGAGCCCCTTTCCAAGCCGGTTTTGTATTACAAAACACAGCTCGCGTATGTCGGTTTCAGCTCAATTCCTCGAAACTCGCCAAGTGAACTGCTTGTCGCAAGATATGAATCGCACACAGCTAACGTCGTCACGGGTCCCACCTCAAGCAAGGTCGCACCGTCTTTTGCGGGAACAAGATCACCTGGTCGGGCCGAGCACTGTTCGGAAGGGGCCGTCGTAATCGCGCCGCCTGATCGTGAGATCGTTGAACACAGTCTTGTCCCGTAAAATGTCAATTCTGCCGGTTCTAGTAGTCTTAAAGTCCGCTTCAGACAGACCCATCCCATGGAGCACATATGCCCGCTGGCCGAACGTATCATCGGTTTCGGTCTGGATGGCTGCAATGGCAGACGGTCCAACTGATTGTTCCAAGAACTCCGCCTGTGCATCTTGATATGCGAAGGGAATGGCCTCGACAGATTCGACGATCGAAAACGGCCCTTCGTCCGAACGAACAAATTCGCAGAAGAACCCCAAATAGTCTTCACGAGCTTGCACGCTGCCCAGGTCGAGCATGAAAGCATCGAGATGATGAAGGCGGAGCGACGTACCATCAAGGAGCAGTGCTTCGCCGTTCGATGCCAGCGCCGAGACCAGCACTGTACGGCTCGCGGCATTATCCGAAAACTGCAGATCCATAAGATGAAGCTCTGGGTAGCAGGCTAGAACGGTTCCACGGGCTTTGATGATCGTCTTGTTGTCAAACCTGATGGTGTAGTGGTCCATGGCTGCGGCTTTCCGCAGCACGTCGTTGATGGCCCCGACATTTGCGAGCTCGAACCACTACCCCGTAACAGGCGGCTCATCCGCCCAGTCAGGAGATGGCTCAGATCGCGCGAAGAGATCAGCCACCCGCCCTCCTGGTGTATCCTCTGCCCCAAGAAAAGACATCACGGCCAGCCCAGCCCGCGCCGCCTCGTTTCCATCGGCGGCAGCTAAGCGGAACCGTCCGAGTGCAGCGCCAATGTGGTTTGTTCGCGCGTTATCGATTATGTGCCCCACAACCGAAGGATGCCCTCCTGCGCACGCTCGGCTGATCGCAGTCGAGCCATCCTGCGTGACCGCATGCAAATCCGCACCTGCGTCAAGCAGGTACTCCACCACCGCAAGATGCCCGTTCAGGCAGGCCGCCGTCATCGCGGTGCCGCCATCCTCTAAGCCAGTTGTGCTCGGATCGGCGCCTCGGTCCACTAGCCACTCAACCATGGGCGCATCACCAGCATGCGCGGCAACCAT
>JBCCYF010000062.1:0-24601 GCA_039190275.1 Pseudomonadota bacterium | reverse complement strand
GGCAAGGGTTCGACCGACCAACCCGATCATTTCCTCCGGCGGGCAACCACGCGCGCACCCCAGGCCCAGCGCATATCGGCGCCGACGATAGATCAGCGCAGCGTCTCCCACGCTTAGCACTATGGGGGCATCCGGATGCGCCGGGCGGCGTACGACAGTCTCGGGCAGCGCGCTTAGCCAGTCCACCGCGCCTGACAGGATCCCGGCCTCGCCGCGCAGTAGCGCCGCGGCGACGGTCTTGGCATCCATTGGATTATCCAGCATCCAGCCGTCGGGTGGATCATCCAGGGCCACGCCAAGGCGCAGATCGCCGGCGGTGGTGATCGCGGCCACGCCGCCGAGTGCGTCGGCGATCTGCCGCGCCAGAGCGTTGGCGCCATGATGCCCACCTAAAAGGGGGACCGCGACCGTTCCATCCTCGGCCACCGCAAGAACGGGCGGTTCCGACCATTTGTCCCGGATCTCCGGCGCAAGTGCACGCATCAGAATACCCGCTGCACACACGCCAATGATCGGTGTTCCGGACTGGAACAGGCCGCGCAAGCGGTTCGCGACATCATCAACCGGGCTTTCCACGGTCGCCCCAACCGCACCGGCAATCCGGCGGGCCAGCGCCTCGGCCGCCGGTGACAGATGCACGACAACCGGATCAGGATACGGCATAGGGATCTGCTCCGGGGATCAGGATCATCGAAAAATAGGGGGCGGATGCCGGTGCATTGGACAAGGGCAGAACCACCTGCCGGGGCAGGCTGGCATGGCTGACATAGGAGGCGCGCTCGGTCAGGCCCAGCCGGTCCAGCGTAGCCCGCAGCCGGGCGAGGTGCCGTCCGACTTTCATGATGGCAAAGGCGGTGCCGCCCTGTAGGGCGTCTTCAAGCGCGGGATCCGCAAGGGTGCCTGGCAGGATGGTCAAAACCTCGTTCCGGGCACACAGGGGTCGCAAGGCCGACGCGGCGCAGGCGGTCAGCGATGTCACGCCGGGCACCACCTCGATCCGCGCCGCGCCCGCAAGACGGTGGAACAGATACATGAACGAGCCGTAGAAAAACGGATCCCCCTCGCATAGCACAACGACATCGCGGTCCGCGTCCAGATGCCCCCTGATCGATGCGGACGCCGCGTCATAGACCGATTGTGCCGGAAACCTCTCGGAACGCATGGGGATTTTAATCGCGATCTCTACAGCATCCTCCGGGATGATCTCCGCAGCAATGGAGCGGGCAAAACTCTCGCCCGTGTCCGGTGCGGGATAGGCGACCACGGACGCGCCGGAAATGAGCCGATGCGCCTTAAGGGTCATGAGCTCCGGATCTCCCGGTCCCAAACCGATACCATAAAGCGTGCCGGTCATCGCTGAAGGCTCCATTGGGTGACCGGCATAAGGGGCCGCCAACCATGAAATGGCCCCACCGGTTCGGCGCGCGAAATCTGCAGACGTGTCAGGCTACCGCCCCATCGGCTGTGCGCGGCTGACAGTACGGCTTCGCTTTCCAAGGTTACGGCATTGGCCACAAGCCGTCCCTGCGGTGCCAGCGCCGCAAGACTGGTCGACAGAACACCCTCGGACACGCCGCCGCCGACAAAGACCGCATCCGGGGTGGGCAACCCCTTCAGCCCGTCTGGCGCCGTCGCCGCGCGGAGGTCCAGCCGCGGTGCGCCGAGGCGCTGCGCATTTCGGGCTGCCATGGCGCGCCGGTCCGCACGGGGCTCTAGACCGATGGCGACGCCATCCCGCGCCAGCCGCAACCATTCCACAGCGACCGAACCGCAGCCACAGCCGACATCCCAAAGCGTGCCCCCCCGGCGTGGTGCAAGCCGAGCAAGCGTGATCGCCCGAACCTCGGCCTTGGTCATCGTGCCATCGTTCTCGAAACTCTCATCCGGCAACCCGGGGCCCAGGGCCAGCACCTGTGCACCATCGTCGGCCTGACACTCGACCGCCAGCAGGTGGAACGCAGGCGCGTCCCCGGACCAGTTGCGTGCCGTGCTGTCGCTTCTATCTTCCTTCGGGCCACCGAGGGCACCAAGAACGATCAACCGGCTCTCTCCGTAGCCGTGTTCGGTAAGCAGTTCGGCGATCTCGCGCGGGGTCTGTGCGCCCTGTGTCAGGATCAGCAACCGGGCTCCGGGGGCAAAGTAGCGGATGGCCTGTTCCACCGGGCGGCCGTGGACCGTGAGCGTTTCCACATCGGCGAGGCTCCAGCCCAGACGGGCCGCCGCCCATTGGAATGATGACAGCTGCGGGTAAAATGTGACCTGGTCCGCCGGGATCGCCTTAAGGATCCGCGCACCAACCGAGTACCAAAGCGGATCGCCCGTTACGAGCACGGTTGCCCGCTTCCCCTTCAGACTGCACAACGTGTCGATCATCGCATCAAAGGGGCTCGGCCATGCCAACCTTTGCGCGGTGATATCTGCGCTCAGCGCGTGGTGCCGCTCCCCCCCCACGATCACTTCCGCCGCCTCGACGACGGCACGCGCGGCGGGGGACAGGCCGGCCAGGCCGTCTTCGCCAATTCCGACAATGTCCAGCCAGGCGGTCACGTGCCGTCACCGCGCAGGCCCAGTGACGCACCGTTGACGGCGGCCGATGCCATGGCGGATCCCCCTCGGCGCCCCGGCAAGGTCAGGAACGGCACGCCGTGCTTCGCACGGGCCAGCGCCGCCTTGCTTTCGGCGGCCCCGACAAAACCGACAGGAAATGCCAGAATGGCCGCCGGTTTCCCGGCGCCGTCGTCGAGCATATCAAGCAGGTGAAACAGCGCAGTCGGCGCGTTTCCGATCGCCACCACCGCGCCCTCCATCCGGTCAGCCCAGAGGCTGACAGCAGCGGCCGACCGTGTCGTATGAAGCGCGCTCGCCGCCTCAGCCACACGCGGATCGTCGATAAACGTCAGAACCTCGACCCCGCGTGGCAGACCACGTTGAATGATACCGCTGGCAACCATCCCGCAATCGCACAGAATAGGCCGCCCTTGCAGCAACGCACGCCGCGCCGCCGACGCGACACCGGGCGAAAACACCAGCGTTTCGGCAATATCGGTCATACCGCAAGCATGGATGACCCGGATTGCGATCTCCTGCATTTCGGCGGGAAACCTTGCGAGGTTGGCCTCCTTTCGCACGGTCGCGAAACTGCGGCTGTATATCTCGGCAGGCTCACGGATATAGGTTGCTCCCGCTCTGGCTCGGGCGGAGCGCGGCAGAGCGGCCCTGAGGGCTTCTTCGAAACCCAACCCCAGGATCCAGGCCTCCTCGTCGCAGATTGCGGCCCGATCAGCCCGGGACAGATCGTCGGCACCCGCAAACAGGCAGTGCAGCCCGCGATCCGCGTCCAACCCGGCAAGGGCCGCAGCCAGACAGCGAACCTGGGCTGCATCCAAGACCTCGTCATGTCCGCGCCGCTCGTGAACCGCGTCTTGAATAAGCGACGGATAAACCTCGGCCACAACAATCTGTGCCTCCGGGCAGCGCAAACCGCTGTCAAACGGCCAGATCACCAGATGGTCGCGCAGGCGCGGATCCTCGCGGAGGGCTTTGATGGCCGGTAATCCAACCAGAACCTGACTACCGACGGCACCTGCATAGGCGAGTTGCCACACTGTTTTGGCCGCGGGCGCACGGCTGTCCGCGCGGCGCCGCTCGGGTGGATGCCCCGTACCGACACGCTCTTTCATGGTGGCCGGAACACCGGGGTGATCCCATGTCGCGGGCCGACCCCAGGCCGGTCCAACACCCGCGTAGGCCGCATTGATTTCGGCAGCCACGTCGAACCGACTGTTGCTGTTGTCGGGCTGGTCGGCGATCCGGTCGGATATCCAGTCCCACAGGGCATAGGCATGCGCCGTTCCTGTGATATGTTCCGCGACACCCTCCGGATAGCCAAAGGGAAAGTCAAAACCGATCAGAACCCGGCGACCGGCACTGACCTCATCAGCCAAAAAGGTCGAAAGTCGGGCGATGGCCTCAGCTCGTGTCCGAACATAGACCGGCGCCTCCGCCTCTCCGTCACGCACAACTGCCCACCAGATCGCATCACCTGTTGGGCGGACCGGGCTTGGTGTGGAACGGGCCGACCAGTCCACGACAACATGCGTGTCGAACCGCTGGCGTGTCATTGTCGGTCTTTCATATGCTTGCGGACACTTTCCGGACCAAGGGGGTGGTCGGCATGCGGGTAGGGTGTGTGCTGGTGGTCATGAACATGGGAATGATCATGCGCGTGGTGATGATGGTGACCGTGGGAATGTGTGTGACTGTGGTCCGCGGCTGTCCCCAACCTGCAGGCCCCGGTGCAAAAACTCGTACACAACGCGCACTCCGCGATGTTCGAACCCGGCGCGCTGGCACCTTGCCCCTCGACATGCAGATGGTGGCTCTCTTGCGGACTGCCAACTTCCGCCTCGAAACCCAGAACCTGCTCGCGGTATTTGCACATCGAGCAGTTCATTGCGGTCTCACCATCAAGGATTTCGGTCACACGCTCTGCGAATGTGGCCAGAACCTGAGGATGGTCGTTCAGATATCCGGCCTTGACGAACTGGATGTCCGGATGCGACGCGGCGACCATATCAGTGAAACCATAGATCCGATCGATTAAAATCCCGGTGAACAGGAAATACGGAAACACGATAATGCGCTTATACCCCAGGCGCGCGGCATGCTCGAGGCAGGGCTCAACCAGTGGAAATGTGACCCCGGAATAGCCGGTCTCGCACCATCCAAAGCCCATCCCTTCCCACAACATGCGCGCAATTTTTGAGATGTTCGCGTTTGCATCGGGGTCGCTCGCGCCGCGCCCGATAACGACCAGACACGTGTCGTGACGGGCAACCGTTGAGGTACGGTCGGCGCGCTCGATGGCTGCCTCTATCCGAGCGGCCGCGGCCCGGATCATCTTGGGGTTCACACCCAACTCACGGCCATACTTGACCTCGATGCCATGTTCAGCGGCATAGGTATTGAGCACCGTGGGAATGTCGTTCTTTGCATGCATGGCCGCAAGCAGCATCCCCGGAACCGCGAGGATCTGGTCACAGCCCTGATTGCGCAGATTATCCAGACCATCGCGGATCACCGGGTTGGCGAATTCCAGATATCCATAGTCGATCGGCCACTCCGGAGGGAGAAATTCGGGCAGTCGCCGTGCGAGAACGGCGAACTCGTCTACCGCGGCCTGGGAACGCGACCCATGACCACAAATCATGACCCCGACCTTAGGCATCCAACCGTCCCTGTTTGTGCTGTGCGCAGTTCACTTTCATCAGGTGCCTCCGGCCATTATGTGCCCGCGCAACCGAACGGCAGCCGGGGGAAGCCCGGCAGATGACAATGACCCGGAAACGCCCCCGGGGTGGGTCGACGTCGCCGGTCTTCCGCTCAGCCCTTGGGCATTGTCATCTTCGGCGTATCAGCCCGCGCCGGGACGCGCAATCGGGGAATAGGGTGCATCACGTCGCCCAAGATAGGCGGGGTGGCCGAAAGTCTTCACCGCGTTGCAGTCCGGCGCGCCGGCCGCGCCCGGGATGCCACCGGTCGGTCCGGTGCAGGGTTCTGCTGTTCTGTTCGGGCCTCCAGCGCATGTAACCCGGCCCTGAGCGCCTTGCCCATCACGGTCGGAAGGTTGTCGGCGGAAACATCCTGCGCGGCATGAAAGACGCCTACATCTGGTATCGTACCCATGGGCACATCAGCGACCCGCACGCCGAGCACGAGGTGAAAGTGGGTGAACGTATGGCGAACCTCAACCGATGCTGCCCACCAGCGCGCCAGGACCGGCGGCCGTTCTGTTGCGGTGGTCTCGGTCCAGGGTCCGCCGGGCAACCCCAGCATCCCACCAAGCAGGCCCTTTTCCGGCCGTGTCTCTAGCAGCAGCGCGCCGTCAGCGCGGCGGGCGAGGTAGGCGATCCCATACCGCTGGGGTTTCGCCTCTTTGGGTGTCTTGCGCGGCAGTGAGGCGGCGGTGCCCGCCTTGCGACTGGCGCAATCGTCCAGCCATGGGCAAATTCCACAGGCCGGCGCACGTGGGGTGCATATCGTCGCGCCAAGGTCCATGACGGCTTGTGCATAGTCCCCCGCGCGCTGGTCCGGCGTCATGGCATCGGCCCAGCTGCGGACCTTCGGCTTTGAACCCGGTAAGGGGTCTGCGCAATTGTGGAGGCGCAGCATGACGCGTTCCACATTGCCATCCACCACAACAGTCCGCGCGCCGGAGGCGATCGCAGCTATAGCGGCTGCGGTATAGGGTCCTATGCCGGGAAGCGTCAGCAGTTCGACTTCAGACGTTGGAAATCGTCCCCCGTGCTGATCCCGCACCTGCCTGGCGCATTTCAGCAGGTTTCGCGCCCGCGCATAGTAGCCCAGCCCGGCCCAAGCCGCCATGACATCCGCGTCAGCGGCCCCGGCAAGCGCCTGCACCGTGGGCCAGGTACGGGTGAACGTCAGGAAGTAGGGCGTCACAGCCGCGACCGTGGTTTGCTGCAGCATCACTTCGGACAGCCAGATGTGATAGGGGTCCGGACGCTCTCCGGCGCGGGATCGGTCCGGGGGAATGCGCCAAGGCAAAACCCTGGCATGATCGTCATACCAGCTGATCAGACGGCTTGCGGCGGAAGCTTCACGCAACTGTTATCTCTCGTGACGAGGATGAGGGACTGGCACTAGATCGATAATAGAGTACCGTGGCCCGAGCCCTTACGCCAGCGAGGAATCATGCCCAAACGCGCACAACAACGGATCCCGCAGACCCGCGGGCGGTTCGTGCGGGCGGGCGACTTTATCTCAAAGAGTATTCGTTCGGCTGGCGAGAAGCGCGGATTTGCGCAAAGCCGATTGCTGACACAATGGACCGAGATCTGTGGCCCTGAACTGGCCGCGATAGCGCTTCCAGTGCGTGTTTCCTACTCGGGGCAGGGGCTGGGCGGTACTTTGGTATTGTCGTGCGAGGGTGCGCGCGCGCCCGAAGTCCAGATGCAGGCCGACGTTATCCGCACGCGTGTGAACGCCTGTTATGGCTACAACGCCATCCGCCGGATCAGCCTGACCCAAACCGACAGTGCCGGTTTTGCCGAAGCGCAGAAACGTCTCGCCCCCCCGCCCGCACAACCAAAGCCGGTGGTGCCAGAGGTTTCCAAGGTCGCGGCGCGGCAGACAGCGGATGTCGCCTCTGAGGAGCTTCGCCTTGCTCTTGGACGGCTGGGCACCAACATACTATCTCGAAACCCGGATTGATCCCATAGTAAGGAGGCCCCAATGACAAACCGCGTGTTGACCCGCCGAGCGGCAATTCATACCGCAGCCGCAGGAACGCTGCTGGCGAGCTACCCCGTGTTCGCCCAGGATGCGGCGCCGGCGCGTGGAATTGAGGAAATGTCGGTTGGTGATCCGGATGCACCGGTCACGGTTATCGAGTATGCCTCGCTGACCTGTCCGCACTGCGCGCGCTTCCACACCGATGTCTATGGCCGCATCAAGACCAACTACATCGAAACTGGGAAAGTGCGGTTCGTCTATCGGGACGTCTATTTCGATCGGGCGGGGCTATGGGCAGCCATGGTGGCCCGGTGCGGAGGACCGGAACGGTTTTTTGGCATTGTGGACCGCCTCCTAACCCGACAGGCAGAGTGGTCGCGGTTGTCTGATCCGTCAGAAACGATTGCGGCGCTGTTTGCAATTGGCCGACAGGCCGGGATGACCGATGAGGAAATGAACGCATGCGTTCAGGATCAGGCCTGGGCCGAGTCCCTGGTGGCGGACTATCAGAAGAACATGGCCGCGGATCAGGTTCAGGGCACACCAACCTTTTTCATCAACGGTCGCAAGGAGCCGAATATGAGCTACCGCGACTTTGCCGCCAAATTGGATGACGCGCTCGGCAGCTGATCCGGTTTTCGACGCATCGCATCGCCCGGATGTGCCGGTAGGAAACCGGTCCGTCCCATGTAGCAGGCGCATATACTCTGGCACGGGTGTGACGGGACACGTCAGCACCCTCCCAGGTTCCAAACCCAAAGGTCTGGTGTAGCCATCGCGTGAATAAGGAAGGCCCGCACCGTTGTGGCGCAGGCCCTGATTTGTAAAGCGGTGATCGATAGGGTCAGATCGCAAAAACGTCCTCAGACCCCGCGCCATCGACAAAGTTGAGGTCGACCTCAAGCGTGTCGATCAACTTGCCCTTCCCCTTGTCAGCTGAAAATGCATCGAAGGTCAGGCTGTACTTCTGCCCCGGCAAGCCGCCACCGGAAAAGAAGTCACCGTCGGTGTCACCAAATATTGCATAGGGTTCGACGTTTTCAGTGCGTTGGATCCCGCCACCGGCACCCGAGATCATCATGCTCTCGACAGCTGCCTCGGCCTCGGCCGTTGCATAAATGGTCAGATCGCGATCGCCCAATGCCGTACGGTCGATTGTACCGCCATTCGTGACCTCCATAAGGGTCTCGTTCGTGTCGGCATCCGCAAGGAAGGCACGGATCTGGCTGGCCGGAGCCTCGACCACTTCGAAAGAGATGCTGGTGCCGCCAATCAGGGCTCCCTTCGCGTCGCTTCCGTCGAAGGCCGAGACGTCCAGGGTATAGCTGCCCGGCTCCATCCCGGTCCCCTCGAAGAAGTCCCCATCGGTATCGCCGGACAGCGAATAGGGGGTCACGTTCTCGACCCGCGATCCATTGCCAGAGAGCGACAGACGCATGCTCCCGACCTCGGTACCATCGGCGGTCACCGCATAGACGGTTACATCGCGCCCCTCGACCATATCGTAGCCGACTTTCGCATCCGCCGTGAGTTCCATCAGAGTTTCGTCGGTATCGGTATCGGCAAGATAGAACCGCATCGCAACATCTTCCGGTTCCGGCTCGGGTTCAGGCTGAGGCTCGGGTTCTGGTTCCGGTTGAGGTTCTGGCTCGGGCTCGGGTTCCTGTTTCGCGGACACGTCGACGGTCACTTCGGAACTGTCGGTCCCGCCATTGCCGTCAGAAATCGTGTAAGTGAACGTGTCCTCGCCCTCAAAATCGCCGTCCGCAACATAGCGCAGTTTGCCGTCAACAATCTCGATTGTCCCGCCGGATGCCGATCCGACCTGCACGATGCTCAGGGCATCCCCGTCGCTATCGCTGTCATTCGCAAGCACATCGATGAGCACCGCGTCATCCTGTACTGTCGCAGCAGTATCCGCTGTGGCCACAGGCGCGCTGTTCACAGGCTCTGGTGGGGTCACTGGGCCTGTGGTTAGGATCTCGGATGTTTTGGCATCGTGATCCAGATTTGCCGTGTCCTTGTTGATGTGGATCTCGTCGAATGCGGCAAATCGGGATCGCCCGGACACCCCAAGCGAGAACACGCCGTCATTCGCGTCGATCATCTGCTGTGTAATTTCTACAAGCGCTGGGCTCTTCTTGTGGTTGACGTCATAAGTGGTCCCCCACTGGTACTTCTCGCGCGGGCCCGAGAAGAACACCTTTTTCCAGTCGCCGCCCTCGAAGTTGACGAAGAAATCGTTGTTCCTGTCGCCCGGCTCGCCGGTGACGGGCCGTGCGGCGCGGATCGAGATGTAGTATGTGCCCGGCTCATCGACTGTGAACTGATACTCCATGGGGGCTGTCTTTTGCGTACCCCCGTTTGACGTGGCGAAATAGTCGTTTCCTGTCCACAGCAGTGCACCGTCGCCCTTGGTTCCGGCAAACTGGTTCGTCAGTTCCCAGTTGGTGTTGGCACTCGCGCCCTCAAACTCAAAGACACCTGTTTCGGCCTGCATGACAACCAGGCCATTCTCCATAACATGGACCGGAACCCCATCGTCGGGATCCGGGTCCGTGGGCGTTGGGTCCACAGGTGCCGGATCTACGGGGTCGGGATCTGCGGGTGCGCCACCGCCGACCTGGATCGTGAAATCCACCTCGCTTTTGCCCAGGCTCGTCCCAGTCCCATCGGCGCCTGAAAACAGTTCAACGGACACGCTTGTTGACCCGATAGTGGGGGCCTGGCCGGTGAAGTTACCATCCGTGTCGCCGAACAGCGCAAAAGGGGCGACATTTTCGACTTTGGTCGCGCCCTGGAAGTCGAAGCGCACAGAGCCGACATTGCCGTCTGGCACAGCCTCGATGGCAAAGTCGCCCAGATCGCCACCGGCAAGCTGAATGGTACTGCCCTCTTCGATTTCACCGACGCGCTGATTGGTGTTCGCATCGATCAGGTACAGGGTCACAGCGATACCGCCAGGCGCTGGCGTCGGATCCGGATCGGGCTGGTTTGGGTCAACGGGCACACTTGGCGGACGGTCCGGCAAGTCGCTGTTGCGCACCAGAAGAACCCAGTCCTTGCCACCTTCACTTGGCGCGCCACCGATCTGGCGCACGGCCCCACCGTCAACCTGTCCCGCGTCGATCAACGCACCACCGGTGCGCGGATTGTACCAGAATACGTCAAAGCTCTCGCCGCCCTGGTCACCCAGATCCAGCTTCACGTCTCCTGCCTCACCGTAGGGGAGGTAGATAACGTAGTATTCGCCATCCTTCGACATGACAAAGTCGTCGTTGTCGGCGGTCGCCCCGTCATCCTGCTCCATGTCCCAGAACGGGATATACGTGTTGAAGAACTCGGTTGCGGCAGCCGTCCACTTCCAAATCGAGGAGTGGGCCTCGAAAGTATCATAATTCTGATCCAGTGAATGGCCGGAACTGCCCTTGAGGTACCAGTTGCCGCCCGAGCCGCCCGCGGTCAGCGTTCCCCAGAAAGCTTCGCGCAGGGTCTTCTCGTTGGTCGAGTCAGGATTGTTGCTGTAAAGGTCGACAATCCCGTTGCCGCTGCTGTCCTCATCCCAGGCCAGAACCCAAGGATCACCCGCGGCATCCGAGGCATCCCTGTACTTCTCTACTTCGTCCCGGATTTTCTGAGCCGAAGTCTGGAAAGACGGGCCGTCAAAGGCGACTTCGCCCAGCAGGTCATCATAGATGTCCTTTTCGCCGCCGAAAGTATGGACAACAACCAGGTGGTCATAGGCATCGACCGACTTCAGATACTCGGCCATGTCCTCGCGCTCTTGGTCGGTGTTGGTGTTCTCCTCACCCATATTCCACTGAAGGCCGTTGGAATGACCGAAGCGCGCCACCATCTCGCGCATGTAGACCAGCCGTTCGACCGACAGCGAACTGCCGTCGACAGAGGTGCCACCGTTCAGAAGCTGATCGTTCTCCGTCTCCTGCAAAAGGACATTCTTGTAGATGCCCTTGTCATCCATGTGGTCGAAGATGATCTCCCACTGGCCCAGCTTGGACACATCATAGGTCGAAAAGTCGTCCTTCTCATTGTTGGCAATGCCCTTGTCGTGTTTGCCGACATCGCCGAAGTCCCCGACCCATGGCCAGACATCCTGTCCGTCGCCGCCGGCGGTATTGGTCAGCAGATAGAAAGTGTTCTGCCCCTGCTCCGCCAGGTAGTTGACGGCACCAATGATCGCTTTGCCCTGGCCGCCATCCCAGGTCGGGTCGCCCGCGTTGAAGCTGTTAACATGCGTTGCATAGTCGTGGCGGCCATCGCTGGTCCCGTCGATGTCGGGATTGGCCAGGAAGTTCTCGGGGATACCGGGCCCGCCGCGAATGAAATAGTCGCCGTCGCCCTGATGCTGAAGGTAGTGCGTACCCTGATCCTGGACAATCATGCCCTTGGCGCGGAAATCCTCTCCGGTCTTGTCGGTTTCCGCTATGTTGAGCGTACCGCCTTCGCCATCGATAAAGCCCACAGCGGTGCCCGCATTCGGCGCCTCGGCATAGGTTTTTGCCGCTATATCGGTTCCGGTCCGGAACGACGCCTCATATGTCCATTCCCCCGCCTCCGGCGGATTGAAATTCACGCGCCAGGTGTTGCCGGATGTCGCCCCGCTGTTAGCCGCATCGCCATCGGCGGCGAAGTAGCCAGGCACGGTGATCGTCTGGCCGGTGTCCGCGTTGGTGAAGGTCACGTCGAGCCGGTAGTCACGGAAGGTCTCGGGTTGCTCCGAGAAGTTCTGCGGCGATTCGAAATCAATCGTTACCTTGTGCCAGGTCTTGAGTTCGCCCGAGATTTCCTGCGGCATTGGCTTCGAGTCCTTTCGTTTGAGGGGTCCGATACTCAACACCTGTCAGGCGATCTGACGCACCAGATCGAAACAACAAGTTGACACTGATAACGAGTCATCGTTAGGCGATGAGCGGTAACCTGCACAGCGTCCATTTGCTGACCCCAAATGACACGCGGAATCTTGCCAATGCAGTTAACATGTTCAGATAATTGAATATTAATATCAACTTATGGTTGCGGCGGCGGGTGTACTCAAAGCCCCGCTGCACTGTCTGGCTGGCAGCTGTCGGCCCGCATTTTGGCACGTTCTGTACCGTTAACCGTTGGGGCGCTTATTCTGTGACCACACCCCAGTCGATCAGCTCGTCCGATGTGAGGATGTAGATCTCATCGGCGGGCGTCCGCATGGCCGGACCCATGATTCGCAGGTCGATGCCCATCTCATCCAGGAACGCCAGCACCTCGGCCTGCCCGCGCTGGATATCCTCGACCGCCAGAAACGCGGGCAGGATCCGGGATTCGCCGAAACTGTGCTGATGCACGCCCAACCGGGCCGCCTCGGCAACCCGGCGCCCGGTGCCGCCGACAAAGACATAGGGACAGGCAGAAAAGCACACTGCGTCCGCTTGAAGACGTGTTTCGATATCCATCGCGCGAAGCATTCGCCCGATTTCGAGGGCATCGGCAACGCTTCCACCCGGGCTGTTGAGCGCAACGATCGCCGGGCGGGTTTGCGTCACCTCCGCGGTGACGCGCGCACCATCGCCTGGGACAATCGCACCGGACAGACGCAGGGCCTCCTGACCGTCAATTGTGACACGCTCGACAAGCAGGCGCCTGGGCATATCCGGGTCCACACCCGTTTCAGGCCGTGCCGGGTCGATCAAACGGTAGCGCCGGGTCTGGTCACCCGGTCGGGTCGGCCGATCCAGATCGGGCACGGAGGACGGCGACAAAAGCTGTGGGATCGTCGGCCCGAGATCGATCAAAATCAGCAAGGCGGCCAGGGCAAGTTGACCGGCAAGCAACCAGCGCAGGGTGCGCCGGGTCCCGTTCTGTGGCTGTTCAAGCGTGCTTGTCACTCGGCTGCCTCGCGGTGGTTGGGCGGCAGCGGCCCGGTCGGCGTCGCGGTCCGTTCGGGAGGACCGGCAAGTTCTGCGGCTTCAACCTCCCGCAGGGCCATAACGGCGCTGCGCAGTTCCGCAACGGTCATGGAATCCCGCGGGTCCGCGGGCTCGCGACCCGCCCGGATCGCAGCCTGCGCCACCGCAACGATCAGTACCAGTACGGCTGGCAAAAGGTCGATTGCGATCGCCCCCGCCCAGGACGGCGCAAAGTTTCTGGCATAGCGGATCACCGCGTCAGCAGTCGAAATCGGCGTGTAGATGACCTCACGCGCGGGCTCAAGGGCAAGAACTTCCGAGGCCGCAGCCTGGAGCGTATCGGCACGCTGGCCAAGCACCTGCAACAGTGACGTGATCGTGGCCTGTTGTGCCGCCTGACCCCCTGCATTCCCGGCATCCAGACGCGGCAGAACGACCGACTGCGCCAGATCACGGGCCGCGCGGTCGACAAGTGGTGCGACCGACAATTGGCGCAACTCGGTAATCACGCCGGCAAGGCGCACTGCCTCTTCCGAGAATTCGACGGCACGGTCCTCCACCGCGCCGGGTGCGACGGTCAGCGCACGCATCCGGCTCAGAATCGCGTTGCCCTCGGTAAACGCCGCCGCGACCGGGGCCTCCTGCGCCGCGATCAGCTGTTCCAGGGCGGCGAGTTCGTCCGACTTTTGCGTCAGCACCCGAAAAACGGCGCCGCGGCCCGCCAGGCCCGAAAGACCGCCACCAGCCTCCTGTTGCGACAAGTCCTCAAACCCCTGCCGTGTTCGTCCGACATCCAGACCAAGCGCCTGTCCCTGCAGGGTGACCTCATGCGCCCGCTCCAACGACGCCTGATAGTCCTGTACGGTACGGGCCAGATGTTGTTCCACCGCGGCCGACCCGGCCAGTGCGGCGGCGTTCAACCAGGAGGACATCGCAACAATCGCGGCGGAACCAATCACCATCGAAAAGATCAGCCACAGTCGCGTGGCCGCCGTCCGCATCGCGGGCAAAAGACGCAGAAGATACGACCAGAAGACAAAGATACCGGTGGACACGGCCGCGCTATAGGCAACCGCCGCAAACAACGAAAGCGCCCCACCGTCGTCCAGCAGACCCCGTACGCCGAGATAGGTGTAAATGCCTGACGCAACCGCCAGCACACCGAGTGCCGCCGAGGTGAAGCTGTCAAGCCACTCGAGGTGATACTCCACCTCTCGCGCGTGACGCAGTCCGTTCGAACCTTGGGTCATGCAGATGCCTCCTTCGCCGCAGGATGGGGATCAAATGGCGCGATGACAAGCAGCGTCTCAATATGCGCATTGGCCGCGCGGGCCCGCCATCCATGCGGTGCATGACAAATGTCCATCGGCGGGTTCAACGGCCCACCGCATAGGCCTGCATCATTCGCGGAGTGGCCGCGGCGCGCAGGGTTCCATCCGGCGCGCGCAGGGCGGCGGTAAGACGGCCGATGGTCCATGGCTCGGCGACCACAACCTTATGGCCGCGCGATCTGAGGTTCGCGATTACCGCGTCGCCGAAATCCGGTTCGATCATCATCTCGTTTGGGCGGACCTCGCGGGGGAAGAACGAGCCCTGAAAGTGGGAGGAATGGAACAGCGGTGCGTCCATACCCTCCTGCAGACCCAACCCGAAGTGCACGAAGCGCAAAAACCAAATCAACTGCCACTGATCCTGCTGGTCCCCGCCGGGGGTGCCAAACACCAAGTGAACGCCGTCTCGCTCTGCCAGGGTTGGGGTCAGGGTTGTACGGGGTCGGCGCCCGGGCGCAAGCGAACTGGGCAGGCCCGGGTCAAGCCAGAACATCTGCGCGCGGGAGTTCAGCGCAAACCCCAGCCCCGGTATCACGGGGGAGCTTTGCAACCACCCGCCCGACGGCGTCGCCGAGATCATGTTTCCCCATCGGTCGATGATATCCAGATGGACGGTATCGCCTCGGCGCTCTGTCAGGTGCGCCATAGTGGGTTCCTGAGCGGCCACCGGGCCGACATCGAATGTGCGGCGCGCACGCTCCACATAGGCGTCGGCGAGGTGTTCGAAGCCCGGAATCCGCCCCGGGCGCTGTTCGGGCGAGGCCCCGGGTCCGATCAGTTCACGCCGGGCCGCGTTATATGGTGCGCTGAGCAGCCGGTCTATCGGCACATCGCTAAAGGCCGGGTCGCCATAATAGGCCTCGCGGTCGGCATAGGCCAGTTTGATGGCTTCGGTCACCGTATGCACGAATTCCGCGCCGAAGGGGTCCATTTGTCCCAAGTCGATGCCGCTCAGGATCGCGAGCGCTTGCAAGAGGACTGGCCCCTGGGACCATGGCCCGGCCTTGTGCACCGTCCAGCCGTGGTAGTCGAACGACACAGGTGGCTCGTAACTGGCCCTCCAACTGCGCAGGTCGGACGGCGCCAGAACCGCCGTGTGGCGTGCACCGGACACGTCCATCACCTGTGCGTCGCGCAGATAGTCAAAGATCGCCTCGGCCACAAAGCCAGACCGCCATGCCTCGCGCGCTGTGTCGATCTCAGCCTCGCGCGTGTCGCCCGCGGCCGACGCAAGACGGTCGAAAGTGTCCGCCAGATCGGGGTTGCGAAACAGGGTGTTCGGCAGCGGCGCAGCGCCACCGGGTGTCCAGACGGCGGCCGAGGTCGGCCATTCCTCGGCAAAGAACTCCACAAGCCCTGAGATGGTTTCCGCTACCCGCGGCAAGACCGGGTGGCCATCGCGCGCATAGGCGATGGCTGGCTGCATGACGTCCCGCAATCGCAACGTCCCGTGGTCCCGGAGCAACAGCAGCCAGCCATCAAACGCACCTGGAACGACCGTGGCCAGCAGCCCGGATCCCGGTATCAGATCCAAGCCAAGCGCGCGGTAGTGTTCGATCGTGGCAGCCATCGGTGCGACGCCCTGTGCGCAAAGCACTTCTGTGCGGCCTGTGCCGACCGGGCGCAGCATCGCCGGCATATCGCCCGCCGGCCCATTCAGATGCGGCTCGACCACCTGAAGTGTGAATGCTGTGGCGACGGCCGCATCGAATGCGTTCCCCCCTCTCTCAAGGATACCCATTCCGACCGCCGAGGCGATCCAATGCGTCGACGACACGACGCCAAAGGTGCCACGGATCTCGGGGCGCGTCGTAAATTTTGGCATAATCACTCCGGATCGTTCAGGGCGTCTGCCCTGCAAGGGCATGGTGTGCGCGCGGGGTGGCGGACGGTACGGCTCAATACCGCCTCACAAAGCTTAGGTGACATTCAGCAACATCATAGTCGAAGAAGGCCACATTCGAAAAATTCCGGGTATAGGAACAGGTCGTCGTGGGTGTGAAGCCCCTGATTGACCAGCGCGGCGTATGAACGGTGGTGTCGATGCGAATGAAATCATCGGCGCGACGGTTGTCGGTCAGTGGGAAATCCCCGCGGTAGCGCCGGGCGCCGAACTCCAACCCCGTTTCGGTCGCAAGACCCCGCCGCCAGTCACGGAACACATGCCCAAATACAGCATAGCCGTCATAGCCAAGATGCCGGGTATCGGGGCGGTTTGCGTCCAACCGACTGCCGAACACCAGACGCGTATCGGGGCGGATGAGACGGCTCAAGCCCAGTTGCGCGGAGTAGAATGGGCCGTCAGACCCATCCAGGTTCGGGTAACGCCTGTCCTCGTAGATGGCGTTTAGAAACAAGCTGCTCCGTGGACCGACAGATCGCTCAATGCTGCCGTCGAGCCCGAGGACACGGATATCCTCATCATCACTTCTCAGCGAGGCCCGTGTAAATGCGCCAAAGCTCCATCGGGACCGGTCAAGGCGCCGCTCGACCCCGGTGCGCAGCGATGCCGTAACGCTGTCATAGTCGGTATTCTGGTACTTTCGGCCATGCAGGCCCCAATCCAACGACCACCGAAACCGGTCCGCAAAAGGCTGGCGGTAAAACCCTGACAGACCCAGCAGCACACCGACACCGGCCTCACTGCGGTTCGTAATCCGCAGCGGAGGAATGTCCGGATTGCCTGGATCGAAAATACTGCGCGATGATCCGCGATTGACATTTGTGGAGGGCAGCAACGCGAACTGTGCACTCACGCCGAAGGGTCTTTCACGATCGATGAGGTCGAGGAACCTCCAATACCCGTCGCGCTGTTCCATGTCAGTGTCCGAGCGCAACAACTCGCGAAAGTGAAATTCCGAGGCCTCGAAACTCCGGTTCAGCAGGAGAGTATGCGCCAATTCCCGCCGCGCATTGATGTAGCGCGGCTCCCGCTCGATCACCTCGCGGAACACTGCGATCGCTGCATCAAATTGCCCCTCCGCCTTAAGCACCCGGCCCCTGAAGAACAGCAGATCCTCCGCCGTTGGGTTCGTGCTCGCAAGCAGATCAAAGGCCGCTTCGGTTTGACCGGCGGCGATCAGGTCGACAATGTCCCTGTCCTGTGGGACGTCGGCCCGCACAGCTTGCGGACCGACACGACAAGAGATCAAAAGGGCGCATAGTATGATCGCAGCTAAACTGCGGGCCGTCCCTTTGCGGTTCATGAAATGTGTCCGCGTCTACTGAGGCGCGGCGACGATACCCCCGACCAGCACATCGCGTGAGGTATTGCCGGCAAATGCGGCCACGGCGCGTTTGGTCCCAATAACACCGTCCATTGATGCGTTGACGCCGCGGTACGAGGCTTCTCCGCTTACCGTCGTCCCCGAGATTACACCATCGACGTTCAGTCCATCGGCCGAACCGGTCAGCGTTCCAGCAACAAAATTGGCATCCAGGGTGATGTCGCCGTCCTTCCGCTCGACCGTATTGCTTATGTAGGCAAGGTCATAGGTCCCTTCGTAGGTTGCCGTGGCCGTCGTGGGAACAGTTCCTGCATCGGTGTTTGGAGCGACACCAGCAACCCCTAGGAACCTGTTGGTGCCCGATACCCGCCCATACTGGTAGGCGAACCCGCTGGTGCGCCCATTCTCGGTTACGAGGTTTTCACCGGACCCCCTTGTCCCTGTTGTGCTGAAACCCTCGTCCGGAACAGAACCGTCGGATTCAAGGACCACCAGCTTGCTGGATGGCTGATTGCCGACACCGACGCCGCCTCCGGTCGTGAAACTGAACTCTTCGCATCCGGCGAGCGCAGTCATCGCGAGCAACAGAAAAATACCTTTTAGAAAGGGTCCCATACTTTGCTCCATAAGTTGAAATGGGTAGTGCTGCGGAAAAATATCGTGGCCCCACAAGGAACTTGGGCGCCTGTGTGAACAAGGTCAACCCCCCGCGGATGCTGTGCCGATGTGACTCTGTATAACCTGTTGCGGGCTGAAGATGCGGGTATGGGTGTGAGCACGAGTGCGCCTCGGATCGCAGCGCATACCTCTGTCTTGTGTCTTGCTGGACAAGGTCATCGTTTGTCGAACAAGACCCCGGACCTTCTTAGGTAAGTCCATCGGTCAACGCCACCCGCGGGACATGCGTTGATATGCCGCCGCATGCGTGGCCAATTGCGCGTGAACGAGGGCTTGAACGGATATTGGCGGGATGCATATATACCGAGGCCACAGCACAGCTCCAGATTCACAATAATGAGAGCGAATAGGGAAGATTGATGAATACCGACAATGACGGTAGACAATATCTGGATAATGCTGCAGCGTCGAGCACACCAGAGATCGGGTGCGGCTACAGCCGTGGATGCACCTGTCCTATCAGATAGTACGACCCTTCAGAAGGAGGTCAAGATGACCCAGCTTGTCCGGCGCCGCCAGTTCTTGGCAGCAACTGCCGCTTCTACCCTGTTTATGAGCCTTGGCGCTCAGCGGCAGGCATGGGCGGCTACCACTCATACGGTTGAAATGCTGAACAAACACCCCGAGAATGACCGGCTACGTCAAGTGTTTTTCCCGCGCATCATCACCATTGAAGCTGGCGACACGGTGTCCTTTGTGTCAGTCGACAAGGGTCATAACAGTGCCATTATCGACGGAATGATCCCGGACGGTGAGGAGGGCTGGAGCGGCCGGATCAGCAAGGATGTTTCGGCGGAGATCACCAAGCCGGGGTTCTATGGCTACCAGTGCACGCCACACGCTTCGGTGGGCATGGTTGGTCTGGTCATCGTCAAGGGCGACGGTATGATGGACAACCTCGTTGCCGCTCAGGAAGTGCGCCAGCGCGGCAAGGCCAAAAAGGTCTGGGAAGAGATCTGGGCCGAGGTCGAAGGTATGGACCTGACCGCCTAAGCCAAAAATCGGTTCCGACCACATCTGCTGGAGGACCGGTACGCCAACCGCTTCGCGCGTTTAAATTATCCGGAAGCCGCTGCGCAGAGCAGCGGCTTTTGTCTATCAGCTCTCAAAAAGCCTTAATACAACGGAGCCATTTGGTTGTCGCGTCAGGCGGTCGCCTCCGAGCGCTTGGCCTGTTGATGCTCATCCTCGACAAGGCCGATCTTCCAGTACCCCGAGATATACGCGTTGGCCTTGGGGACAGCGCGGTTTTGCATGATCTCGGCGCGCAGAGCCTTGATGACGCTGCTCTCGCCGGCAATGCATGTTTGTACTTTGCCTTGGAATGCGGGCAAGTTCCGGATCATCTCTACGGCGCGGTCTGACGCGTGGTGCGGTTCCGCATGGACGATCCAGTGTTGTTCGATCCCCGGAGGGGCGTCGATCGGTTGGCGATCATCGGCACATGTGACCTCGAACACCGCAATGCCCTTTGCGTCGCGCGGCATTGCCTCAAGCGTTGCTGCGGCCACCGGCAGTGCCGACATGTCCGCAGCAACGACATAGTAGTCCGCAAAGAAGCTGCTCAGTTTAACAGGCCCGGGCCCGGCGAACCCGCAGAACTGCCCCGGAACAGCCCGACGTGCCCAGGCGGAGGCCGGACCGGCATCGCCGTGATCGACAAAGTCGATATCCATCTCGGACAGCGCTGGTCGGATATAGCGGATCGTGTAGGTCCGTACGGTGGGTCTTGGGCCATCGTCCAGTTGAGCGCGGAATGACGCCTCACTTTGACCGGGTTCCGGCAGAAACAGCTTGCAATGCGCGCCTTCTATTCCGGCCGATAAGGATCCGATGAAATCTGCCGTCAGCGTGACGCGCAACATGTTTGGGGTCAGACGTTCTGCCGCTGAGACTGTCATCACACGTGCGGGCTTTTTCTTCCTTAGGGCAAACGCCATCTGGGGGATCCTTTCCGGTTTCGCTCGCTATATAGGACCTAATTCCGAGCTTTTAAGTCAGCAATAGCATAATGGCTCTGTTGCGCGGCATGGCTGCCGGGCCCACAGGCGCCAAACCCGATCCGAAACAAGAAATTCCGGGCAGAAAACTTGACAATATTACTAGGGAATAGTATCGGCTGATCCTAGCAAGCAACCGCCTCTACGGCAGCTGTGCCAACCGTTTTGGTCACCAGCTGATGGGGTACAGGGTGCTAAGGACTACAACATCGATACTTGGTCTTTCCGTAGCAATAATCGGAGGCCAGTCACATGCGCAGGAAACATTCGTTCTTGATCCGGTGATCATCTCTGCTGGGGAGGAAAAGGTGGCCAGCGACACGCCGCAGTCCGTTTCTGTCGTCGATCAGGAGGATCTGGATCGCGAGCAGCCGGTCACTATCGGCGATGCACTGACCGATCTGCCGGGGGTTAAGGCATTCGGGACCGACCGGGTGCTGGGCGAGCGGTTCAACCTGCGTGGCTTCGGTCAGGATCTGGACGGCGGCGACGAGAACCGGATCATCATCAACATCGACGGGCAGACCAAGTTTTACCAGCAATACCGTTTGGGCGCGCTGTTCACCGAACCGGAACTGTTTAAGCGGGTCGAGGTGCTGCGTGGCCCGGCCTCGTCCACCCTGTATGGCTCCGGCGCCCTGGCCGGTGTGATATCGCTTGAAACCAAGGATGCGAGTGACTTTCTGGAAGGCGACGATCGCTTCGCGCTGCGCCAGAAACTGGAATACACCAGCAATGGAGAAGGGGGCCTGAGCAGCACCATCGTCGCCACGCGGCCGACCGAAAATTTCGAGCTGCTCGGTGCATTTACCTATCGAGACAACGACGATCTGGAGGATGGCGACGGCAATGTCATTGCGGGCTCAGCCTTCCAGGCGCCTTCGTTCCTGCTCAAAGGAAAATATACCTTTGGGCAAGACCGCGCGCACAGCGTCGAGGGATCATATCAGTATTGGGTCACGCAGGAGGACGATGCCGAGTATGAGCAGACAACCTCGGGCAATGTGGCATTCGGTCTGGTGGATCGCGAGGTTACGGATCAGACGGCGACGCTTGGGTACGAGTTTATACCTCCCGGAAATGATCTGATCGATTTCACCCTACTGCTGTCTTATTCGGACACCCGCGTCGAGCAGGAGAATGCGACCAACCCCTTCGGCATCCCCAGCACATTGTTCGAGGATAGCGAATATGCTTACGAAACGTTTCAGGTGCGGGCCGAAAACACATCGCGGATGATGTTTGGAGAGACCGAGGCATTTTTGACCTACGGCGTTCAAGCCAGTGAGCAGACGCGCGTGGGCGAGGCGGATTCTGGGTTTATCTCCTTCCAGCCAGGCGGGACCGACACCAAACTCGCGGGGTATGTTCAAGCTGAGGTGATCTTCCCGTTCGGACTGACCCTGATCCCCGGCCTGCGCTATGAGTATTCGGAACTGCAGCCTGATACCCTGAACACCAGCTTCACCGAAACGGTTTCGAACACGGCGATCTCACCCAAGCTGGCGGCACTCTATGAGATAACGGAGAATATCAGCGTCTTCGGCTCCGTCGCCTATACCGAGCGGCTGCCTGTGCTCGATGAGGTGTTCGACGGCAACAGCGGCAACCTGAACCTGGATCCGGAAACTGCGCTGAACTACGAGGTTGGCGCCTCGGTAAAGGCAGGCGGTCTGCTGACAAACGACGATGCCTTTGTTGCCAAAGCCACGCTGTTTCGAAACGAAGTGGACAATCTGATCGATCGGGCAACAACGAGTGATCCGTTCCTAAACGTCGCGGATGCCACGATCGAAGGGGTCGAGCTGGAGGCCGCGTATGAAAACCGGCGGTTCTTTGGGAACCTGGCCTATACACTGATCCGTGGCGAGGGGCGCATGGAAGAGGGCGATCCGATCGAACCCCTGACCTCAATCCCGGCGGATGAGCTTGCGCTTACGCTGGGGACGCGTTTTCCGGATCGGGACCTTGAGTTTGGTGTCCGGGGCGTTTTCGCGGCCGATCAGGATGACCTACCTGCCGGGGACGACACGACACCCGGCTATGCGGTGTTCGACGCCTTTGCAAGTTGGACCCCGGAAGAGGGTTTTCTGCAAGGTGCGGAGTTCCGCTTCGGCGTCGAGAATGTGTTCGACCGCCAATATCAGGAGCATCTTTCGAATGACTTTGCCCGCGGGCGGACGTTTACCGTCAGCTTGGCCAGAACATTCTGAGAAAGGATAGACCTGTTGCCTGATCTGAGCTGGACTTCACTGTTTGACCGGGTTGCATCGCTTGCCGTTACTTCGCCCAAACTACAGTCGCGGGATGTGGCGACGCGACTGGGCGTCTCCGAAGCAGAAGTGGTCGCGGCGAAAACTGTTCCCGGAAGCGCTCGGCCGTTGCGACCGCACACCGTGGGTGGATTCGTACCTCTGGTCGAGGCGCTTCGGGCTGTGGGCGACGTGATTGGACCGACCCGGAGCGAGAATGCCGTAGTCGAGTGCTATGGGGCATGGGAACCCGCCACAACCGGAACCGCGCCAGCGGCCGCGAATACACACATAACGGTGCCCATCCGCAGTCCGGGCTGTGTTCAGGTTCATACCGGACCCGGAGATCGCGTTCTGCCCTTGGGCTCTTGGGTCAACGTCCTCGATCTTGGGTACAACTTACATCTGCGCACCGACCGGGCGACCGAAAACTGGATCGTACGCAGACCGAGCATCGACGTCATGGTCACCGCGCTTGAAGTGTATAACGACCACGGGCGCTGCTTTGCTGTGTTTTTTGGCGCTCGTGAGCCGGGCCAAGCGGAGCCACCCGCTTGGCGCGATGTACTGGATGATGTGGTTCTAGAGGGGGCCGCATGAAACGGATCTTGATCCCACTACTGTGCCTTGCGGCGTCCTTGGCGCAGGCACAGGACTATACGCGCATTGTGTCGGCCGGAGGAGATCTGACCGAGATCATTGTCGCCCTTGGCGCCGGTGATCGCCTTATCGGAGTGGACAGCACCTCGTCCTTTCCCGAAGAGGTACGCGAAATGCCACAAATCGGCTATGTTCGTGCGCTGTCGGCCGAAGGTCTGTTGTCGCTTGCGCCTGATCTGCTGATCGCTGCGCATGACACTGGTCCGGAAACCGTATTAGACCAGATCCGGGCAACGGGACTGGACGTCGCGATTGCGCCCGATGGGTCGGGTGCGGAAAGCGTGGCCGCCAAGACCGAGTTTGTAGGCGAGGTGCTGGGTCTTGAGGACGAGGCCAGAGCGCTCGTCAACGATTATCGTGCCGAGATGGCCTTGGTGGCCGAGGCGGTGGCCGAACTGGATCGCGAACCCCGCGTCCTCTTTATCCTGTCGATCCGCGATGGCGCGCCGCTGGTTGGCGGGCTTGACACCGCGGCAGACGAGATGATCCGCCTCGCCGGTGGGAAGAATGCTGCGGCAGGGATTGAGGGTTACAAACCAATGAACCGAGAGGCGATAATTTCCGCCGCCCCGGATGTGATCCTCATGACCGATGCGCACGCCGACCGTCTGGGCGGGCTTGACGATGTGTTGGCCCGTCCCGAGATCGCCCTGACACCGGCCGGGCGCGACCAATCCGCGATCCTGATGCCGGCCATGCTGTTGCTGGGAATGGGGCCGCGAACCGCTCAGGCGGTTCGGCAGCTTGCACGCGCATTACATCCTGAAGACGCGGCTCGGGTCGGCCTTTGACATGATCACTGCCTTGGCACCAACCGAAACCACACGCGACTATCGCAACGCAGGTATCATGCTGGTGCTTGTGTGTGCGGCCGGTGCCGCAATCCTGGCCGAACTTGTATTAGGTCCGGTTTCGATACCAGTTTCGGAAATGGTGGCACTGATCATCGGCGGAGCGGATCCGGCGAACGAGGCAATCCTTGTTCAAATCCGCCTGCCGCGGGTGTTAACCGGGATTGCGGTGGGCGTGGCCCTGGCGCTGGGCGGAACGGCCATGCAAGGCGTCTTGCGTAACCCGCTGGCCGACCCGGGATTGATCGGGATCACCGGTGGCGCGGCATTGGGCGCGGTTGCGGTGCTTGTACTCGGGGATGTGCTATTTGCCGGTGTTCCCGATGCGCTGCGGCCATTTCTGCTGCCGATGGCGGCATTTTGCGGTGCTATGGGTGTCACCGCGTTCATCTTTGCGCTGTCCCGGCGTGGCGGAGCGATGTCGGTGGCAACGCTCATCCTCGCG
>JBCCYF010000061.1:0-25262 GCA_039190275.1 Pseudomonadota bacterium | reverse complement strand
CGCCATGAGCTTTAAGACAACGAATGAGATTCTCGGCGGTTTCAGCCTGTTCCCTCAGGTTTGGACGCTGGAAAATTACCGCGTAATCTTTACCGACCCGACATGGTACTGGGGATACATCAACTCAATAATCTATGTGTCACTGAACACGGTGATCTCGCTGGTGGTCGCGCTGCCAGCGGCTTACGCGTTTTCGCGCTATTCCTTTCTGGGCGACAAGCATCTGTTTTTCTGGCTGCTGACCAACCGCATGGCCCCCGCGGCGGTTTTCGCGCTTCCCTTTTTCCAACTTTACTCGGCGGTGGAGTTGTTCGACACACATCTGGCTGTGGCACTGGCGCATTGCCTGTTCAACATTCCGCTGGCCGTCTGGATTCTTGAAGGGTTCATGTCGGGCGTGCCCAAGGAGTTGGACGAGACTGCGTATGTCGACGGATACTCCTTTCCGCGTTTCTTCGCCCAGATATTCGTGCCAACCATAAAGGCGGGGATCGGGGTCGCCGCGTTTTTCTGTTTCATGTTCTCATGGGTCGAGTTGCTGCTTGCCAAGACGCTGACCGCGGTCGAGGCGAAACCCATCGCAGCGACCATGACGCGAACCGCTTCAAGCGCCGGATACGAGTTGGGACTGTTGGCGGCAGCGGGCGTGCTGACGATCATTCCCGGTGCGATCGTGATATACTTTGTGCGAAACTACATCGCGAAGGGCTTTGCCCTGGGACGGGTCTGATGCGTATACTGTTAGCCCTGTTGTTTTTCGCCACGCCGCTTCAGGCGCAGCAGGCCGGTTGGGGAAACGTCGGGAAGGAACCGGAGGAGACGGGGTTCTCATGGACAGAACCGATGTTCGCCGGGTTCTGGATGGCCTGGACACCCGCAACGCTGGCGTTTTTCATTTTTATCTTCGCGGCGATTGCGGTGATGGGTCTTCTTGAGTGGCGCCGCCCGGGGGGAGCACCGCGGGACGGCATTTTGGGTCTGACGACGACACGTGGCGACCGGTTGTTCATCTGGTTACTTGGGTCGGTTTACATCTTCCTGGCGTGGTTGGGTTTGGTCGGTACACCGCTCTGGGTTCCGCTGGGTCTGGCCTTGGCCTGGGGTGCGTTCTCGTTCTGGAAGATCTGAACGGGGCGCTGCCGGGCGGCCCGCTGCGGCCGCGCCATCAGCCCGGCTCCTCGGCAAGACGCAGCAGCATAATCCGTGCTTGCGACGCAGTCGCACTGTTCGGATGCGTGGCGATCAGATCCAGGAGCACTATTCCCGCGGCCGAACGTTTGTCCTGCTCCAGCAGCAAATTGGCGCGCTCCAACTGTACTTCCGGGACATCCGGCAGTGTTGCCAGGTCCTGGGTCGCGACGTCATATTCCTTCAGCGCGCGCAGCACCTGTGCCCTGAGCAGACGCGGCTCAGTTGCGTCCGGGTCCGACATCAGCAGCGTATCCAGCAGCGTGCGCGCATCGGACAGATTGCCTTGCAATGCCTCGGCCCGTGCGAGCGGAAGCATCGCCCCAAAGGCCTCGGGGTCAAGGCGTCGGGCATTGCGCAGCGACATGGCGGCGAACTCTGGTTCCTCAAGGGTAAGCCAGAGATCCCCCGCCTCGGCGAAAATATCCGCCCGCAGCCGATCGTGCATGGTGATAGCAGGCTGCTGAGCAAGCTCGGTCAGCTTAATCGCCGCTGTTCGAACAGCACCCGACGCACGCAGCGCGGTCGCCTCACACAGGTACGCGTCAACGGTCGACGCGCTCCGCACCCAGTCCGCAGCGGCCTTGCGCGCCGCGCTCGGATCTTGTGCGATGGCTGCTTTGCAGGCGTCGGCGGATCGGATCTCAGCAGCCTGGACCGGTGCTGCCGCCAGCGCGAGAAGGGTGAAAAGGCGTCGCATCTGTCTTTCGCTTCATGGTAGGCGCTGCCTTAGGCATAACAGTTCGAAGCGGGGGCAACAAATGGCGGCACGCAATCTGGTGTGTCTTGGGTTTGGCTTTACCGCCCAAGCCTTGGCAAGGGCGTTGACGGCCGAGCCGTGGACGATCACAGGAACCACCCGTCAACAGAACAGCGCCGCGACCGGCAGCGTGCGAATGGTGCAATGGCCGGGAAGTGATTTGTCTCCCGTGCTGGCGCAAGCAACGCATATTGTGTCATCCGTTCCGCCACGTGCGGGCGCAGACCCTGCACTCGATCTGATCCGGTCGCACTTGGGTCGCATGCCACGGCTGGAATGGGTTGGGCTCTTGTCGACCACGGGCGTCTATGGGGATCACGGGGGAGATTGGGTCGATGAGGACACGCCGCTGGTGATGCGGGAGCATCGCGGTGGGATACGTGCGGCACAGGATGCAGACTGGATGGCGCTTTACCGGGACCATGACCTCCCGCTCCACAGGTTTCGGCTGGCCGGTATCTATGGCCCTGGCCGCTCGGCCCTTGACAAAGTTCGCGATGGAACAGCGCGCCGCATCGTGAAACCAGGGCAGGTGTTCTCGCGCATTCATGTCGCTGACATTGTCCAGGTTCTGAGGGCCAGTTTTGCGCAACCGTCGCCCGGGCGGGCCTATAATCTCGCGGATGACCTGCCGGGGCCACCACAGGATGTTATCGCCTTTGCCGCCGAACTGCTGGGCAAGCCCGTGCCCCCCGATATCGCGTTCGAGACGGCGGATTTGTCACCAATGGCGCGGAGTTTCTACAGCGACAACAAACGGGTGCGAAACACGCGCATCAAACAGGAACTTGGTGTGACTCTACTCTACCCTGACTACCGTGCTGGCCTGAACGCCATACTTGCCGACGAAGCAGCGGGCGCACCTTAACAAATCCTTGTGTCCGCCCCGCCGAATGTGAAACACCGTGTAAAAAGCTGAATGTGGGGTATCTGAGGTGGTTTGTCGGGTCTGTATCGTGGCGGTTCTGGTCGCGATGGCGGCGCCTGTCGCCGCGCAAACCTATAACCTCTACGGACAGCCAGGGTTGATCGACCTTCCGACGGCCGAGGCAATGCCCGATGGTCAGATCGCGATTGGCGCAGCGGTGTTTGGAGAGACGCAAAGAACCAACGTTACCTTTCAACTGCTGCCCCGTGTGTCCGGCACGCTGCGGGTATCGACGATCGAGGACAGCCCAGATGGGCCTGATGTTTCGTCAGAGGGCTTCGACATCAGGTTCCAGTTGCTCAAAGAGGGTGATGTGCTGCCCGGGATCGCCCTGGGCTTTCGCGATGTTCTGGGCGACGGGCCCTATGGTGCGGAGTATCTGGTGGCGACAAAGGAGGTCCTGCCAGGTGTCAGCCTGAGTGGCGGCCTGGGGTTTGGCCGATTGGGTAGCGCCGGTGGCTTCGACAACCCCTTTGGCGCGAACAATCGACCCGACGTCACGGACCCCGCCGGGCGCCTGCAGGAGCGGACTTATTTTCGGGGCGACGCGGCGTTTTTTGGGGGTGTGGCATGGGAAACGCCGCTGGATGGTCTCACGTTAAAGGCCGAGGTGAGTTCCGATGACTACACCATTGAGCAGGGCGGCGGATTTGACCGCGCCTCGCCGTTCAATTTCGGCGCCACCTATCAGCCTTTTGAGAACATCGAGCTGTCGGCCTTCTACCTTTATGGGTCGACCTTCGGTGCCCAGCTGACCTTTAGCGGGAACCCTTTCAAACCGCTGGTGGCACAGGATCTGGGCACCGGACCTGCACCCCTGCGCGCCCGCGCCTCGGACGCGCCGATGGGGACGAAATGGGCCGACAATCCCCAGAACCAGGACACGCTGATGGCCGGGATCGCCGAGGTTTTGGCCTCGGAAGGGATCATGATCGAACAGGCGCGTGTGACCGGTACCGAAATAGATATCTACGTTGAAAATACCCGCATACAACGTGAGCCCAAGGCGATCGGTCGTGTGGCGCGGGTGCTGGCCCTTGCGATGCCACCTTCGGTCGAGACCTTCCGGATCACCATGGTGGCCAACGGGCTTGCGGTCACCACGGCCGAGATTAAGCGCAGCGACATGGAGGCGCAGGTCGATCGTCCGGACGCAGGCATGAAAAGCTGGCAGACGACACGGCTGCTGGATGCGCGCGCGTCCATCCGCGAAGAGCCGGTGTGGTTTCCAGAACCGGCCGAACGATTGAGCTGGTCTTTCGCGCCGTCGATCCCGCTGACCTTGCTGGACCAGGACGATGGGTTTCGCCCGGATATTCTTCTGACCGGACGGGCGAATTATCAGGTGACGCGCGGCCTCAGCATTTCGGGCGAGGCCAGCCGGTTTCTGGTCGGGACCGACCAGGAAACCGTATCAACATCGACCAGTACTTTGCCCCGGGTCCGCAGTGACAGCGACCTGTTCTTTTCGGGCCGCGATATTGAGATCGACCGCATCACGGCGGATTGGGTTTTCAGCCCCGTACCCGCCGTTTACGGCCGATTTAGCGGTGGGATCCTGGAACGCATGTTCACCGGTGTGAGCACCGAGGTTCTATGGGCCCCAGTGAACCAGCCCATCGCCTTGGGTGCCGAGGTGAACTATGCGCGACTGCGCGATTTCGATGATCCCTTTGCGTTGCAGAACTACGATGTGGTGACGGGTCATGGATCGGTGTATTGGGACACCGGATACAAGGGCATTGAGGCGCAAGTTGATGTGGGCCGTTACCTGGCCGGTGATTGGGGTGCGACCCTGTCTCTGTCCAGGCGGTTTCAGAATGGGTGGAACGTGCGCGGTTTCATGACGCGAACCGATGTCAGCTTTAACGAATTCGGTGACGGTAGTTTTGCCAAGGGCTTCGAGATCACGATGCCTTTGCGCTGGGCTCTCCCGTTCGAAACCAAGTCCGAAGCCCGCATCAATCTACTGCCCTCCGAGAGCGATGGCGGCGCCCGGCTGGATGTTGAAGGGCGGCTTTACGAGCGGATCAATACCCTGGATCGCCGCTCGCTGGAGGACGGCTGGAGCGCGTTTTGGCAGTAAGGGCAACAGGCTGGTGCTTGGCATTTGCTATATTGGCCGCCTGCAGCAGCGGATCCGGCGGCAATAAGGAGATCGTGAAAGCCGCTCTTGACCAACTGCGTCCCGGCGGCGGCGAGGATGAAGCCGCAACAGCGCCGGCACCGCGTCTAACCCGCGCCGCTGTCGAAGCCTCCGGTGCCGCACTTTTGCGGGTACGGCTTGAAAGCGAGGCGGGTCGCTCGATCATGTCCGCGCAGGCGGTGAACGGCGGCTATGCCAGTTACATCTCTCAATTCGGTCAGTCGGTGACGGCGCGCGGGGCGCTGATCACCGCCAGCCGTGGCCTGGGCTTTGACCTGTTGTCTGTCGAGGCGGATGCGCGCGCGGATCCGCTCGTAACGGCACGGCCTATCGAAGACTGGCCCACGCAAGTCACGCGGGTCTATCGCTTTCCGGGGCAGGGCCCGGAAGGTCTGCGGCTGAGCGTGACCTGTCGCTATGAACCTGGGGACATGCTGGACATTGAGATCGTGGAGATATCCCACTCCGGACAGCAGATTGTCGAAGTCTGTGTCGGAGACGGTGTAACGTTCAGTAACGACCTGTTCGCCGATTCAGAAACCGGATTTGTCTGGCGCTCGCTCCAGTGGCTTGGGCCAGAACAGGGGCGGCTCGATGTCGAAGTGGTCGAGCCGTTGACGCCCTAAAAGGCGCATTGTCAAACGCCAATCCCCTACAGTGCCTTGGTCCTGAACTGAATCAAACTCGTCTAGGCACCTCCGCCAGGACCATCGCTATCAGTCCCCGGTCCAGCCGCCCATTTCGCAGACCTTGGCCCATTCCGGCGCTGTCACAGGTTGCACGGAAAGGCGTGTGTTGTTCACGAGGACCATATCGGCGAGGGCGGGTTCCTCCTTACACATTTTTAGCGTGACCGGCGTTGGCATCGAACCGACTGCGCGGATATCCACGCACTCCCAGCGGGCGTCGTCCGTCGTGCTGTCGGGATGGATCAAGGCACAAACCTCGACGATGCCGACGACGCTCTTTTCGGTCAGGGAGTGATAGAAAAATCCGCGGTCTCCAAGCGCCATCAGACGCATATTGTTGCGGGCCTGGTAGTTTCGGATGCCGTCCCATTCCTCGCCCGCCGCGCCACGTGCGACCTGATCCTCCCAACTCCAGGTATTGGGCTCGGATTTGAAAAGCCAGTATTGCATTGATGTGTTTCCTTTCAGATCACGGTGATCCCGACCGTACTCGTCGGGCCGACATTCGCACAGCGGCTGCCGGCGAACCAGACCGGGTTTCCGCCGGTTTGAGGATCAAGCCTTGGCGCCTTTGCGTCCCGAGCCGAGTTGCGGCAAGGCGGTTTCGTCCAGGGGCCAGCGCGGACGGGCGGTCAGCGTCAGGTCGTCGCTGCGCCCGCAGGCAAACTGCTCGTGCCCGGCCCAGGCAATCATTGCAGCATTGTCAGTACACAGGGCCAGCGGTGGCGCGCAGAAGGCGGCGTTCAGATCGGTACAGACCTGCTTTAATGCCGTTCGTATCGCCTGGTTCGCCGCAACGCCCCCTGCTACTGCCAATTGGGGTGCCGTACCCGGGGACAGGTCCGAAAACGTATCGAGCGCCCGGCGCGTCTTTTCGGCCAGAACGTCGGCCACGGCCGCCTGGAACCCCGCACAAAGATCGGACCGGTCCTGGCGAAACAGTCCCCCTTGCCGCGCAATCAGAATGTCCCGCGTCCGGCGCAAAGCAGTCTTGAGCCCCGAGAAGGACATGTCGCAGCCCGGCTGATCCAGCAGGGGACGTGGCAGCATGAACCTCAGCGGGTCGCCTTTCGCGCCCTCGGCCTCCACAGCGGGGCCACCGGGGTAACCCAGGTCCAGAAGCCGTGCCGATTTGTCAAAAGCTTCGCCTGGGGCGTCATCAATGGTTCCTCCAATCCGCCGGAACCGGTCTGGTCCCAGCACGGCCAGGAACTGGCAGTGCCCGCCCGATACCAGCAGCATCAGATAGGGATACGCCAGGTCATCCGTCAAACGCGCGGTCAATGCGTGACCGGCCAGATGATTGACGCCGATCAACGGAACGCTGCGCGTCGCCGCAAGCCCCTTGGCACACATTACGCCCGACAGCACGCCACCGATCAGGCCGGGCCCCGCCGTTACCGCGATCAAGTCGACCGCGTCCAGCGAGGCATTGGCCCGGTTCAGCGCTTCGGCGACACAAAGGTCGATCCGTTCGGCATGAGCCCGAGCCGCAATCTCGGGCACCACACCGCCATAGGCTGCGTGCAACACGGTCTGGTCAAAAATGACATTGCTCAGAACCTCGCGCTGGGCGGTGACCAGAGCGGCGGAGGTTTCGTCGCAACTGCTTTCGATGCCAAGGCACAGCTGCGCCATGGGCTCTCCTTCGATGGGGGAATTGCGCAAAACTGGTGGCGCAGGTAACAGCTAAGCGATGGACAGGCAACAACCGCGCCGCATATTGGTGCCGCGCCCGGCGGCGGCCGGAGCGCGATTTGCACAGGCCGTTGAGCAGGCGATGCCGGAACGGTGGGAGTGTGTTCTGGCACCGATACTCGAAATCCGGCTGCGCCCCCTTACGCATATGTCTGCGGGCGGGGTGGTCTTTACGTCGGCCAACGGCGTGGCCGCGTGGAGTGCCGCGCAGAACACATGTGGTCGGGCGTATTGCGTAGGTCCGCAGACAACACGCGCCGCGATAACCGCCGGGTTTGATGCCCGGGAATATGGTTCTACAGCGCAGGATTTGGCGGCCGCGATGCGCGCAGAACCACCTGCGCGTCTTGTTCATGTTCGGGGCGCGCATGTACGCGGAGATCTGGCGGGCGCATTGCGCGCCGCAGGACATCAGGTTGACGAGGTGATCGGCTATGATCAAAACCCCGTGCCCCTACCCACACCGGTGCTCACCGATCTTGGCTCCGGTGCCTTCTCGGCGGTCACTCTGTTCTCGCCCCGCAGCGCGCGGCTGCTGGTTGAGGCCGCCCCGAACCTTCATCGGCAGACCCGACTGCTCTGCCTGAGCGATGCGGTCGCTGCGGCCACCGGGCGTGCGCCTGGGCAGTGTATCGTTGCACCGCAGCCCAACCGGGCAGGCATGCTTTCGGCCCTCTGTCGGCTGAATGCGTGATTTACACCGCGCATCCCCCCAGACTTGTTCGGGGCGGATCGTAGCACTACGATGGACGGGAAGAATCTGGTGATTGCCCTAGATACCGTGGCGTCCCGTTGGTCCTCAAGGCTCTATTGAACAAAGGTTATCGGCGCAAATATGGGTAAGTCACCGGACAATATTGATAATTCAGACGCCACAGATGGCGGGGAAGCACAAGCCGAACGGCAGGACCAGGAAACCATCGACGGAATTCTGGCGGAGGAGACCCCGGAAGACGGCGAAACCTCGGACCATCATGGCGCCGACACACCTGAAGAACCGGGTTTTGAGGGCGACGGGGAACATCGGGACGAAGATGTTGTCGAGGCCTATACGGATATCAGCGAGGACGAACTGGCGGCGGAAACATCGGAATCCTCCGCCGATGCCGATGCCGATCCCGATGGTGCCGAAGTATCAGCCGAAGAAACCGCAGAGGACGAGGACGAGGCCGAGCAGTTGTCTGCGGACCCCGCCGAGGAGGAAGACGGTGGCGACACCACCGATGAAACGTCCGAGACATCGTCCAAGGATCTTTTGGCTGCGGCGCTTGCAACATCACCGCTTGTCAGCGATGGCAAACCCGAACCGGCTGACGATCCCGTTGAGGGCGTCGCCGATGAGCCCGACCCCGAACCCGCCGCCGAGGAGCATGAAGAGGAACATCACCGCTCATTCGCGTCGCGGGTTCTAACATGGTTGATCCTCTTGCTGGCGGGCGGCGGGCTTGCGCTGTGGGGGGCGCCGCGCATTGCGCCGGAGCTTCCCGATGGGTTGGGGCCGGTCAAAGCCTGGTTGATGCCGGGCGAGTTTGAAAGCCGCCGCCGTATCGCGGCACTCGAATCCTCGGTTGAGACGCGGCTCTCCGATCTTGCGCCCGGTTTGGACGAAGCAGGCGTCCGCGAGGTCGTGGCGACTCAGGTCGCCGCGATGCAGGACGCAACGTCCACCCAGATCCAGGAGCTGTCCGATCAGGTCGCCGCAGCCGACAGCGCGAGCATTGAGGGCCGGCTGGCCCAGCTTGAGACACGGATCGAAGGCATGGCCGCTGAACTGTCCACGCTGCAGGGGTTGACCCCGGATGGGGACACCGGTCCGGATCTGAGCGTATTTACCGGAACGGTCGATGGACTGCGGGCGGAGCTGGCTGCCTTGGCCGAACAACAGGGCGGCCTGTCTCAACGCATCGATGATGTCGAGGTTGAGGTTGCCCGGCGTCTGACCGAGGCTGAAGCAGAGGTGGCCGCCGCAACCGATGAAGCTGCCAACACGAAGTCGAGCGCCCTCGCGGAGGCAGCCGTATCCATGATCGCCGCGGCCATCGCGTCTGGCGAGCCCTTTGACACTGCGGTCGTACAGTTGGCCGAAAACACCGAAGCCGAGGTGCCAAGCGCGTTGGTCGAAGCCGCCGCGGGCGGTGTGGCGACGCTGGGCGTGTTGCGCAACAGTTTCAGCGATGCGGCACATGCAGCGATCCGCGCGGACATCACATCCTCGGGGTCCGAGAATGTGGGCAGCCGACTCACGTCGTTTCTGGAAGCGCAGATAGCCACACGGTCGCTGACGCCGCAGGAGGGTGACAGCGCCGACGCCGTTCTCAGCCGGGCGGAGGATGCACTGCGCCGCGACAACCTGGATGCGGCGGTGACTGAACTTGAGCGGCTGCCGGACGCTGCACGGGCGGCGATGGATGCCTGGATCAGCCGGGCCGTGACCCGCGTTTCCGCCGCGGCCGGTCTGGCTGAAGTGCGCGCCGCGTTGAACTGAATACAGAAGGAATTTCATCATGCTCTGGTCGTTGATTAAAATCCTTCTTTTCATCGGTGTCGCGGCGGGGCTGACGTATGGCGCCGGTCTTATCCTTGAGACACCAGGCGGTGTGACCATAGCCTTTGCAGGGCGCGAGGTATCCCTGTCGCCGCTCGGCTTCTTACTGGCCGCTTTGTTGGTGCTGCTTATCGCGTGGGTTCTGCTCAAGGTCGTTGGGTTCCTGATTGCTATCCTGCGGTTCTTGACGGGCGATCAGACAGCGATCAGCCGGTATTTTGATCGCAACCGCGAACGGCGGGGGTTCGATGCGCTGTCCCAAAGCCTGATCGCACTTGCAGCAGGAGAGGGACGGAAGGCGCAGGCTAAGGCGCAGCAGGCCGAGAAACTTCTGGATCGCCCGGAACTCACACGGCTGATCAATGCTCAGACAGCCGAGCTAACCGGCAACACAGACCGCGCGTTGACCTATTACAAGGACATGCTGGCCGACGAAAGCACGCGCTTTGTCGGCGTTCAGGGCCTGATGAAGCAAAAGTTGACCGAAGGCGACACCGACACGGCGTTGAAACTGGCCGAGAAAGCCTTTGCCCTGCAACCGCGTCATGTTCCCACGCTCGATACCCTTTTTGGGCTGCAGGCACAGGCCGAGGATTGGACGGGCGCGCGCAAGACGCTCGCGGCCAAGGTGCGGGCCTCCTCCCTTCCGCGGGATGTGGGCAAGCGGCGCGAAGCTGTCCTGTCGCTTGCCGATGCGCGGGCGGCGCTTGCCGATGGCAATTCTGCCAAGGCCCGCGACGCGGCCTTCACGGCGAACAGGCTTGCACCGTTGTTCGTTCCCGCTGCGGCACTGGCCGCGGAACTGCACGCCGAGGCGGGTGAGGGGCGTCAGGCGGCGCGAATTGTCAAAAAGGCATGGGCGAACGCGCCGCATCCCGATCTGGCTGCCGCGTTTGCTTCGATTGCGCCGACCGAGACACCAGATGCGCGTATGAAACGTTTTCAACCGCTTCTTAAAAGCCGGGCCGAGGATCAGGAAACCCGTATGGTCGCTACCGAACTTGCTTTGGCGGCCGAAGATTTTCCGCAAGCGCGAAGATCTCTCGGCGATCTGGCCGAGACGGCACCCACGACACGAAGCCTTGCGCTTATGGCCGCGATCGAACGCGGTGAGGGAGCGCCGGACAGCGTTGTGCGGGGGTGGCTTGCCAAAGCGCTGGATGCCCCTCGCGGTGAAGCCTGGGTTTGCGATGTTTGCAACACGGCCCATGGGCAATGGGCGCCGATCTGTGATAATTGCGAGTCCTTTGATACGCTCGCATGGGTTCTGCCGCCGAAGGTCGACGATGGCGGGACGACTGCCGCGATGTTGCCATTGATTGTTGGGGCGCTTGAAAACCAGGGCCCGACGGTGCCCGATGACCCGCGCGAGCATGTCGCCAGGGCCGGGCCTACCGAAACCCCGGGACCGCTTCACGATAGCAAAGCCGCTGTTTCGGAGCCTGTAGAAACCATCGACGCCAAGGACCCGATGCCCGAGCAGGCATCCAGTTCCAGCGACGAGGCAACGATCCCGCCCTATCCTGCCGAAGCCCCCGATGTGATCGAGCTCCCCGAGCAATCGGACAAACCACCGTCGGATCCTGACGAACGACCATCCGAGCGCGTGCTGTAGCGGCGCCACACCCGGAATGGCCTTGCGGCGACCAATCTCACCGGCTATCAGGGCTCCTGGGCCGCTGTAGCTCAGATGGTAGAGCACGTCATTCGTAATGATGGGGTCGGGGGTTCGAGTCCCTTCAGCGGCACCAATTCTCTGACAAGATGCCGGAAAACGAGATCCCCTTGATGGTCGCGTATGGTTTGGAACGGCTAAAACGTCTGGCGTTTGCGGGGCTTGCGACTTCCTACTGACAGTCTCAAAGCGGCTCCAATGGCCTCGCCGATAGCGTAGCTTGTGATCAAAGTGTGCCCAAATGAGCCGATGATCCGCAACCCAACTGTATGGCGCTTTTCCGTTGCGGCGAAAAGCTGGACGCTCTCCCGTATCAAATCGTCCAGCATTGTCCCATTGGTGCTGTCGTCAGATCAGCCCTAGCACTCTTTATGAAGGGACGCCTGCTCCGCCACGAAGCGATCCGGGCAAACGGTACGCGAGTGCGAGAGCTCACGCATTGGACATCTGAAGCGACGCGGTCAGCTCTCTCATGAACCTTGCGGAGGCCACCGGCAATGTGCGCCCTCGTTGCTGCCCAAGCAGCAGATTTCCTGGGGCCACGTCTTGCACAGCCAATGGCCGAGCAACCATATCCGGGGCGCGGCCCATGTCCAAACCGATGGGAAACTGGAAGCTGATCATCTTCTCCCATTCGCTGAAGTGGCACATAAAGTCGAAGCTATCTGACTCAATCATCGGGTTGAGTTCGACGGACAAAGATCGTTGTGCGGCCGTCTCCAGCAACACCCGAACGGCGAAGTTCTCGGAAGGCGCGACATGGGGAAAACGCAAGGCTTCGCGAAGGCGGATCGTGTCGTGCTGGGCCAGGGGGTGATCGGCTTGCATCACCGCATGGATCGGTTGCGCAATCGTATGGACCAGTTCGAAGTCCACCATCGTGCGCGGCTCGAACACGAGGGCAATATCGCACGCGAATTCAGACAGTTCGCGCTCGGCGGCGACACGGTCGCGCGCGTTGACTGTAAAGGTTACTCCGGGGTGATTGTGCCGGTACCGCGCAATCTCCCGTGGCAGGAAATACGGCAACAGCGCTTGCGAGCAGGCAATCGAAACATGCCCGCGCCGTACTCCGGACAGATCGGATACCTGTGACTTGAGGCGCGCAAAGTCAGAGCGTTGTGATCGGATATGATGCAAAAGCAACTCGCCAGCCGGGTTTAGCCGTACCCCCCGGGCGAGGCGTTCGAATATCGCGTATCCAAACTCGTCTTCGAATCGATTGATCCGCCTGTTTAACGCGGACGCGGTGATGTTCATATCCTCGGCGGCCTTGCGGATCGAGCCCGCATGGATCACCCCTTCAATGAACTCAAAGTCCTTCAAGTGTCGCATCATGCTTCCCAGAACTGACCGGTGCATTTTTTGCACCGGTTTTGTGAGTTCTTAGCATTTGTTTTCACGCTCACCCGCAATGATCCTGTGGCCATTGAAGGTGGGGAATCGTCAATGAACAGGAAACTGATGGAAATTCAGGCATGAGCGCTGGAATTCCACTCACCATGTCGTCCTTGCGTCGGGCCTATGCAGCAGGCACTGCTCCGGGCGAAATCATCGAACAGGTCCATGCAAGGATCGCGGAAGTTGCAGATCCCTGCATTTTCCTCTGTCTCTTTCCCAAGGAGCAAGTGCTGGCCGAGGCGGCCGCCTTGGGACCTTATGATCGGAACCGGCCGCTTTGGGGTGTGCCCTTTGTGATCAAGGACAACATCGATGTCGCTGGACATCCGACGACGGCGGCTTGCCCTGATTTTTCCTATGTGCCGGATGAAACCGCCTTTGTCGTGAAACAGTTGCAAGACGCGGGTGCATTGCTGATCGGAAAGACCAATCTGGACCAGTTCGCGACCGGGCTGGTTGGTGTGCGTACGCCGTATGGCGCCCCTAAGAACGCGCTGGACCCTGCGATTGTGCCGGGCGGATCTTCAGGCGGGTCGGGTGTGGCGGTTGCACATGGCATCGCGACCTTTTCACTGGGTACGGATACGGCGGGATCCGGTCGTGTGCCTGCCGCTCTGAACAATATCGTTGGTTTGAAACCGACCTTGGGCGCTCTCTCGGCGACGGGTGTTGTGCCTGCATGCCGCACGCTGGACACGATTTCGGTTTTCGCGATGACCGTATCAGATGCTTATGAGGTCTTTTCGGCCGCTGCCGTCTTTGACCCCGCCGACAGCTATGCCCGGGATATTGCGACGCCTGCAATGGTTGCGGCACCCAACGCGCCGAAGATCGGCATTCCGTCCGCCGACACCATTCGGTTCGAGGGTGATGATGCGCAGGCCCGCTCCTTTGCCGACACCATTGTGGCGCTGCAAGCCAGTGGTGCCACGATTTCCGAGATCGACTTCACACCACTCTATGAAATTGCTCGGATGCTCTACTTCGGGGCCTGGGTGGCTGAACGCAGTATCGCGACAGAAAGCCTGATGGACAGGAACCCAGATGCGCTCTTGCCGGTCACGCGGAAGATTATTGGGTCGGCCATTGGGAAAACAGCGACCGATACGTTCAAGGACTTTTACAAGCTTAAAGATTTGATGGGCCAAGTCCGTCCGGTGATGGCGGCCTGTGATGCAATATGTGTGCCCAGCATCCCGACCTTTGTCACCGTGCCCGAGCTTGATGCAGACCCGATGGGCCCCAACAACATGCTAGGCACCTATACAAACTTTGTGAACCTGATGGACATGTGCGGCATCGCGGTTCCGACGCCTCCGCGACCCGATGGAAGACCGGGAAGCGTGACCCTACTTGCTGAAGCTGGCGCAGACGCAAAGGTGGCCGCTCTTGCAGCAAAGATCGAAGCCCGGGGCACACGCAAGCTGGGCGCGACGGATTGGCCATTCGCGTCGGATGCGCTGCCCGATGTAGCGCCAGATGATGCCATCCGAATTGCAGTTTGCGGCGCGCATATGTCCGGTTTGCAGCTGAACCACACGTTAACCGAACGTGGAGCGACCTTCGTGCGCAAGGACAAAAGCGCAGATGACTACACGTTCCTCGCCTTGCCGGGAGGGGAAGTCGCGCGTCCCGGGATGGTACGCACCACGCCTGGGCAAGGTGCGGCAATTGCGATTGAGCTTTGGGACATGCCGCTGTCCGCCTTTGGAAGTTTCATGAAAACAATCCCTGCACCCTTGGGCATTGGCACAATCAACTTGGCCGACGGTACCGCGGTGCAAGGTTTTGTTTGCGAGGCCATCGCAGCAGAGGGCGCAACCGACATCACAGACCTTGCAGACTGGCGAAAGTACCTGGCCGAAATGGCCTGAAACAAAGGCGCGTTGCAACGCGCGGAACAAAAATGTGCAGCGATGCGCAACACAACATGGAGACGAAAATGACAGAGCTTTCAAGAAGACGGCTGTTGCAAACCGGGGCTATAAGCGCAGCCAGTTTGCCGTTCCTGCGGGCTTTGCCCTCCCAGGCGCAAAGTGGCGAGGTCATGGTTGCGGTGAACGGCCAGACAATCAACAGCCTTGATCTGCACCGGACCGGGACCAACCGCCCCAGCTATCAGGTCGCGATCAATTGCTATGATCGGTTGGTGTCATTCGGGACCAAGCCGTCCTCCGGTGGTGGTCTGGAATTTGACTACTCCAAGGTTGAACCCGAGTTGGCGGAAAGCTGGAGCGTTTCGGACGATGGGCTGATTCTGACATTCAGTCTGCGCGAGGCAAGGTTCCAAGATGGAAGCCCCGTAACGGCGAAGGACGTAAAATGGTCTTTTGACCGTGCAGTGTCGTTGGGTGGCTTTCCGGCTGTCCAGATGAAAGCCGGTGGTTTTGTCCGTCCTGACCAGTTTGTCGCGATCGACGAAAAGACTTTCCAGATCACGCTGGATTCACCGTCCAAACTTGCCATTCCCGATCTTGCTGTGCCCATCCCCTTTGTCATCAACTCAGAAGTTGCAATCGCCAATGCAACAGAGGACGATCCATGGGCGACGGAATATCTTCACCTGAACACCATTGGATCAGGTGCCTATAGTGTCGCCCGGTGGGCGCCGGGAGAGCAGCTGATCTACGAGCGTAACGATGACTGGGCCAGCGGTCCGTTGCCCGCCTACCAGCGTGTTGTTATTCGCGAAGTGCCCTCGGCAGCCACGCGGCGTGCAGTCATTGAGCGTGGAGATGCCCAGGTGTCATTTAACATCCCCAGTAAGGACGCGCTGGAACTGTCCGAACTGATGGACGTTAACTCCACGCCGATCGCCAACTGCATCAACTGCATTGGTCTGAACAATAACTTCGAACCCTTTCAAGACACGGATGTGCGCAAGGCGGTCGCTTATGCCATCCCCTACGAAGCCATCTTTGAAACGGCGGCCTATGGACGCGGTGCTCCGCTTTGGGGTGAAGAGTTGGAACGCTCGGATATCGCGTGGCCACGCCGGACCGGATATGTGGAGGACCTCGGCAAAGCCGCCGAGCATCTGGCCAAATCCGCCTATCCTGACGGCTTCGAAGTGCCGTTTTCGATCAGCCTGAACCAGCTTGACTGGATGGAGCCCACGGCGCTGCTGATCCAGGAGAGCCTCGCCAAGATCGGGATCACCGTCACCATCGATAAAATTCCCGGCGCGGATTGGCGCACAGCCTCTTTGGTCGAAAAGCGGCTGGCCTTCCATCTGGAGGGCTTCGGCGGCTGGCTTGATACGCCGGATTACTACTTCTTCTGGGCCTATAAGGATGGCCACCTGTTCAACTCATCCAATTATCGCAACGAAGAGATCGAGACGTTGGTGGACACCACATTGCCGATGGAAGTCGATCATCCCGACTATGAGACAAACGTAAAACGCATGCTTGAAATCGCGCTGGACGAATTGCCACGCATTCCGCTTTGGCAGCCTGCGTTGAATGTCGCACTGAACGGTGCCACGGACTACGAGTTCTGGTTCCACCGCCAACTTGATGTCCGGCCAATCAAGCCTGCGTAATGTCCCCACGCGCAAAGATCGTCGGCGCACGTCTTCTTCAGGCCATCCCGGTCGTTATCGGGGTGGTCGTCATCACGTTTGTATTGACCCGTGCGCTGCCCGGTGACCCGGCGGTCTATTTTGCAGGTGACGCGGCGGATGAGGCGTCGATACAACAGGTGCGCGAAACGCTGGGGTTGGACAAACCACTGCCGCAGCAATTTCTGCTTTATGTCAGTGACCTTTTGCGTGGCGACTGGGGTACCAGCCTGTCGACCGGTCAGCCGGTGCTTTCCGACCTGGCCCGGCGTCTGCCAGCTTCGCTTGAGCTAACATTGCTGGCATTGGTTCTGTCATGCACTATTGCCATACCGCTTGGCGTTCTGGCGGCGACAAAGCCCGGCTCGTGGCGCGATCACATCTGCCGGGTTGCGGTGACGGCAGGTGTATCCATGCCAACCTTTTTTACCGGCATCCTTCTGATTTACATATTCTATTACATTCTGGACATCGCGCCGTCGCCATTGGGACGACTCGACTTTCTGTATATTGAACCCGACCCGGTTACAGGGTTCTACCTGATTGACGCGGCTCTTGCCGGTGATTGGAAGACTTTTGGCGGCGCGGCCAAACAGCTTGTGCTGCCGGCGTGTACCATGGCCATCTTTACACTTGCTCCAATTGCTCGGATGACCCGCGCTTCGATGCTGCAGGCCCTGTCGTCGGATTTCATTCGCACCGCACGTGCCGCGGGACTGGTGCAACGGAAAGTTGTTCTGGGCTATGCGCTGCGCAATGCGCTTCTCCCGGTTGTCACGACGCTTGGAATGGTATTCTCGTTCGCACTTGGCGCGAATGTGCTTGTCGAGAAAGTCTTTGCATGGCCGGGCATCGGCTCCTATGCGGTCGACGCCTTGGTGGCATCGGACTATGCGGCAGTTCAGGGGTTTGTGTTGGCGATGGCCTTGTTGTTCGTCGCGTTGAACCTGATCATCGATTTGCTTTACGCGGTGATCGATCCGCGTATCGGATTTGAAGGCACATGAGCGCCACGGCTTCACACAGCTTTCTGAGCCACATTGGCTATGTCCTGCGGCAGAACCCGGTGACGATGGTCGCCTTTGCAATGCTGGCAGGTCTCATTTTTTGTGCGATTTTTGGACCCGTGCTTGCTCCCTATGATCCGCTTGCCTCAAGCGACAGGATTTTACAGCCCCCCAGCGCAAGTCACTGGTTCGGAACAGATCACCTTGGGCGCGACGTATTCAGCCGCGCGTTGGTGGCGACGCGGCTGGACATGGTGATCTCGGTCGGGGCCGTGGCCCTGTCGTTCATAGCGGGATCGATCCTGGGCTGCCTGGCAGGTTACTGGGGCGGCTGGTTTGATTCCGTGATCAGCCGGGGGCTTGACATGATCATGGCCTTTCCGTTGTTCGTTTTGGCCATGGGGATCGTGGCGGCCCTTGGGAACACCGTCGAGAATGTGATCTATGCGACAGCGGTGATCAACACACCATTCTACGCACGCGTCGTGCGCGCCGAGGTGAACATTCGACGCGAAGCCGGGTTTGTGCAAGCCGCAAAACTGGCGGGCAACTCCGACCTGCGGGTTGTCGCAATGCACATCTTCCCCAACGCGCTGCCGCCGATGATGGTCCAGGTCTCGCTCAACATGGGGTGGGCGGTACTGAATGCCGCGGGCCTTAGTTTCATCGGGCTTGGCGTGCGACCCCCGACCCCCGAATGGGGTATCATGGTAGCGGAGGGCGCGAACTATATTATCTCGGGCGAATGGTGGCTGGCGGTCTTTCCCGGGCTTTGGCTGATGATGGCCGTTTTCACTTTCAACCTGTTGGGCGACGGACTGCGGGACATGGTCGACCCACGACAGAGGCGGTGATGCTTCAGATCAGGGACCTGCGCGTTCAATTCGACACACGCAACGGCCAGGTTGAGGCTGTGCGGGGGATCGATCTTGATCTGGACAGGGGTGAAACGCTGGGGATCGTTGGTGAAAGCGGATCGGGCAAGTCAGTGACGGCGTTCAGCGTGCTGCGCATTCTGGATATGGGCGGCAGAATTTCGGCTGGCAGTTTGACCTATGGCGGTATTGACCTGGCGCAGGCGGACGATACAGCTATGAATGACATCCGCGGGCGCGAGATTTCGATGATCTTCCAGAACCCACGCGCGGCGCTGAACCCCATTCGAAAGATCGGTCAGCAGATCGAGGACGTGTTGCGAAGGCATGCACGGGCAACCCGATACAACGCCCACGCTCAGGCCGTTGCCGCGTTGGAAGAGGTCGAGATCAAGGATGCCGCTGCCCGATATCACGCCTATCCGTTCGAGCTTTCGGGTGGCATGTGCCAAAGGGTTGTCATCGCGCTTGCACTGGCCTGTCAGCCCCAGCTTCTGATTGCCGACGAGCCGACGACCGGCCTTGATGTTACGACCCAAAAGACAGTTATGGATTTGGTTCAAGCCTTGGCACGCGACCGGCAGATGGGCGTTGTTCTGATCACCCATGATCTGGGGCTCGCCGGTACATATTGTGACAGGCTGGTGGTCATGAAAGACGGTGCAATTGTCGAGAAGGGGACACCGGATGCGCTGACTCAGTCGGCCATGCATGAGTACACCAAACGTCTTTTGGCGGCGACGCCGCACAGGGGTAAGATGCTGCATGAACTGGTCGTCAACGGCACTGCCAAACCGGTTCCCGCACAGGGTGACGTGCTGCTTTCCGTGAAAGATGTCTCGAAGACATATGCAGGGAAATCTGGCCCGGTTCGGGCCTTGCGCGGCATCAGCTTTGATCTGCACAAGGGCGGGTGCCTGGGTTTGGTCGGGGAAAGTGGATCCGGAAAGTCCACGATCTCGTCAATTGTCGCGCGTTTGCAAGACGCCACCAGCGGCGATGTGCACTTCGCGGGGGCATCCTTGTGCGATGTTCCTGCTGCTAAATTCGCTGGTGACCCGCGTCGATCACAGATCCAGATGGTTTTTCAGGATGCGACCGATAGCTTGAACCCACGCCACACGGCCGCGCAAAGTATTGAGGAGCCCTTGCGGCATCTGTCCACCATCGGACGGCGCGCCCGCGCAGAGCGTGTGCACGAACTGGCAGAACATGTGGGGCTACCGACCCCTCTTTTGAGCCGCTTGCCGCACCAGCTTTCGGGTGGGCAAAAGGCACGCGTGGGGATCGCCCGGGCACTTGCGGTTGAACCAAAGCTCCTCATTCTTGACGAGCCGACCGCAGCCCTCGACGTTTCAATCCAAGCGATTGTATTGAACTTGTTGGCAGATCTCAGACACCGCCTAAACCTGACCTATCTATTCGTGAGTCACGATCTGGCGGTCGTCCAGATGCTGTGTGACAACGTCGTGGTTATGCGGCTCGGAAAAACGGAAGAATACGGCGCAACCGAAAAAGTGCTCGCGTCACCGCAAAGCCCCTACACGCGGTCGCTTTTGGACGCGATGCCAGGGGCTATCTGAGATCAGCGCTCACCCGGAAATAGAACTTTGGAAACAGCAAGTTACGCGGCTTCGGATGGCTGTGTCCGCAAGCCTGCCAGAGCATAGGCCGCAGCGGGACCGGTAGCAGTCGGCAAGCCGTGTAAAACACTCCGGCGCTTGTGCCGATGCCTCCAACGGAGTGTTCCGAGATGTGATCAGTATTGGGGGACCTTTTGGCCCCTAGCCGCATGATCTACGATGGTGTCTATGCGGCGTTGCTGCGTGCTTTCCTGCTTGCCGGATGCGATCCACCTCAGAACATTTCTTCGGTAGGATGGGGCCGCCGTATTCCACCATTCCTGCGCGCCATGCGCTTTCAACTGTTCAGCCAGTTGCCTGGGCTCCTGCAGCGCGTCAACATGCGCCATCGCGTTCCATTTCCCCGAAGATTTGGCCTGCGCGATGGCGTCGGCGCCGGCGGGCTGCATCCGCCCCTCCGCTATCAGGCGATCCGCGCGATCCTTGTAGGTCTTGGCCCAGGCCTGTTGTCGTCTGGGCGCTATGAGTTGCATCGTGCGATCCTCGTCCAACTTCATGCGTCGGCCATCAATCCAGCCATAGGCGATGAGCGCGTCCAGCACGCTGTCCCGGGAAACATAACGCGACGCATGATGCCGCTTCCATGTCACGAGCCAGAATCCCGAGGTTTTTACGTGGTTCTCTTCAAGCCATGCCCACAGCGCCGCCTCGGTCGTGACTTCAACTCTCTCAAATCTTTCAGGATCCATAATCGGTTCCGCTCAGGTTGTGGCGCCAGTCGGGCTCACTTTGCACATACACGCCGCAACCTCCCGCCGACCGTTTGAGGTTAACTTGCGCAGGATGGGTTGCGAGCCGCCGAGAGACCTCAAATTTCAGCCTTTCATCCTACATCTGGGCGACAGATAGGGTTTCGCTTCAGAAAAGAAACATCAGCGGTGCACTGGGGGATTAAGCCCATTAGGCCCGCGCGTCTTTTGGTGGAGGCAATTTCAAGATGAAACGCATTGATACGAGCGAACGAAGACCGCCGTTTTTAGTTTCCAAACTGCTTCAGCCGGGACTGCGGAGAACCGCGGTCCTTACGCTGCCATCGGCGGTTCGGCGGCGCCAGTCATAAAGGCGACCGCGTCCGACATTGAGTGATCTTTGGGGTTGATCACCGTCAACCGTGCGCCGAGGCGATGAATGTGGATACGATCCGCAACTTCGAAGACATGCGGCATGTTATGGCTGATCAGCACAATGGGAATCCCGCGGGAACGGACGTCCTGGATCAGCTCCAGCACGCGGCGGCTTTCTTTGACGCCCAGTGCCGCGGTCGGCTCATCCATGATGATCACCTTCGATCCGAATGCTGCCGCGCGGGCAACGGCCACACCCTGTCGCTGGCCGCCAGACAGGGTTTCGACAGCCTGGGTGATATTCTGGATCGTCATCAGCCCCAGTTCGCTAAGCTTGTCGCGCGCGATCCGCTCCATCTGCCGCTTGTCAAGTTGCCGGAACACTTTGCCCATAACGCCTGATTTGCGGATTTCCCGCCCCAGGAACATGTTGTCGGCAATCGACAGGGCCGGGGACAGGGCCAGGTTCTGATACACCGTTTCGATCCCGGCATGGCGTGCATCCATCGGTGAGCGAAAGGTGATGGGGCTGCCATCCAGCAGAACCTCCCCTCCATCGGGTTGTACGGCGCCGGAAAGTGCTTTGATCAGGCTGGATTTGCCTGCGCCATTGTCGCCGATCACGGCCAGGATTTCGCCGGGGTAGAGCTCGAAGTTTGCATTGTCCAGGGCAGTAACCCGTCCGTACTTCTTGATCAGACCGCGGCCTTCCAGGATAGGCGTCATCATGAGGAAACCCTCCGTATCCACTGGTCTATCGATACCGCCAGGATGATCAGGCAGCCGCTGGCGAAAAGCACCCACTGCGGATCTGCCCCGGCCAGTTTCAATCCGGCAGAAAACACGCCTACGATCAGGGCACCGAAGAGCGAGCCCAAGATTGCACCGCGTCCCCCAAACAGCGATGTGCCTCCGATCACCACTGCGGCGATGCTTTCGAGATTTGCCTCGGCAAAGGACGAAGGCGAGACCGAGCCGACGCGCCCCACCGCGGCCCAGGCCGCGAGCCCGCAGATGAAGCCGGCCGTAATATAAACCGAAACCAGGATTCGGTCGGATCGGATGCCAGCCAGTTCGGCCGCTTCCTTATCATCGCCTACGGCATAGACGGCACGACCCCAGGCGGTGCGGGTCAGCGCATACCAGAAGACGCCAAATACAATCAGCATCAGAACCACGCCATAGGTGATGTTCGCGTTAAAACCGACCAGATTGTCTATGGCGGTGACCTTGTTTCCAAAGAACTTCAGGCCCGGTGCTTCGGCATCGATGTCCTGAGAGCGGATGGACTGGGAACCGGTGTATAGAAACACGCTGGCCAGAAAGATACGCCATGTGCCCAGCGTGACGATAAAGGGCGGGAGTTTCAGCTTGGTGACCAGAAGCCCGTTGATCGTACCGCAGCCCATGCCGACCAGAATGCCGGCAAGGATCGCCAAGGGTGTGGGCCAGCCCAGGTTTACGCCAAGGGTGCCCATGACCACATAACTCAGCACCATGACCGCGCCGACCGAAAGGTCGATCCCCGCGGTCAGGATGATCAGCGTCTGCGCGCAGGCGAGTATGCCGACGATGGCGACCTGCTGCATGATCAGACCCAGCGTAAAGGCCGAAAAGAACCTTTCGCCGGCAACCAGTCCGAATATCGCAACCGAGGCGATCAGGATGATCACCGGCACCATCGCCGGGTTGCCATGCAGGAAATGCTGAAAGCGGTCCAGTGGACCGCGTTTGTGGCTGTCGAATTCGGCAACGGCCTCATCGCCGGATACGGCGGTGTCATAAGCATCTTGCACGGGCAGGCCCCCTTGCTGTGCTGCTTCGGATGTGGGGGGCAACGGGGCTGCGCACCCTCGTTGCCCGGATCAGGCGAAGTGGGTTAACCCCAGCAGCGCTCAAGTCCCTCTTCGATCCCGATGGATGCCACGCCATCTGCGGCTTCGCCTGTGACCAGGTTCACGCCAGTGTTGAAGAAATCCAGACCGGGCGACGGCTCAGGCTTGGTACCATCGGCGGCCCAGGCCGCGATCGCCTCAATGCCCAGGGATGCCATCAGAAGTGGATACTGCTGGGATGTGGCGCCAATAACGCCCTCGGATACGTTCTGCACGCCCGGGCAACCGCCATCGACCGACACGATCAGAACGCCCTCTTCCTTGCCAAAGGATTTCAGCGTCTCATAGGCCCCCGCGGCGGCGGGTTCATTGATGGTATAGACCACGTTGATATCGGGATCCTTGAGAAGAAGGTTCTCCATTGCGGTGCGGCCCCCCTCCTCGTTTCCGGCGGTGACCTCGTTCCCGATGATGCGCGGATCGTCCTCGTCTCCCCACTTCGAGACGTCCTTCACGTCGATCCCGAAGCCGGTCAGGAAGCCCTGGTCACGCAGAACCCCGACCGAGGGCTGGCTCTCGGCCAGATCCAGCATGGCGATCTTTGCGTTCGCGGCGTCATCCCCCAGTTGCGCTGCAGCCCACGCCCCGATCAGGCGCCCGGCTTCGAAGTTATCGGTGGCAAATGTCGCATCCGCACTGTCAATCGGCTCAAGCGGTGTATCAAGGGCGATCACAAGCAATCCGGCATCGCGGGCCTGCTGCAGGACCGGCACAATGGCTTTCGTATCCGAGGCTGTGATCAAAATGCCCTTGGCGCCCGAGGCGACGCAGGTCTCAACGGCTTGAACCTGTGTTTCATGATCACCGTCAACCTTGCCTGCGAAGGTCGAGAGGGTAACCCCCATCTCTTCGGCTTTGGCTGTCGCCCCTTCCTTCATTTTGACGAAGAACGGATTGATGTCGGTCTTGGTGATCAGGCATGCCCCAACGGCATGGCCGTCGGCAAAGGCCGGCGCGCCGAGCAGTGTCATCGTCGCAGCCAGAGTTGAGCTGAGAAATTTGTTACGCAGTTTCATGGTATCCTCCCAAAGAGCCAGGGCGCATCTTTCAGGCGCACGCCCACCTGACCGAGTTCAGCCCGAATCGCGAGAGCTGTCAATAAATAAATTGAATTGATTTATTGGCGCGCAGAGGTCAGTCTCAGCGCCAGCGTCTTCGAGCTATATAAGAAAGGGCGCAGGGATGGACCAACGGGACCAGATTGGCGATCTTAGAAGCGGGTCGAACCAGACACGTGTCCGTGCGCATAACGAGCGTGTGGTCCTGAGCCTGGTGCGCCGCCATGGCACGTTGTCAAAGGCCGAAATTGCGCGGCGCAGCGGGCTGTCCGCCCAAACGGTTACGGTTATCATGCGATCCCTGGAACGCGATGGGCTGTTGTTGCGAGGTGCGCCGTCGCGGGGCCGGGTGGGTCAACCGTCGATCCCGATGTCGCTGGATCCGACGGGCGCGCTATCGGTGGGCGTAAAGATTGGCAGGCGCAGCCTGGACCTGGTGCTCATGGATTTTGTCGGGACTATCCGCGAGCAGTCCCGTCAGACCTATGCCTATCCCCGACCGAAGGAACTGTTCAGGATGATCGGTGACGGAACCGAGCGTCTGCTGAGTACGCTATCGGTCGCGCTGCGACAGCGCGTCACCGGACTGGGCATCGCGATGCCATTCGAGCTGTGGAACTGGGCTGATACCCTGGGCATCCCCGCTGCGGAAATGGAGGAGTGGCGACACGTCGATGTGATTGAGGCCGTCGGTGCGGCGACCGGACTGCCGGTGTTTGTCCAGAATGATGGAACAGCGGCCTGTGGGGCGGAGTTCCTGTTTGGCCACGGGCGTGAGGCAAGCTGCTACGCATACTTCTTTGTCGGGTTCTTCGTTGGCGGCGGGCTGGTCATTGACGGGCGAGTGGTTACCGGAACCCGCGGCAATGCCGGCGCATTCGGAACAATCCGCGTGGCCGGGCCGCAGGGCCGACCGGTGACACTGCTTGATTGCGCATCTCTCTGGGTATTGGAAGCGGCGGTCGAGGCTCAGGGTGGAAACCCCGAGAACCTGTGGAACAACACCGACAACTGGGCGGACCTGGGCCCTGTCGTGGACGACTGGGTGGCTCAAACCGCAGGTTACTTGGCCGAAGCGGCGCTGAGCGCCTGCTCGGTCATTGACTTCGAGGCGGTCATTATCGACGG
>JBCCYF010000060.1:0-25858 GCA_039190275.1 Pseudomonadota bacterium | reverse complement strand
TCGAACGTCACGCGCTGTCCATTGACGCGCGCACCTGCCTGTCGAAAGAGCTCCAATGCTACTTTGTCGCCGCGGAATTCAACGCCGACTTGGTCCAAAATCCAATCGGCCTGTGCTTCGATTGCGACAAGCGCGGTCTCTTCAAGTAACTTGTACCGCGGAATCTTGCGCTGGTTGAGCGACACAATGGGTGTTGTAGCGGATCGCCTTGCTGATCGCCCACGTCGCGCGGCACTCCGAAGAGTTGGCTGTATATTTACGTCTAAATTCTCCAACTCTTATGTCCTTTGAACTCGCCTAAATCGAACAATAGGTGTTATAAAGCTTCTTGAGGATCGAATTTTTCTGCACTATTCGTTCAAAAAATCGTACGGTTGGTCCATGGCACTTCGCTTCAAACGACACGATTCACTGCGCCTCTTTCTCGAAATTGCGCACCATCCGAGTCTTTCTGCCGCGGCAGAAACCCTGAACATGACGAAAGGTGCGATAAGCTATCAGATCAAGGTGCTGGAGGATGAGCTTCAAACCCAACTGATACATCGCAAACCTCGCGGGTTTGTTCTGACGCATCAGGGCGATGCATTGGTAAAAGCCTGTCAGCCGCAATTCACAGGCTTAGAAGACCGACTTCAGGATTTTGTTCAAAGCCGGGATCAAGTGCTCACGGTGGGCCTATCCAGTTACTTTGCCGCCCGTTGGTTGTCACCGCGCCTTATGAACTTCATGGCCCAATACCCGGAGATACGACTTCGTTTGCAACCCATGACCCGGCTCTTCGATTTGGAGCATCAAGGGGTCGACATTGCGATCCGTTGGGGTAACGGAAAATGGGACGACGCCAAGGTAGAGCCGTTTCTGAAAATGCCAGCATGGCCGGTCGGCAATCATACTGCGCGAAACTTGGTTGAGTCCAAGGGTATGGAGAAGGCTACTCGCGAGTTAACGCTGTTACGCGATCATGATGACAGCGACGCCTGGACAGACTGGGCGGAAACATCAGGTTTGCAGATCAACCAGCGCAACGATGCCCTCATCGTTCCAGACCCAAACGTGCGCGTCCAAGCAGTCATAGATGGACAGGGGGTCGCGCTTATGGACGAACTTGTGGCACCAGAGATGAGAGACGGAAGACTGCTGCGTCTCTCTGAGTTTGAGCTGTCAAAGTACGGATACTTCCTTGTCGTGCCGCTGGGTGGCCAACAGAACAAAGCAGCGAGCCGATTTCGCGACTGGCTCCAGATCAGTGCTGTGCATCAGGAAATTTAATAAACGGACCTTCGCGAACCACGCAGCATTCGGTACTTTGGGCTCTCAGCTGCCTAATGCTGACGCGGCAAAGACAGCCATCGCGCGCCTTTGACACCGGCCATTCATTCAAACTGTAGAATAGTCCTTTCAGCACGGTGCTGATGCTTGGATGCGGAGGGAGGAACGGAGGGCAAATCATGCCAAGAGTTCAACTTCCCGCAACAACCCCGAAACGCAGAGCCTGGAACAAGGGGCGGCTCATCGGTCAAAAGCGGCCATTACTGCCAAAACAGGTCTGGGCGATCCGGGCGCGGCTTGAGCTTGCGGGTTATCTCCGCGATCTGGCTTTGTTTAACGTCGCCATCGACAGCAAGCTGCGCGGCTGTGATCTCGTCAAATTAGCTGTCTCTGAATTGGTAAAGGATGATCATGTGCGAGAACGCGTGTCGGTCATTCAGAGCAAGACCAAGCGGCCGGTCCAGTTTGAACTGACGGAAAACACGCGCGAAACCGTGCTCGCCTGGGTCAAATCACCGGAGATGTTTGCGTGTCGGTTTATGTTTCCCAGCCGCTTCCATGATCGGCCACACATCTCGACGCGACAATATGGTCGGCTTGTTCGTGATTGGGTTACGGCAATAGGATTGGAGCCAAGTGGGTACGGAACGCATTCACTTCGCCGGACCAAGGCAGCGGAGATTTATCGAAAGATCGGCAACCTCCGCGCAGTCCAACTGCTGCTTGGTCACACAAAAGTTGACAGCACAGTGCGTTATCTTGGCGTCGAACTCGAAGATGCTCTGAGCATCGCTGAGCGCATTGATATCTGAGCGATTTTGGCGAACGGTTCTGCCGTTCGCCATCTCAAAGCGGCTGCCTGTCCTCAACGCGGCGTTGGTCGGTGCAGAGCCCAACTTTTAAATTCACGTTTTTCGCTGCGAGCGCACGCAGCGCGAAAATCGCAGTGGGTGCTCATTTGTGAGGCTGCTGGGTGCCACGGAAACTGGCCATTTATGACTGAAGCTGGATCAGTGAGTTGGGCAGGTCGTAAAACTTGCTCAACATTAGATCGATGCAAGCAAGGCTTCTTACAATGGAGCAAAAGCCTGAACTCGTCAAAAAAGGCAGTCGATCCACCGGAGAAATTCGTCTGCAGATCAGCTTCCAGTGCTTTTGCGAGGCAAGCAGCGGGCGATTGCGTTGTTTAGCGACTTTGACTTTTGCAGGCACAAATCACTCTTACCGAGCAAGTTAGATATCTAGGCATCGGTGGCGTTGCCCCAGAGGTTTTACAAGGCGACCACGAATGAGGCTTCGGTCTTTGATGCGACCTCGTCGAGACAGACCCCAGGCATCAATTCAATCAGCCGAAGGCCAGCGTCGCAAAAATCGAAGACTGCAAGGTCAGTAACAATGAGATCAATCTGCCGCGTTGACGTTATCGGAAGATCGCAACTATTTACGATCTTGCTTTGTCCCCGGGTCTGATGCTGAAGCGCGGCAATAACCCGTTTTGCGCCTGTAGCGAGATCCATCGCTCCGCCCATGCCAGGAGTGAGCATTCCGGGGATCATCCAGTTGGCCAAATGACCTGCGCTGTCTACCTGCAGCGCACCCAACACTGTCAGGTCGATGTGTCCACCTCGGATCAATCCGAAGCTCATCGCGCTGTCAATTGCGGCAGCACCTGGGACGGCAGTGACGAACCCGCCACCAGCATCTGTTAGATCTGGGTCTTCCATCCCCTCCGGAGGCCTTGAACCAAGTCCAACGACACCATTCTCAGATTGAAAATAGACGCCTTGATCAGCCACCACGTAACCTGCAACAAGACTTGGTAGACCAATACCCAGATTTACGAGTGAGCCGGGAACAATCTCCTGTGCGACGCGCTGTGCGATCCGGTCTTTCGCGTCCATCACTTCGCCCTTTCGATGAGGTGATCAACAAGCGAGGCCGGGGTGCGGACCGCATCGGGCGGTATCATCCCAACCGGGACGATGTACTCTGGTTCTGCAATCACTGTTTCGGCGGCGAGTGCCATGATTGGATTAAAGTTCTGAGCCGTAAGTGCGTATTCGAGGTTGCCGACATAGTCCGCTTGCCGCGCTGCGATCAGCGCAAAATCGGCATAAATTGGAAGCTCTACCAAATATGATTGGCCTTCAACTTCTAGAACTTGCTTGCCGTCGGCGACAGCCGTGCCAAGACCCGTTTTCGTCACGACCGCGCCAAGGCCAACACCTGCGCTTCGGATGCACTCAACCAGTGTGCCTTGTGGTACCAATTCGACCTCAAGTGTGCCTGTATTCATCAGTCTCTGTGTCTCCGGGTTTAACCCAATATGCGATGTAATCACCTTCCGGGCTGAACCCGCTGTAATCAGTTTCCCGATGCCTTTTCCCGGCAAGGCTGTATCGTTGGCAATAATTGTAAGACCGCTCGTTCCAGACGCGACCAAAGCATCGATCAATCGCTCAGGTGTCCCAACGCCCATGAAACCTCCGATCATGACGCGCGCGCCTTCGGGTATCATGCGAATGGCGTCGCTTGGAGAAATTGAGAGCTTCATGATCGTCTTTCGCCTTCGCCTAGAAGTTCACGTCATCGCCGCCTTTCAGGTCGAGGATGCTGCGCGCCTCATCTGGGTTCGCAACGGACAAGCCGAGCCCTTCGATGATCTGACGCACTTTTGTCACCTGCACGGCATTGGACGTCGCAAGCTCACCCTTGCCTGCCCAGATACTGTCCTCCAGTCCGACGCGGACATTGCCTCCGAGAGCCGCAGCTTGTGCGGCGACGCGCAATTGGTTGGACCCCGCACCTAAAACGGACCAACGATAATCAGTCCCCAACAGCCTGTCTGCTGTGCGCTTCATATGCATGACGTCCTCGGGATGTGCGCCGGTACCGCCGAGCAAGCCGAAAACGGATTGAACGAAGAAAGGGGCTTTCACCAATCCACGGTCTGCGAAATGAGCGAGGTTATAGAGATGGGATGTGTCATAGCATTCAAACTCGAATCGCGTGCCGTTGCCGTAACAGGTTTCCAGCACGTATTCGATGTCCTGAAAGGAGTTTCGGAAGACAAGATCTTTCGACCCTTCAAGATGCGCGCGCTCCCAGTCGAACTGAAACTCCTTGAAACGCTTGAGCATGGGGTAGAGTCCAAAATTCATTGATCCCATGTTCAAAGAGGCCACTTCCGGGCTGTAATGCGCCGCAGGCGCAGCCCTTTCGGCGACGCTCATGTAGGGGCTTCCGCCTGTGGTGATGTTTATCACCGCATTGCTGGCCTGCTTGATACGGGGCAGAAAACTCGCAAATCCTTCGACGCTTTGATCTGGCTGTCCTGTCTCGGGGTTTCGCGCGTGGAGATGCAATACTGCGGCCCCGGCTTCTGCTGCAGCGATGGCCTCTGCCGCAATCTGGTCCGGTGTGATCGGCAGATGCGGGGTCATCGAAGGCGTGTGGATCGCGCCGGTGACCGCGCATGTGATGATCACTTTTCCACTCTGATTAGCGTTATTGTTCATATTTGCGTCCTCAATATGTCTCAGAGGTATTCAACGTTGCCATCCACGGCGAGCGACTGGCCGGAGATGTTAGCCCCGGCATCGGAGAGCAGAAAGCAAACCATGTTTGCGACATCAGCGGCGCGCACCATACGCCGCATCGAAACGGCCTTGAGATACGAGGCTTGCATGTCGGCTACGCTTATCCCGGTTGCCTTTGCCTTATTTGCGATAACGGCGTCCATGCGCGGCCCTTCGACGAAGCCAGGCAGGATAGCATTAACCCGGATATTGTCAGGTCCCAGCTCTTTCGCCAGGCTTTCCGTCAGTCCGATCACCCCAAACTTTGCGGCGGCATAGGGTGTTCGCAAGGCATAACCATGTTTCCCAGCTGCTGAAGACATATTGACTATGGAACCGCCCTTGGCCGATTTGAGGAGGGGAACAGCGCGCTTCGTCACCAAAAATTGCCCGGTCAGACACACGTCGATGCAATGACGCCAGGCATCATCAGCTACGCTCTCGATGGGCGCTGTTGGTCCGGGAACACCTGCGTTATTGACCACGCCGTCTAGCCCCCCGAAGTCACTCAAGAGGGTCTCGAAGAACTGATCCAGCGCATCCGCATCCGTCACATCCGCAATACAAGCAGTGCTGACTCCCAGTTCAATAGCAGTGCATTCAAGCTGAGGCTTGTCAATGTCGCAGATCGCGACCCTTGCCCCCTGCGCAACCAATTCTCGTGCGATGGCAAAACCAATCCCGGAGGCTCCAGCTGTGACAAGAAACCTCTGATCCTGCAGACCGGGAAGAGATGCGCTGCCAATGTTTGGGATTGGCATATTCACGTGTCAGTTTCCAAAAACTACGCCAGGCATCCAAAGCACAAGCTGCGGCATGAGGATCAACAAGGCCAGACCGGCCAACTGCAGGCCGACAAAGGGTATGATACCACGATAGATCATTCGTATCGTGATCTCGGGGGGGGCCACACCTTTGATGTAGAAGAGCGAATATCCGAACGGTGGCGTCAAGAAACTTGTTTGAAGATTAACGGCCACCAGCATCGCAAACCACAGCAATTGTTGCTGTGTCGTCAACCCAAGGCCGAAATCGAGGGCTGCCACGATGGGCGCAAAGAGCGGCAAGACGATGAAGCTGATCTCAACCCATTCCAGAAAGAAACCAAGGATGAAGATCATCAATAGTAGAACGCCCAGCGTCCCGTAGGCACTAAGATCAAGTGCGAAGATCGCGTCCTTGATCATTTTGTCTCCCTTGAGGCCTTTGAAAACCATGCCGAAGATCGTGGCGCCGACGAGCACCGTCAGGATCATCGCTGACGTGCTTCCGGTTTCACGGACGCAGGACGACATAGTTGAAAACGTGAGTTTGCGGTTGAAGGCCGCAAGAAGCATGGCGCAAATCGCACCAAGACCTGCTGCTTCGGTCGGTGTTGCGGCGCCGGTCGCGATGGATCCGAGAACCGTCAGTATCAACAGCAACGGCGCCATAAGGTCGCGTACAAGAGCCAGGATCACCGAGCCTTCCGCAGGCTTTGATTGTGGAACAGGTGCATCAGAGGGCCGGGTTATCGCGACAAAAATGATGTATGCGATATAGAGCCCTCCTAACAGGAAGCCGGGTACTATGGCACCCAGGAAGAGTTCACCTACCGAGATTTGCAGAATATCGCCCACGAGGACGAGCATGATCGAAGGGGGGATCAGGATGCCAAGCGTCCCGGAGGCGGCAATCGTGCCAACAGCCAACTCGGGCTTGTAGTTTTCCCGGAGCATGATGGGCAAGGCCAGAACGCTGAGCATCACGACAGATGCGCCAACGATGCCCGTACTCGCGGCCATGATGATACCCAGCAAAGCAACCGATATCGCCAAGCCGCCGCGTTTGTGCCCCAGGGCGCGCTCAAGCGAATAAAGCAGGTTCTGCGCCAATCCCGATTTGTCGAGCATGGACCCCATGAACACAAAGAGCGGCACCGCAAGGAGCAACCAGTTTTCGATGACACCTGCATAAATACGGGACACACCAATTTTGAGAAAGGCAAACGGTAATTCGCCGATGAATGCAAAGAGGACGCCGATACCTCCGAGCACAAGTGCCACTGGATATCCGCTGAAAATGCCAAGCAGGAGGCAGACAACCATCGTCAAAGGAAGAGCATATTCCATCAGTCGTACTCGCTTTGATCGCTGCGGAGCAACTCGCGCAGGCGCACAAACGCCAGTCCGAGCCCTGCTAGTAGGAGAAGTGAGAACCCAATCGGGATGGAGGTCTTCAAAACAAACCGGTCGTAAAGGCCGTCGTAATTCGAACCCTCACCCATCGCGAAGGACCTGGTGGTGAAGTCGTACCCATGCCAGACCACGACTACAGCAAGCGGCAAAAGAAATAGGATGTGGCCCGCCAAGTCGACGATCCGCTTTAGGCGGTCACTCATGTGCTGTCGAAGAAAGTCAACCCTGACGTGGTTGTTCGTGACAAGAGCACCAGCCATCGTCAGCATCAGCATGATGCCAAAGAGATGCCACTGAAGATCACCGAGACTTGCGAGCGTGAGTTTCGAGCCAAAAAGGAACACATCGCGTTCCCATTCGACGATCGTACCAACCTTCATGGCAGACAGCGTGACGCCAACCAAGACAAGTACGAGGATCGGGACGATCAACCAGGCGGCGGCCCGACCAATCCAGGCGATGCTGCGCAGCATCGCCCGAACTGGCCCGGTCCCAAGCTCTGGTTCTCTAGCTTGGGTATCCATTTTTCCAACTCCGGCCTTTATTCGACCGGAAGACTTTGGAGCGATGTCCAACGTCCAGATGAAGCGACAAATGCTTTCATCGAGTCGTAGGCTTCACCATAAAGCGCGTCTTCTGCGGCAATCTCGCCCAGAACACGGTCGGTCGCCTCACGAAGCGCGACTAGCACCTCGTCCGGGAACCGCTTTACCACCGTTCCGCCGGCTTCGAACTCTTCAATTTGTGGAGTCTGTGCTGACGGGGCATAGGCAAGCGTCCACGCCATGCTAACCTGGCAAGCCGCCTCATACATGGCTTGTTCCTCAGCTGGCATGCCGTTCCAGACATCCATGTTGATCATGAGCACGTCCACGCTGCCCGGCTGATGCCATCCCGGGTAATAATAGAAGCTCGCGATCTGATTGAAGCCCAGATCTTTGTCGATGATCGGCAAAGAGAACTCGCTCGCATCAATCCGTCCGCGCTCAAGTGCCAGATAAATCTCGCTTGCGGGCAGGAATTGAGCCGAAGCGCCAAACTCGTTCAGGATGCGCGCACCGACGCCGCCCATCCGCATTTTCAAGCCGCTGAAATCCCCAACTGAGTTGATTTCCTTGTTGAACCAACCGCCAGGTTCCGGGTTCGTAATATGGCAGGCCAGCACCTTGATGTTTTGCTCATCAAAGCCGCGCTGGATGATCTCGAGACCACCGCCCACATGGAGCCACGCCGCGAGCGCTTCAGGGCCAGCACCGAAGGGGGTTGCACCGATCTGGGCAACAGGAATTTGCCCACCCCATTGACCAAGAAAACTCCAGCCGGCGGGAATTGCCCCTGTGCTCACGCTTTCGAGGATCTCACCGGACGGTACCAGTTCGCCTGAACCGAATAGGTTCAATCCGACATCTCCGCCCGTCATTGAGCGCAGTGTTTCGTCCATGATCTTGGCGCTATCGGCCAGGAACGTAAGGTCTTTCGGTATCGACATGTGCACATCCAGCATGTCCGCTTGGGCCGCTGAGGCCCCGAATGCAACAGACGCAGCCGTGACGCAGGCAGCGAAACAAGAATTTTTCATTTAGTCTTCCTCCCAAGAAGTGACGAAGGCTCTCAACCGAAGAAGAGCCAAGTTACCGCTTAACGATCTTTGATTTTTGATCAATAATCAATAACTTTCTTTGAGTGATGATTCCGCCCTACACAAGGGCAGTTCAAAGAGGCCATCCAGTGATTGTTTTTCTTAGGCGGATGTTGCTGAGAAAAGCGCTACCACAAGGTCATCGTAAGACCCTGTCACATCCGCGATCAAAGCCTTCTGCGCGGTCTCCGCGTCACGGGTGCGGACGGCTTCGATGATAAATTTATGGTTGTCGTTAGAAATCCGATGTCGAGACCGTTGATCCGCGTGGTACAAATGCGGGCTAACGCGCAACCATAGGGTATTTATGATGTCCGCAAGCACCGGAGAGTTCGCCTGCTGATAAAGTCGAAAATGGAACGCGTAGTTGCTCTTGATGAAACCTCTGACGTCTCGGTCCTTCTCTGCCTGCAGCAGATCACTCAAAATGATTTCGAGTTCCTTGATGAACTCTGGTGTCTGATTTTTTACAGCCCATTCAACGGCTTTGGTTTCAATCTCAAGTCGGACATCGCGCAGATCGGACAGTTCTTCTCGTGTCAACATCGGAACACCAACGGAGCGGCCTGATACGTTTGCTAACACTCCTACAGCAGAAAGCCGAGTTAAGGCTTCACGCACCGGCATTGCGCTTACACCGAAGGCTTCAGCGATCCTAGAAACTCGGACAGGCTCTCCCGGCGTGAACTCTCCTTCCCGTAGCAGTGTACAAAGACGATCATATACCTGATTGTTCAGCTTGTCTTTTTGGATCGGTTTTTCGTTTTCAAACATCTCAGGCCTACTGGTCCTTACTTCTTTTCCCCTGAATGCCTGAAAGCTACAGGTCCAGTCAAATGTCCGACTTATCCTCAACCACTCTTTGCAAACGTCCAGCAAGAAGTTGCATTAGAGCGATGTCTCTGGCGCGTTGTGCATTCCCTATCTCGGCCAGAGGCTGCTGCTCGATCAGCTCCACCTCAAGACCTGAATTGACGACCGCGCCCCAATCAGCCGGCTCTCTCGTGTCCAGGAACATCTCCGAATACATCTGTCCAAACCGCGTCACATAGTCTGCTACTCCGCCAGGTGCATTCAAATGGATAGTCTCGAAAGGGCCCATTAGTGACCATCGGATCCCCAGCCCATCACTTATTGCCTTGTCTATGGCTTCGCGGGAAGCGACGCCGTGGTCTAAAAGTTGAAAGGCTTCGCGAAGCAGGGCGCCCTGAAGACGGTTCACAACAAAACCGTCTATCTCTTTCTTGAGAATGATCGGCACCTGTCCGACACCATCCAAAAGATCTTTGACTTCGTCGACAACAGTCTTTGATGTCCATCTCGTCGGCACGATTTCCACAACAGGAATAAGGTGTGGTGGGTTGATAGGGTGCACAACAAGACATCTGCGCCGACCTGTGATCTCTTGCGCATAAACGGAAGCTGGAATGCCCGAGGTTGAACTTCCAATTGGCGCGCCGGTGGGCGACCAACGGTCAATCTCGCGCGTCAATTCTGTTTTAATGGCAGCGTCTTCTGGGCCATTCTCCTGGATGTAATCTGCATCGGAAACAGCGGCCTTAAGGGTTGATACCACAGTCAAAAGGTCATCGCAGCGGTTTAAGGCATCTGCAGTGATGAGACCGTGCTCGTGTAGTTCAACGAGCCGCTCTTGAATTTGCACGACCGCCTTTTGGACCGCGCCGTCCTGTTTGTCATAGAGCGTCACGCGATGGCCCGAGCGCAAAAACACAGTCGCCCATGCTTGTCCGATTAGACCGCAGCCAATTATAGCAATCTTCTTTTGCTTCATAGGTGGAAAGCCTGGTTCGTAGTGATTTCTTCGGTCAAAATACGGCCTCCTCGCCGACAGACGGGCCTTTGTGGCGCATCTGCTTACAGCGGAGTATACTTACAAAATTGATTTTTGATCAATAATCGAATTCTTGGGGTGGTGGCGGTGCCTCGCCTGAGTGGCGCGATCTGGTGGTACAGCAACTATTGGCTAAGGCAGCTATCTGCGAAGAACCGAAGACACCATGGAACTTTTGACTTTGCTGCACGGGACACAGTTTTCTGCATGACTGACTGATCATCAGCTGAATTCACAGAAAGCATGCTGTGATCTGGGACCAAACACCGTTTTCGAATGTCCGCTCCAGTGACGGAGCTGCTTCTCGACAACTTTCATGCCGCACATGCAAGCAAATGCTGCGTCAGCAATAGCCGCAAGTACACAAGTCCGCTTAGTCCTGTGTGGATGGCGTCTGCTTTGCAAGGGAAAAATGCTCTGATTGCGCGGTTGGTCAGTACAGTCCTGTGTCCGGCCTTTGATCGCGGCGTCGATATTTGCCACTGGCCTTGATGGGTTCCGCTAACCTGTTCCCAATCGGCGACGCGAACCTGAGAGTTCAGGACAAAGCACGGGATTTCAGGTTTTCGGATGACCGCACGTGCCATCATTACATTCGTCTTGCAATTCTTGTGTCTTCGCCTCCGTTTATGCTGTTTGGCGGTAGTACGTTTCTTTGGTGAGGATCGCCCAGATGATCCTGGCTGCCTTGTTCGCCATCGCAATCGTTGCGAGGCGAACAGGTTTGCGTTCAAGAAGTTGCATGATCCACGGATGCACACGTTCTGGATACCCACGGGCGCGTTGAACTTGAGAGGTCATGCCGATCACAAGTAATCGTCGGAGATAGCGCTCGCCTTTCTTGCTGATACGCCCCAAGCGCTCTTTGCCACCACTAGATCTGTTCAGCGGCGTAAGCCCCAGCCAAGCGGCAAACTCGCGTCCGTTCTTGAACTGCTTGCCGTCGCCGATGGTGGCCACAATGGCTGAGGCGGTGATGGGGCCAACGCCGGGCACCGTCCTGATCCGTTTGGCGCGTTCATCAATCCGGGCATGATACTCGATCAGCTTGTCATAGAAGGTCACTCGCTCATCGAGAGCAACAACCTGATCGCAGAGCGTTTTGAGCATGCTCTTTGCCACATCAGGTATGTCTATGCAGTCATCTGTCTGAAATGCCTTAATGAAACGCATCGCCGCAACCGGCCCATTCCCGATCACATGGCCGAACTCTCGCAGAAGACCACGGATCACGTTCAACATCTGGGTCTTTTGGCGGACGACAAGCTGGCGCACCCGGTGGATGGTCAGCAAGGCCTGTTGCTCTTTCGACTTCACAGCAACAAACCGCATGGTCGGTCGTGTGACCGCCTCGCAGATTGCTTCCGCATCGACGGCGTCTGTCTTTCCGCGCTTCACGTACGGCTTAACGTAGACCGCTGGCATTAGCCGCACATCATGGCCGATCGCTGTTAGTTCACGCGCCCAATGATGCGCGGAACCGCAGGCCTCAATCCCAACAAGACAGCTTGGCAACGTCTCAAAGAAATTGAGCAATTGTTTGCGCCGGATCGAACGATTGAAAACGACTGTGCCGTCAGCGGTGATACCATGAACTTGGAAAACGTCCTTCCCAAGATCCAATCCTATTGTCGTAACTTCCATGGTGGAGCTCCATTCCTAGCTGATGAAAACATCTACACTATGCCGCAAAGCGCGACGGTTCGGTGCAGACGCCATCCACTCCATCCGCGCAATCGACATTGATAGTCGGTGCTGGGAACGGCGGCTTTCTTTCGTCGTGAGTCAGTTAGTGTTTCGGCTGCTCTCTCGCTAGTCTGCAGATGCTGACAGGTCACGTGAAAGCTCTTTGGTGAGGGTTGATCCCTTGGCCAGCCGCCTCGCCAGCGTCTCCACGAAGCCGCCATAACGCTCCTTGCCCTTCGCCTTGGCCGCTGCGTAGGTGTCATCGGGCAGCGGGGGCGTCGTCGTCAGCCAGAAGCGGACGAACAGTGCTAATGCCTCGGTCGTGATCTCGTGGTCACGTTCCAGCCTCTCAAGCGACCGGGTCAGACGGTCCAGCCGGCGGACGATCGCGGCTTCGCTCTGTTCGGCACTGTCTGGTGAGAGGAACGACGCTAGCGCCGCCTCGATGATTTGCGTTTTGGGGACGCGTCGCCGCGCCGCCAGTGCGTCGATTTCGTCGAAGAGGGCTGCGTCGACATAAGCGGTGATCTTGGCTTTCTTCATCGCGTCACCTCACAGTTCGATGCCGTCGTCGGGATCGAGGGCAGCTTGACGCGCGACGTTGCGGAAGCGGGTCTGTATCGCACGGGCGCGTTGGGCCTCGTCGTCGGGTTCGTCTTCGAGAGCCGCGAATTCCTCGCGCGGGAACGGCAACTCAGGTGCCGCATCCTCATGCTCGGGGATCTCAGGCTCTCGTCGGATGCCGCCATCTGCATCGGCAGTGGGCTTGTTCATACCAGATGCCTTAGATGGCACGATCGGTTGAAGACTGCTCCAGTCGTCGGTTCCCGCCGTGCCGATTGCTGCAGATGCTTCTACGCTAGGCGACTTGTGGATCCTTGCCGTTAGTTGCGCATCGCGGAAGTACCGCACTTTTTGTGCTCGGATCGGGGCTGCGCCCGACACGAGGATGATTTCGTCGTCGGGTGGCAGCTGCATGATCTCACCGGGCGTGAGCAAGGCGCGGGCGGTTTCCTGGCGCGAGACCATCAGATGCCCGAGCCAAGGTGACAGGCGGTGCCCGGCATAGTTCTTCATCGCGCGCAGCTCGGTCGTGGTGCCTAGGGCGTCGGACAGACGCTTCGCCGTGCGCTCGTCATTGGTCGCGAAGGCGACGCGGACATGGCAGTTGTCCAGAATGGCGTTGTTCTGGCCATAGGCCTTTTCGATCTGGTTCAGCGACTGGGCGATCAGGAAGGCCTTGAGACCGTATCCCGCCATGAAGGCCAGCTGACTTTCAAAGAAGTCGAGGCGGCCGAGGGAGGGGAATTCGTCGAGCATGAATAGAAGGCGGTGCTTGCGGTTGGTGTTGTGCAATTCTTCCGTCAGGCGGCGGCCGATCTGGTTCAGGATTAGCCGGACCAGCGGTTTCGTGCGGGAAATGTCCGACGGGGGTACTACGAGGTAGAGGGTGAGCGGCCGCGCATCCGAGACCAGATCATCGATCCGCCAGTCGCAGCGCCGGGTCACGGCGGCGATCACGGGGTCGCGGTAGAGGCTGAGGAAGGACATGGCCGTGGACAGGACGCCGGAGCGTTCGTTCTCGGATTTGTTCAGCAGCTCGCGGGCGGCCTGAGCGACAACAGTATGCGGGCGATCTCCGAGATGGGCCGTCCGCATCATTGCCGTCAGTGTGGCAGCGATGGGACGCCGCGGATCGGACAGAAAGGCGGCGACGCCTGCCAGTGTCTTGTCCTTCTCAGCATAGAGGACATGCAGGATCGCGCCCACCAGAATGGAATGGCTCGTCTTCTCCCAATGGTTCCGTCGCTCGAGCTGGCCTTCGGGATCGACGAGGATGTCGGCAATGTTTTGGACGTCGCGCACTTCGCGCTCGCCGCGACGGACCTCGAGGAGCGGATTGTAGGCGGCGCTGGCCGCGTTGGTCGGATCGAAGAGCAGGACACGCCCGAACCGTGCCCGCCATCCGGACGTCAGCTGCCAGTTCTCGCCCTTGATGTCGTGGACAATCGCGGATCCCGGCCAGGTCAGCAGGCTTGGGATCACCAGGCCGACGCCTTTGCCGGAACGGGTGGGCGCGAAGCACAGCACGTGTTCCGGACCATCATGCCGGAGGTAGCGCTTGTCGAGGCGGCCGAGCACGACCCCGTCGACTGCGAATAGCCCGGCGTCGGTGATATCTTTGGTGCCCGCCCATCTGGCCGAGCCATAGGTTGTCACGTCGCTCGCCTCGCGCGCCTGCAGGACCGACAGAAGGATCGCGACGGCAAAGGCGGCGATCCCGCCCGCGCCGGCGATTGCGGCTCCTTCCATGAAGACGCGGGGCGCATAGGCGTCGTACCAGTACCACCAGGTGAAGACCTGCCACGGGCGGTAGATCGGCAGGCCGAAGAGGGCGGTGAGAGGCGCGCCAAGCTGGGGTTGGAACCCCAGGCGAAACGCGACCCACTGCGTCGCTGCCCAGACAAAGAGCAGCGCCACGATGCTGACGATGATGATCTGGCCCCAGAGGATCTTGGTGGCCAATGACGTGTCCTGACGGCTCATGGTGATGTCCTTTCTGATCAGAGGCTGAGCCCGCGCTTGCGTCCTAGGCTCCAGTCGATCCCGCCGCCGGGCGTCATCGTGCCCGTAACAGTCTGGCCGAGATGGCGTTCGAGTTGCGGGGTCCAGGGGACGAGCGAGAATCCAAGGCCATCGTCGATCATGGAGAAGCGGCCCGAGGCGAGATCGAGGCGTTGGCGAAACGTGCCCACGACATGCTCGCCCTCGTTTGGCTTGTGATGGGGAAGTCCGGTTTGGGCGCTGAGGTCCTGGGCGATGGCGTCCAGTTCGCGGTTGCGCAGGGTGGCCAGCAGATCGCGGGCAAAGGTCACGCGCTGGCCTTGCCGTCGGGCGAGACCTTCGGCGACAAGGTGATCCGAGCGGCGCACCAGCGCCTGGCGAACCTCCGCGCCAAATCCGGCACCACTCAGCGGTGCGCGGTCCCGGGCCAGATGCAGGCGGTCGAGCCAGGTCGCGCCATCGGCGTCGATCTGTGCGGCAAGCGGCAGATCGGAACGACCGACAAGAGACAGTTGCGCTGTCCCGTCCGTCGTCCCTGTCCAGAGCCGGGTTTCGACGATACCACCTTGTGGCGTGTCGCCGGTCGCATCGAGATCCCGGAAGCGCAGGTGATGAACGCGACCATCAACACCGTCGATGATCGCGTAGCCGGTCCCGGCGTGGTCGTCATGAAAGCCGCGTTCCATGAGCCGCCCGAGGATCGGGGCCGTGGGCGTGCCTTCGATGGCGAAATCACCCGCTGCGCGGTGGCGGTCGGCGCCCATGGCCCGGTGCATTCTCTTGATGATGTCGCCGCGCATCCCAAGTTCGCGCAGAGTGTCTTCGGCACTCGGTTTCAGCTCCCAGGCGGCAGGGGCGATCTGTTCGGCCAGCCCGAGCCTCTCCAGTGTCTGGGCGCGCCCGATCATCAAGCGGCGCAGTTCCGGATCGCGGGGCTCCGGTGTGCCGCGGCGCAGGTCGGCGATGCCGACATGATCGTCCGCCAGCGATCGCAGGCCGCGGTCGAGATCGGTCCAGCGCTCCGCCGTGACCTGCGTTTCCAGGGCTTGGGAAATCTCGCGCGCGCTGCGGGGGCCCAGCTCCAGTTGTACGAGGTCTTCTGCGCGCGCTCGAAACCCCCGGCCGATGTAATCGCGCGAGATGACGAGATCGCGCCCATCGTCGGCTTTGCCGCGCAACAGGATGTGCACATGCGGGTTGTCGGTGTTCCAGTGATCAACCCCGACCCAGTCCAATCGGGTGCCGAGATCCCGTTCGGCACGGGCCATTAGATCCCGGGTGAAGGCGCGAAGGTCCTCGAGGTCGCCCGCGTTTTCCGGCGAGACGATGAACCGGAAATGATGCCGGTCGTCTTCGCAGCGCGCCGCAAAGCCGCCCCGGTCGAGTTCATCGCGTTCAGACCCGAACAAGTCGGCGTCGCGCCCGTCCTGACCGACGCCATCGCGCTGCAGATAGCCGAGATGCTTGACCATGGGCGCGGAGCGAAAACGCTTGCCCTGGTGGCGCACGACGCGGGCCTTCACGACAACGCGCCGGGAGGTGCGGGTCAGGCCCTTGGCGGTTCGGGCAAATCGTCCGCGCCCGAAAGAGGTGTTGCCGGAACGCCTGCTGCCCCCGCCGATACGATAGCCCGTATGTCCGGATTTCCGCGCGGCACGCATGACCTCGTTGACGAAACGTGTCGCTTGCTTCGAGGTCCTGCCGCCGTCGCGGATGCGTCCGGGGCGGATGCGCAGGTCATTGTCGCGCGGGGTCATGGCGACACTCGCTTGCAGGGCCAGCTGCCGCTTGAAAAACCCCCATAAATCAGTTTTCTAGGTGAAGTCCTGCGGCATGCGGCTTGGATGTGCCGCGCAAATCCTCGCAGAGAAACAACAGCTTGAGGTCCGCTTGCGGCACCTCTTTTATCTCGCGCTCTTTCTGTTGAGACCGTGCGCGTCGATCCTCTCCGGCACATTCCTCCGACCGGGCTTTCCAGACCTCGCCATGGTGCGATTTCGCGGATCATGGTGTTCGCCTCTGGCTGAGAGGCACGAAAATCCCGTTCTGAGACGCGTCAGACGCAATCCGTTGAGTGTCATCACCCGGTGTTTGACCGTCCTCAGCCGTTGCCACGAACAGCGGGGCGTCGCGCCAGTCCTGTGTCCTGCGCGGGCGGCTGACTGCCTGCGCAACGTTGGTCCCGTCGCCGATGAGTGGCGCGAGGATGGCAAGGTAATTGCGGGTTTCACGCGGCAAGTCGCGACCGGTATCAAGGTGCTCTTGGTAGCGCGCAGGCCCGGCATTGTAGGCCGCGAGAAAGCCGGGCGATTCGAACCGATCATACATCTGCCGCAGATAGGCGGTACCGGCGAGGATGTTGTCGCGTGGATCGAAGGGATTATCGCCAAACCCATAAGCTGCGCGCAACTCGGCCCAGGTGCCGGGCATGATCTGCATGAGCCCCATGGCGCCTGCGTGGCTGACCGCATGTGGATTGCCCGCACTCTCGACCTCCATGACCGCACGGAGCCAGTGCTGCGGGATGCCGAACCTGCGCGAGGCTTCTGCGATATAGTTGTCGATCGCTTGCTGTTCAGATGCAGGAGCAGTGCGGTCCTGAGCGATCACGGCGGACGGTGCCACGGTCATCGGCATGCAGAGGATCAGTACAAGCGCGGTCGTGACGCCCGCGTGCCGACGGCTGTGACCGCGTTCAAGACTACGCATCTTCCGCCCCTCCAAATGTCCAAAGAGGGATGGCGCGTCCGAGGATCGTGTCCCCTGACAACGGGCCGAAATACCGTCCATCGAGGCTGTCCGCGACACCTGCGACGAGCAAGAAAACCTCGTCCGAGCCGATGGTGACACATCCCGTCCATCTGGGAAGCGGGCGACCCTGCCGGTCATTCGATGCTGCTTGGGCAACAACGGTGCCGTCGATGGTGATATCGAGATCGTGGCGACAGGCGGTCATGCCCGAGACGGCTGTGACGCGTTTCAACAGCAAGGTATCCGCACCGACATAGCCGCGCTCAACCACCCAGGATGACAGGTCTTCCGGCAGGCGCACGGCAACGAGATCGCCCAGCGATGGCCCGTGTGACGCTCGAGCGACGTAGAGGCCGATCGGCACGCTTGCTGTGGCATTCCAGATCAGGCGCGGTGCGCGATCGATCTGTGCAGCTGCGAGAAGACTAAGGGACAAACCGGCCGCGAGGAGGGGAGAGACCGCCGCGCTCATGTCGTTACCATGCGACGCTTGAGCCAGGCCGCATGCCGGGCAGGGGTGTAAGGCCGGGGCTCCAATGCCGCGGTCAGGCGGTTGTGGACGTGCCGCCAATGATCGGGACAGACATCTTCCGGTGCGATGCCATAGCTTTCCACGATGTCGACGGACCGCAGCGCCGCCTCGACCTTGGGCCAGCCGGAGAGGCGCAGCAAAAGCTCTCCGCCTGGCGTGACACAGGGCACCGTGGAGCAGGGCTCGCCAGCGCCGACGGCGCGCAGAATGTCGATCCGGCTTTCAACGGTGCCGTGGTCGTTCGACGACCAGCGGACGAGCGCGAAGATCGCGCCGGGAGCGAAGGCCACGCGCTTTTCCGTGCGCGTCAGGATGGTTTCCCCGGCCATCTGACCGAAACGGATCCAGCGCTCGATACGCCCTTCGATCCAGGTGAGGTGGACAAGTGTCTGCATCGGCTCAGCGCCCCCGCCGCAGATAGGCCGGCGAAACGGCGGCATGGCGTTTGGCGGGCAGAACGCTGTCTTCGGTCTCGTCTGAGGTCGAGGTCTTCTCGCCCCTGGTGACCCAGGCCTGCAGATCGTCGACCGCATAGACGACACGCCCGCCGATTTTCGAGTACCGCGGGCCGGTCCCGTAGGTCCTGTGTTTTTCCAGAGTGCGTCCGGAGAGGCCGAGAAAGCGAGCGGCTTCCGGGGTTCTGAGGTAGCGGGGCGGGAGTCCTTCATTTGGGTCGGGCATTTTAGCATCTCCGGTGGCTAGGCCGCGCGACGGCGCGTCGCGGGCTGTCGGAGGTCATGAAAACGGAAGAGCGCCGTGAGGAGGGATGACGAAGATCGCGCCGTGAAAACGTCACCCCCAAAGGCCAACAGGATCAGGGATTGATGGGAGTTCGATTTTCGGAGATCGCACGGTGATCACTTGCGCGGCTTGGAGCGCCCCGTGGGTCCTTTGCCGAGAAGGAGATAGCGATAGCCTTTGGTGGTGAGATGCGTACCATGGGCTGACAGTCGGGTGATCTGGGCCTTGAGGGAGCTGGTCTTCCAATGCTCGCGCGACACAGCCTCGGCGCCGTACAAGTGCCGCGCGATCGTCTGGTAGCTGGCATCGTCCCGGCGCGCGTCGAGCGTGCGCAGTGCAAGCTGGATGCGCCGTCGCTGCTGCGACGTCAGGGGCGGAGGGGATCGTTTGCGGTACAACAGCTGCGCGCGAAGCGCCTTGAGTATGTCCACTCGTGCCGCCCAATGTTCGTCCAACGGCAGCAGAATCCCAATCGGGCGTTGGAGGTTTTTGGCATCCAGCACAAGCAATGCGCCTGTTGCGAGGCGCACATACATCAAACTGCCCTGCGTTCCGATGACGGTCAGATCATCTGCATCAATGTGCGGCGCGGTGGTGTCGCCGCCGGGGACCGGTACAGCATACCCGACCGCCGCCGGGGCGGTTGATGGCTTCCAGAATACGGGTGCATCGGGTGCGTCGATGTCCGGGTCAACCGGGAAATCGCAACCCCCATGCGGCCGGTGATTTCAATCCATCCCGCATTTGCGGGTAATTGGCGCGATAGTCGGAATTACGGCGTAAGCACTCCCAGGCCAGCCCGGACAGGTCGAGACTGTCGAAATGCTTGTACGCCGTTTCGTCTTGCCAATCCTTGGTCATGGCGAAGCTCCGCGTCAGCTGTTTCGATGAACAATGAGTATAGCTCGGTGATGCGTCAAAACGACGGCAGGAACGGTTGCTTTGCGCAACCTGCGCGGGTGTTCGCCGATCTCAGATGGATCGGGCAAAGTTCAGCCAGTCCGGCCTTCAAGCAGCTTGCGATAGCCTTGCTCCGTCATCCAGCGGGCGCGGGCGAGGTGGCTGTCGTACATCTTTTTGGCACGCTCTGGATCTTCGGCGGCATCTATACCGAATAGAATCTCACTAACTTCCTGCAGGCTGGCTCCGCTTTCAGCGGCATCAAACAGGCGCAAGTACAGCGTCATGTGCGCGTGGTCGTAATCGGTCAGCTCATCGCTTTGTGGTGCGAGATCAGCGATCGGCGTGGTGCCGGTGGCAGACATGATTCCCCCTCGCCGTTGGGCGTTAAGGCTCATAACAGCACATCAGATTGCATGTGCAAGGTCGGATTGCGGTCAGTCAAACTGCAGATGAGCATTATAATACGTCGCACCAAAATACGCGATAGGTTCTTTACTCGCGGATGGACATCCGCGTTGTTTTTGCAAGGAATCTCAAGCACTACCGCCAATTGCGCGGGCTGACACAGGCCGCGTTGGCGGCGGCGATGGATGTCGACCGCGCGCATGTCAGCGCGATGGAGCGCTGTCAGCAGAATGTCACCTTGCAGACCCTGCAGCGGGTCGCAGCGCATCTGGATGTGGCCCCAGCGAAGCTGATCGAAGAACACTCGGAATCCGAATAGATTTCCAGGATCACCAAGTCCCTATCTGATTTGGGCGGCTGGATTGGACGACGGCGCTCGGCTGCTTGGTGGCACTGGTTTCGTTGGCTGCCCGAGGTGTGCACTTTCGCCCGCGTGCTTTTCTGCGCTTTATCCAGTCGGCCCCGGCATAGGTCACGGCGTGGATATACACCTCGCGTGCATCATCGTCGATAGTGAAGGCGATCACGGCCTTGCGGCCTGCAGGAATGCCGCGCAGCCCGGGCGCAATCCCATCCCGACGGCTGCCCTCTTGGGGCAGTTCGGTAAGGCTAGCGATAGCTGCTTCGATCTCGTCCAACCTGCGCGCTGCCTATTGAGGGCCGGCATAATCGTTCAGCCAGCGAATAATCGCGTCTAGATCCTCTGCAACCGCCGGATGGAACCGGATGCGATGGCTCACGCCTCGCGCGCGGTCTGAAGGCGGGCCCGGGCGTCGGCAAAGGCTTTCTCCGCCGAGACATAGTCGGTTTGCGGCATGTCGAGCCGCGCCCGAATTTCTTCGGCCATCGCGCCGAGGGCCAGCTCGCGTTTCTCTTCATCGCGCATCATCTGCTCCAGAGCCGCTGCCACAGCCGCGCTTCGCGACGCGAAGACGCCTTGGCCCACCTTGTCGGTCAGGAACCGATGGTGGCGGTCGGTGAAGCTGATGGTTGTCTTGACGGTCATTCTGGGCTCTGGGGTATGGCTTAGTCATATAGGCGAAGGCTTGAAGACCAACAAACTCTTCGAGGAGGGCGTATTTTGTTGAAAAACTCGGGCTTGATCGAGAGGTAAGCCGCTGATTCAATTCGTCCTGTAGGGAGGGATTGGCGATGATGGGACCGAAGCAGGAAGCACAAGCGGCGCTGTTCTATGAGTTCTCGCTCGAGGATCACGTTCCCCAAGATCATCTCCTGCGGTCGATTGACCGGTTTGTCGATCTGAGCAGTATTCGCGTCTATCTGGCGGAGTTTTATAGCCACACGGGTCGCCCGTCTGTCGATCCAGAACTTCTGATCCGGATTCTGTTGGTGGGCTACTGCTTTGGTATCCGGTCGGAACGGCGGTTGTGTGAAGAGGTTCATCTGAACCTCGGCTACCGCTGGTTCTGCCGCCTAGATTTGAACGACCGGGTGCCAGACCATTCGACGTTCTCGAAGAACCGGCATGGCCGCTTTCGTGAGAGCGAACTGCTGCGACACTTGTTTGAGACGACGGTGGCACGGTGCATTGCCGAGGGCCTGGTCAGCGGCCAGCGCATGGCCATTGATGCCAGCTTGATTGAGGCGGATGCCAATAAGCAGAACTCGACGCCGAAGGACGATTGGGACGTATCGAGTATCGATCCGACCGATGCTCCCCGCGCCGTACGAGAGTATCTCGAGACGCTGGACAAGGCGGCATTTGGCGCGGCCAGCGAGGTGCAGCCCAAGTTCACGTCGCATTCCGATCCAGCAAGTCAATGGACCGCTGCGCGCAAAGGGCCAGCATTCTTTAGCTATTCCGACAACTATCTGATCGACACAGACCACGGTGTCATTGTGGATGTCGAAGCCACACGTTCCATCAGGCAGGCCGAGGTTGGATCGACCAAGACCATGCTGAAGCGGGTGAAGGAACGGTTCGATCTGCATCCCGAACGTCTGATTGCGGACACCGCCTACGGCACCGGGCCGTTGCTTGGCTGGTTAGTGGACCGCAAGATCGCGCCACACATTCCGGTCTTTGATAAGGCGGGCCGATCCGATGGCACCTGGTCACGTGCAGACTTTGAATGGGATGCCGAGAACGATCAATACATCTGCCCCGAGGGACATGAGCTCAAGCAGTTCCGTCGCAACTACTCAGACCCGAACCGAGGGCCGACCGGCAAGGGCACTGCTAGATATCGGGCTTTGAAAGAGATTTGCCAGGCCTGTCCATCCAAAGCCAAATGCTGCCCGAACGCTGATGCACGTAAGATCACGCGCGAAGAAACCGAAGACGCCCGCCAGGTCGCACGCGACATCGCCAAGACCCGCCAGTACACCATCTCGATGAAACTCCGGAAGAAGGTCGAGATGCTCTTCGCCCATCTCAAACGCATACTCGGGTTGGGACGGCTCCGATTACGGGGCCCATGCGGCGCAAACGACGAATTCCTTCTCGCTGCCACCGCCCAAAACCTCCGCAAACTGGCAAAGATCCTTCCTGCACCGCAGCAAACGCGCAGTGCCTGACAAGAAAGGCGCTCGCACCCTATTCAGGGCGCTACTTTCTGCGCTCGCAACACATTGTTTTTCCACAGAATCGGCGGGATGCGGACATTCGCTGCGGGTGCGAGGTCAATACGGCAGTTTTTTGGGAGCGGACATTCGAGGTTTGCAGTACTTAAAACACATACACTAGTTGCCGCCAAGATTCGGCTTTGCTGCGTTGAAGTCGGCGAACTCTGGATTTCCCCTGCAATCCGAGGGTCGCTTGTGAACAGCGAGTGCAGGAATTAGCTCAGCCCAATCACTCGTATTCTATTTCAGCTTTTTCAATGATTTAGCGAATAGGGACTTCACACCCTGTTGGTTGTTTGGCAAGTTTCCGCCTAGGGTTGTGGTTGCGACGCCAACCCAAGGTAAAGATCATAGATGGCAATTTTTAAGTGCTTGCAATTAGTGATGAAAATGAAAACGGGAAAGTAGCCGCAGCGCAGCTCTTAGTCGAACATACGAAACGACTGACTTATGCATCTTTGCAGAATGCTGTTCCCCTACTGCGTAAGATAGAGCTCCAAGCAGGCGAAGCGGGTCTACCTGCAGGCAGGCTTCGTCTCGATGTCCACCCACCTTTTGCGCAATCGCGAGAATGGCCGTTTGATCGGATTTTACCCGGTGGATCGGTCGTTCCAGCCGAGTTGGAAACAAAACAGGACAGCGCATTTTTCGACAATTTGAACGAAGCTGAACTTGGGCAGCTGCGGCTAGTAGCAGAATTTGATGATGATCATCCTTCAATTTCGTTTGAAGCGCCGGTAGAGCTTCTGGCCCGAGATGAATGGGGCGGCATCCATGAAATGGGCCAACTGTTGGCTGCTTTCGTACAGCCGAACGACGCGCGTGTAGCTGCAGTCCTAAGAGCAGCTTCTGATGCCATGACAAGACAAGGTCTGCCCTCTGGTCTTGACGGGTACCAATCTCGAGACCCGTCCCGAGCGTGGGCTATCGCTGCAGCAATCTGGTCTTCGATTGAGGGAATGGACATACGGTACGCGGTTCCGCCCGCTTCCTTCGAGAAGCGTGGACAAAAGGTTCGAATGCCCAGCCGATTGGCGGAGGAAGGTCTTGGAACATGTCTGGATACGAGCCTGCTTCTGGCGGCCGCATTGGAGGCTGCTGGCCTTAATCCGGTTGTGATCTTTACCGAAGGCCATGCTTTTGCGGGTGTCTGGCTCGTCAGTCGGACTTTTTCGACCGCCGAGACCTGGGATGTGACCGAGCTCCGTAAGGCGATCGTCGCCCGTGAATTCCTGCCGTTCGAAACAACGCTCCTGACCGGTGGCAAGCGCGGAACATTCCGTAGCGCCGTCGTCGAGGGTGGCGCACAATTGGACGAGGCAAAAGAGCATCTTTTTGGTGTTGCAGTTGATATTGCACGCTGTCGATCATCGGGGGTCCGACCACTGGCGCGTGCAGGCGAGCCAACTGAAACCGAGGCTCCCACCGCGGCAGACCCAATGGCTGCCTCCGAAAATCTCCTCCCGCCTGAAGGTTTTGAGCCGCCTGATCCGACCGAAGAGGAGGCGCCCGCAACACCACAAGGCCGGATCGATAGATGGCAGCGCAAGCTGCTTGACCTATCTTTGCGCAACCGGTTGCTGAATTTCCGCGACACCCAAGGGTCATTGATGCTGAAGTGTCATGATGTACCGCGATTGGAAGATGAGCTCACTGAAGGGCGCTCCTTCAGGATGGTCAGCCTACCAGACGAGAACCCGAGACTTGGCCGTGACCCAGAGCAATACCGTCGGGAAACTGGCGAGGATATTGATGCGCGTGTCATTCGGGACGCGTTTGACAGAGGCGAGCTTTGCAGCCCTCTTCCGGGGGATCAGATGCGAAAGCGTCTCATCGCACTGTATCGTAAAGCAAGAAGCGACCTTTCTGAGGGGGGAACCAATACGCTGTTTCTTGCGGTTGGTTTCCTTCGTTGGAAGCAGACCGAGACTGCGAAAAAGGATCACCGCGCACCTCTGCTGCTTGTCCCTGTGACCCTACGCAGAGCATCGGCATCTTCACCGTTCACGCTCGTTCATCAGGGCGATGAAGTCCGATTCAATCTGACCTTGTTGGAGAAGTTGGCCGAACAAGGCATTGAGGCACCGGACCTCAAGGGCGAATTGCCACGAGATGATGCGGGCCTAGACGTTCCACGCATTTTCAAGCGGATGCGCGAGATTGTACGAGACATTCCCGGCTTTGAAGTTGTTGAAGACCTCGCTCTTTCGACATTCTCTTTCGCAAAATATCTAATGTGGAAGGACCTGGTTGATCGCACTGATCAGCTACGTAAAAGCCGCCTTGTAGCCCATCTGATCGACACTCCTGATGACCCCTTTGTCCCACCGGATGCACCAGGATTGCCAAGGCCCGATGAAGTAGAATCCAAGCTACCACCGTCTGAGACCTTCACGCCGCTTCCAGCTGACGCCTCACAACTGGCTGCCGTTGCGGGTGCGGTTGAAGGTCATGACATGGTCGTAATCGGACCGCCCGGAACAGGGAAAAGTCAGACGATTGCCAACCTGATTGCGCATTGCTTGGCCCACGGAAAGACAATTCTGTTCGTCGCAGAAAAGGCTGCCGCACTTGATGTGGTACACCGCAGATTGACCGCCTACGGACTGGGCGATGCGGTGCTTGAGCTTCATAGCTCAAAAGCTGAACGCAAGAACGTAATCCGGCAACTTGGGCAGGCTTGGGAAAGACCCTTGGACGGGCAAGCCGAAGCGGAATGGGCGCGTATTTCAACGGAACTTGGGCTCGAGCGAGACCAACTCAACGAATATGTTGAAGCCCTGCATCAGAGACATGAGAACGGGTTAACGGTCTTTGAAGCCGTTGGACTAGCATCTCGGGAGGTACCGATTGCTTTGTCTTGGGAAAGAATGGACGCCCATGACAACGAGACGCGTGAGAGCTTACGCCGCCTCTCTCGTGAATTGGGCGAGGTAGCGCCACGCGTTCGCAATCCAGGTGCATTGCGATTGATTGAGCAACCTGAGGGCGGCTGGTCCAACGCTTGGACAAGTGAGCTTTCAGCCGCAGCTTCGGCGCTTGAGGACCTACTCCCTAGAGCCCTGAAGGCACGGACAGAGATGGCAAATGCAGTCGGTCAGAATCCAGCTGCTGATCCAGCAACGCTTGAGGCTTTGGCAAGAGCGGTTCTTGAAGAGGAAGAAACTGACCGCG
>JBCCYF010000059.1:0-26109 GCA_039190275.1 Pseudomonadota bacterium | reverse complement strand
GCCGAATTCTCCCGCTGGCTTCGCTCGCTCCAGACATCGCCACAGCGATCCTCAAAGGCCGCCAGCCACGGCACCTGACCGCTCAGAAGCTGCTTGACCTAACCAAACTTCCTCTCGCTTGGCATGAGCAGCACGAGGTTCTGGACTTTCCCATCGCCTGAAGTGCCTTACTTCCGCATAGAGTGATCAGACGGAAACTGCCCGCAGAGACTTTCTGCCGAAAGCCCGCAATCAGACCCGGGGCAGAGACCAAGTGCGGCAGATAGCGTGTGTAATGCGCCCGTAAGCCCCTGAATTAACGACGCAATGCGAAGTCTAGAGATATCAGGAATTGACCGAAAGGGTGGATGGTGGTGGTCGCAGTCTCCCGCGAACTGGTCTCTGCAGTGAAATTCCCTGGAAACAGGGAATTTACAGGGAAATTGCGCGTTTTTCGGCTGTGCGAGCAGATATCCTTGCCGTTTCAACGCCAAATTTCAATGGTTTAGGGGCGATTTCCCTGCTCAGCGAAAACAGGGAATTTGGCGCGACCGATCAGGGTATTCTGGTGTCTGAACGGGGAAGACGGGCGCGGCATCAGCGAACTTGCGCTATCGGAAGTTGGGGACGTCCAGTTCGTCCAGCCCGTCATCTTCCTCGGCGTCAGTGATAGTTGCCCAAAGCAGAGTAACGGCGTGGCCGTACTTGCCGACGCGGGTTTGCTCAAAGAGCTCGGCGACACTTTCGTCGTCCGTCCAGGACTCCGGATGACATTCCTGCATGCGCGTTAAACCACTGGCCCCCCGTGCGATTGCCCGTGCAGCTGGTGTGTCGGTTGCAAGACGCGACCCGGATTCGGGTTTGACCCACGGGAACGAGGGTCCACGGATTGGGTATCGGACGCATCCGTTGTGGGACCAGACGGCCGCCAGGGGTTCGGGGTGCGTTGCGACGTAGCGCCGAATGCACGCCTCGAGGCTCATGTCGAGTTCGTCCCGCATGACCTGCGTGGCCTTCAGGTCCGGATCGTCATCCAGGAACTGCCTTGTTTTGTAGCCCGGCGCCAGCACCTCAATCGCAAACCTATTGGCTTGGGTCTCCTGTCGGCGCTGTTGCCGGTCTTCCCGCGTTTCGCGCATGTCTGATGCCCGGCACTGAAACCCCTCGGATGACGTCAGAACATGATGCTCCATCAGGAAATGCCCGAGTTCGTGTGCAACGGTGAAGCGTGCACGGCGGCGTCCTCGGCCCGTGTTGGCCAGGATCGCGCCCTGGCTACGAACCTTGTCGGTCAGGAGCATGCCCTCGAAGCCGTCAAAGTTGTCTAGCCGGACCTCGCCGATATCGAGGCTCCGGGCGATCTCCACCACCGGGACAGCCCCGTCGATACGACCGATCTGCGAGTGCAGCGTCGCCGCGATACGCTCCGGCGTGTGCAGATCAGCGAGGTCGATCCGCGACAATTGCACCGTTCAGTCCCCTCCGGCCTTCGCCTTCATGGCCGCAATGGTCGCCTCGATGACGCTTCGATCTCCTGGGGAGAGTGCCCCGAGGTCGCGATGGATCCTCTCGATCTGCATGTCCTCTTGTCCGGGTTCGTCAGCTTCACCGACCAGGGCATCCACGCTGACCCCAAAATGCCGCGCAAGTTTGCGGACCAGTTCGAAGGAGGGGTTCTTGCTGCGGCCCTTCTCGAGCTCCCAGATATGCGCCTTCGATACACCGACCGCGTCGGCCACCTGCTGCAGCGACTGGCTGCTCTTCTGTCGCAGGCTGAATATGTGCTCGCCGATGTGCATTGGATCCTCCTTGGCTGATTTGCCTGACGGAGGCATACGCCTCTGTTTGACAAAAAGCCAGTCGTAAGATAAATCATACGGCAGAGGCAGACCAGACGATTCCCGGCTGCAGGCAGAAATTCAACAGGAGGTCACGACATGGCCCGCAAGAGCATCGAGCAGATCGCAATCAGCGATCTCAAACCCTGGGCGAAGAACGCCCGTACGCATTCGAAGAAACAGATCCAGCAGATTGCCGATAGCATCGAGCAGTTCGGGTTCACGAACCCGGTGCTGATCGACGGGGCGAGGACAATCCTGGCCGGGCATGGGCGGGTTGAGGCAGCGCGACTCCTTGGAATGGCAACGGTGCCGTGTCTGCGCATTGAGGACATGACCGAGACCGAGAAACGCGCCTACGTTCTCGCCGACAACAAGCTGGCGCTGAATGCCGGCTGGGACGAGGATCTGCTGGCGCAGGAACTCGGCGCGCTACTGGAAAGCCCGGACCTCGACTTCGATGTCGGTCTCACCGGCTTTTCGGTTGCCGAGATCGACAGCCTTATCGAGGGGGAAGTGGCGGACGAACCAGGCGACCCGGCCGATGACATACTTAAGCCTGAAGCACCGCGACGCGTTGAGCCGGGCGACATCTGGCGCATGGGTCCACACCGGCTGATCTGTGGGGATGCGCTCGATCCCGAGACTGTCCGTCTGCTCATGGACGACGAGACCGCTCGGATGGCCTTCAGCGATCCGCCCTACAATGTACCGATCGACGGCCACGTCGGGAACTCCGGCAAAACGAAGCACCGCGAGTTCGCGATGGCGTCGGGGGAGATGAGCCAGGATCAGTTCACGGCGTTTCTGTCAAAAGCCTTTACCAATATGGTCGACGTCAGCGCCGACGGGGCCATCCACTTCCTCTGCATGGACTGGCGCCACATGGGCGAGATGCTGGCCGCGGGACAGGGGGTCTATACCGAGCTCAAGAACCTGATCGTTTGGGTCAAGGACAATGGAGGCATGGGGACCTTCTATCGTTCGCGCCACGAACTGATCTTCGCTTACAAGGTCGGGACGGTACCCCATATGAACACTTTCGAGCTCGGCCAGCACGGGCGCTACCGCACCAATGTCTGGCAGTACCGCGGTGTTAACACGATGAAGCCGGGCCGCATGGATGAACTTGCCCTGCACCCGACCGTCAAACCCGTCGAGATGATCGCCGACGCGATCCGCGACGTCTCGCGCCGCAGGGACATCGTCCTCGATCTTTTCGGCGGATCGGGATCGACACTGATCGCCGCAGCTAAAACCGGGCGCAAGGGATACCTCTGTGAGCTCGATCCTATCTATTGCGACCGGATCCTGGCCAGATGGGAGGCCTGGGCGAAGGATGATGCAGAAAGGCTTGTCTGTGGATGGGCGCCGGGACACGCGGTCCGACTGGAGGCGGCGGAATGAGCGGGGCTAGGAAGAAGGCGTCGAAAGCGCTAACGCCTCGTCCCGGATACGAGGTCGGCTACGGCAAGCCCCCTGAGGAGACTCAGTTCAAACCGGGCCAGTCGGGCAATCCGCGCGGCCGGCCCAAAGGGGCGAAGAACAAGCGTCCCGGGCTGCACGAGGAACGGATGAAGGACATCATCCTCGACGAAGCCTACCGCGACATCACCATCCGTGACGGGGACCGCAATGTCTCGATCCCGATGGCGCAGGCGGTCTTCCGGTCAGTTGCGGTCAATGCGGCCAAGGGGCAGAGCCGGGCGCAGCGGCTGTTCGCCGAGCTTCTGGGGTCGGTCGAAAGTTCCCGCAAGATCCTGAACGACCGGTGGCTCGAGACCGCCATCGAGTACAAGGTCGAGTGGGAAAAGGAACTGCGCCGACGGGAGCAACTCGGCATCACCGACCTGCCCGACCCGTTGCCGCATCCAGATCACATCAAGATCGACTTCATCGAGGGCACGGCCGCGATCATCGGGCCCGCGACGAAAGAGGAAAAGGCGGAGTTTGACTGGATGGTGGATCGCCGCGATACATGGACTGAGGAACTGGAACAGGCCCTCGAGGAGCGCGCACAGACCGACGATCCGGAAATGATCAAAGTCCTTGACCAGGACATCGACCTCGCGAGGCGCGTGCTCGCGACGATCGAAAAAATCCTTGGGCCCGAAGATCCCGACGCCGCCAGACTTAAGTCGATCGAGATGGTCAGGGCCAGCAAGCCAAAATGAGCTGGCCGCCAAGATCCTGTTCGGACTCGCGCCCGGTCTGAAAGCCCAGGAAGCGCAGATCTCCGACAAGCGTTGTTGCGCGGAACGACTGCTTTGTCGGCGCTGCCGACATTGGTGCAAAGCGCGTCGAACGGCGGCTTTGAGCCCAACCCGGCCATCGACTTTTCTCGCAGCGCGCGCACGCAGCACGAAATTTGCCGCAGATGCTCGATCCAAGACGCTGAGCGGCGGCGAAGATCGCTGCCATTCGTTCACCGCGCAGCGAGGATTATCAGGGCATTCACTGGTCCCGGACAAAGTTGCCGTTGGCGCTGAGGGGTCGAATGGTCACCGTTTGGACCCTTTGTAGCATGCGTCATTGTGGGCTCGGAGCCGCCGAATGCGTGCGCAGTAAAATCTACCATTGTGCGTCTCTGACACCGGCCCTTCGATCAGACTGTAAATTCGGCAAGTCTGCGCGGTGCTGATGATTGGGTGCGGAGGGAGGATCGGAGGGCAAATCATGCCTAGAGTCCAACTTCCCGGAGCCACTCCCAAACGCAGAGCCTGGAACAAGGGGCGGATCATCGGTCAGAAACGACCCTTGCTGCCAAAACAGGTCTGGGCGGTCCGTGCACGGCTCAAATTAGCAGGTTATCTACGCGATCTGGCGCTTTTAACGTGGCCATCGACAGTAAGCTGCGCGCGCGCACAACCGAACTTTTCCGCGGTCGCATCGTATACGTACCTTTGCAATGCAGGCAGCCATAGCAGTCGTTGAAGGGGGCTGATGCTGGTTTGTCCACAGACGATCAGTCTTGGTGGACGTCCTGCCGCTGCGTTCCAAGCCCTTCAATGGACAGTTCAACCACGTCTCCTTTTGTGAGGTATTGCGGCGGTTTTTGTCCCATCCCGACGCCCGGAGGCGTCCCGGTTGAGATCACGTCTCCTGGATGCAGAGTCATAAACTGGCTCAAGTACGAAATCAGATGCGCCACGCCATAGACCATCGTCCCGGTCGATCCGTTTTGCTTCGTCTCTCCATTTACCGTGAGCCACATTTTTAGGTTCTGCGGATCTGAAACTTCGTCAGGTGTGACAAGCCAAGGGCCAATCTGGCCGTAATTGTCGCAGGATTTGCCCTTGGTCCATTGGCCTGCGCGCTCAAGCTGAAAGTCCCTTTCGGAAACATCATTGGTCACGCAATACCCCGCGATGTGATCCATCGCCTCCGCTTCTGACACATATTTCGCGGGCTTTCCGATGACCACCGCAAGTTCGACCTCCCAATCGGTTTTGGTTGAGCCGCGCGGAATGACGATCGGATCGTTGGGGCCGCAAATCGCCGATGTGGCCTTCATAAAGATCACCGGCTCGGGCGGAACGTCCATGCCACCTTCTGCTGCGTGATCTGCGTAGTTCAGCCCGATGCAGATAAACTTACCGGTTCAAGCAATGGGTGGCCCCAGCCGCGGGTCACCCGGAACTGGCGGCAAGATCTCGACATTCAAGCCTGTCAAAGCACTCAGATCCTCCAGCACGCTCCCGGACAAATCCGGAATAAGCCGGGATAGATCGCGGATTGCCCCATCGGTGCCCAACACGCCCGGTTTTTCCTGTCCGGGCGGACCATAGCGCAGAAATTTCATGTTGATCTCCTTAGTTGGCCCAACCGCCATCGATGACGTGGCATCGCCCCGTTGTAAACGCACTTGCGTCACTGGCCAGATAAAGCGCCAATTCCGCGATTTCGCTGGCGGCCCCGACACGCCCCATGGGTTGTCGGGCGATAAACTCGCGCATGGCGCGGTCGTAATCCCCCGTCGCCTCAAGCCGCTGATGCAGCGACGGGCTGTCCACCGTTCCGGGACAAATGGCATTGCATCGGATGCCCTGGGTTACAAAGTCCGCCGCGACCGACTTTGTTAGGCCGATCACGGCTGCTTTGGAGGCGCAATAGACCGAGCGATTGGGCACGCCCTTGAGGCTGGAGGCAACCGAGGACATGTTGATAATGGACCCGCCGCCGGTTTCAAGCATACCTGGCAGATGGGCTTGGATCATCCGGAACTGGGCTTTGGCGTTGAGGTCGAACGCAAAGTCCCAGTCCGCTTCGCTCGCCTCGAGAACGTCGCCTGCGTGGACGACGCCAGCGCAATTGAACATCACATCAAGCGGGCCGGTTTCGGCTGCGATCTTCGCGATCGCATCCGCGTCCGTGACGTCGAGCGCGCGAACCATCGCACCCTCCAAATCCGCCAAAAGGCCGGCGTCTCGGTCCGTGGCCCAAAGGGTTGCCCCTTCCCGCACGAACAGCTCCGCTGTTGCGCGTCCAATCCCCTGCCCTGCGGCGGTAATGAGGCATGTCTTGCCTTTGAGTTTTGTCACATCGATGCTCTCTGTGTTGCGGGTTCCATAAAGTTTGTTTGGCCCAAGCGTTCACACCGGAAGGCAGGACGGGCCAATCGGTTCAAAGCTTTTGTATGTCAGGATAAATTCTGTGTGACCAAGGTCTTCTGACTTAGTAGGCTGACCATCGGCAACCTCGGTGACGCAGTCGAAGATTTCGTCCGCGACGGCGGCCAGCGCTTCTCCATGAAGAATACGCCCGGCATTTACGTCCATATCTTCGCTCAGACGGGCGAACGTGTCAGGATTGGCGCAGATTTTGATCACCGGAGAGATGGCGGACCCCACAACCGACCCACGCCCTGTCACAAACAGGATAAGATGCGCGCCCGAGGCGATCATTTCTGCAATTTCAGCGTTGTCGTTGATATTGGGAAAGCCGTAGCGGACCTCTCCATCCGGCACCACATCCATAAGATAAAGCCCGCCTGTCGGGGGGATATCGCCCGGTTTGATCAGCCCCACAATCGGGGCCGAGCCGGATTTGGCATAGGCCCCCATGGATTTCTCTTCGATGGTTGAAAGGCCCCCTTCGGCATTTCCCGCGGCAAAACTGCCAAAGCCCAGTGTTGCATAATAAGCGGCCGCTTTGTCGACACACGCCACAATCTCGCGCCCCAGCGCCGGGGTCGCGGCGCGGTCGGCCATGATCTGTTCGCAGCCGATCAATTCGCCGGTCTCTTCAAAAATGCAGGCCGCGCCCGCTTCGCCCAGCCGGTCGAATGCCAGGCCAACGGCCGGGTTGCCGGTGATGCCGCTGGTCGCGTCAGAGCCGCCGCACACCGTCCCGACAATCAGGTCCGACACGGCCAGATCCACTACAGGCGTCTCTGCGAGCGCTGCAATCTGGTCTTCGACCCAGACCTGGCCGGCCTGAATGGACGACCGCGTGCCGCCGGACTTTTGAATAACGATGGATTGAACCGGTCTGCCGCTGTCCTTCACCACCTGTTCAAGCTGGAACCGATTGAAGCTTTCGCATCCAAGCGAGACCAACAGCACCGCGCCCACATTGGGATGCGTACACAGGCGTTCCATCATGTTCTGGGCATATTCATTCGGGAAACAACCGGGAAAGCCGATCACCTGCGCCCCTGATCTGCGATAGGGTAACACGATCTCATTGGCGACATGGCGTGCGCATTCGACCAGATAGGCGACCGCGACCTGGTTGCGGATGCCTTTACGTCCATCTTGGCGGAGGTAGCCTTTAGGCATCGACGCCTCCTTCGGTTTCTTTCAAGGAATGGGTGGGTGTGTAATCACTTGCCATATTGTGAACATGCACGTGCTCGCCCGCTGCAATGTCTCGCGTTGCCCGGCCAATCGGGACGCCGTATTTCAAGATCCGGTCTCCTTTGGCAATCGTTGTGCGGGCGGCCTTGTGGCCAAGGGTAAGGGCATCCTGGACTAGGATCCGCTGACCATCTGAAGTTTGCGCCGGCCCTTGGGTGATCGGGCAAAGCGCCACCAGAACATTGTCGCGATTTGACAGAAGCAAAAGCTGGTGAGGTGAGCGGTCCGTCATGGAACACCCAATTTCAAAATGGTTGTGTCGTCGATCAAGTCCCAGTCAAGATCGCGGCCCAGCCCGGGTGTGTCGGGCAACATCGCAACGCCATCGACGATCGGCAGCGGTTCGGTCAAGCCAAAAGAGAAGTCTTCAACGGGACACAAGAGTTCGAAAAAACTGCAATTCTGGATCGCGGCGCAGAGGTGCAGGTTCACCATCTCAAGCGGGTGCAGCACGGCTGTGTGAATCTCGCATTTGACATTGAACGCTTCGGCCAGATGCGCAGTTTTCAGCACAGATGTGACCCCGCCCGACCAACTGACATCCGCGCGCACCACATCCACCACACGGGTCGAAATACACTCGGCAATGGAGTACGGATGCTTGGCCAGAACTTCTGTGCCCCAGACCGGAATATCGAGCTTTGCGGTCAGCTCGCGCAAGGCGGGGACGCTTTCATCTGCCATGGGTTCTTCGAACCAGGCAAAACCAAGCTCTTCCAGCCGCCGCCCATAGCGCAGCGCTTCGGGGAGGCTCATGAAGGCCACAGGGTCGGAGGCGAGCATGAAGTCTGGACCGACGGCCTCTCTCACCTGTGCATGAATGTCCAAATCCTCTTCGAGGGATTTGCCTGGCGGATGCAGCTTGTACCCCGCAAAGCCACCCTTCTGCGCGGCGAGCGCCTCGGCCACGTAAGGGGCGGCATCGTCGTGGAACATCGAACTGAGGTAAGTCGGCACCCTGTCACGCGCCGCACCGAGATATTTGTAAAGCGGTTGCTCCGCCGCCTGCGCCGCCAAAAGCCAGAGGCAGGCATCAAGAGGGCCGTAGATATAGATCGGCAAATGGCTCCAGAACCGGTCTTGCGTTCGAAAATCGTGCCACAGCGCCTCGCGGTCGCGCGCGTCGCGGCCCTCAAAGAAGGGCTTGAGCGACGCCGCAAGATACGCCGACCCTACCGCACTTGCCCCGGCAAATCCAAACATCGAGGCACGCAGGCCGCTATCGGTTTCCATCGTGTAGACGAGGAATTCCATCCCCGCCGCGCGCTTTGCGCCCCGAAGCAAATCGCCGGTTGCCGCCTCACTTTCAATACGGCAGGCACGGATATCGAGGCGCGTGATCCGCATCAGAACTTCCCGTATTTCAGATAGGCTTCCTGCGGGTCCACCCCATCCATGATCGCGGTGCGCACCTTGTTTTCGGTCTGCATCGCTTGGACGCTTTTTTCGGCAACCTCGTCCACGATGGCCAGTGGCACCCGCACCATCCCGTCGCGGTCGCCCAGCAGGTAATCACCGTTTTCGATCCGCACCTCCCCGATCTGGATCGGGTGGCCGGTGCCTATGGGTAACCAACGCCCAACGATGTCATTGGGTGTATGCCCGCGTCGCCAGGTCTGAAAGCCGATGTTCAGCAGGAAATTCGTGTCACGCGCATGCCCGTCCAGAACGCAGCCCAGAACACCCTTCTTTTGCAGGGTCTCAGCGGTCAACTCACCCATCTGTGCCAGGTCCAACGTGTGCGGCTGGCAGACCCAGATATGCCCGCTTGGCGCCTTGGACAAAAGCCCCGTCCACTCCAAAAGTGTCTGGTGCCCGTCCGCTGCATCATCGGGGCGTCCTTCGATCGTGAAGGCCGGGCCGCAAAGTGTCTGTTCCGGCATCAGCGGCGTAATCTCAATCGGCAGCGTGAAATTGCGCAATCCCATGCCGCGCATCACGTCATGCACGACGCCAGAGTAACACTGCCCCAGTTTTTCAGTCATCTCAGTCATGGTGAAATACCTCCTCCATCATGGCCCACCATTCGTCCTTGCCCCGCGTTTCGAACGGCTTCTGGCAGGGCTCGGTCAGCGCCCACCACTTCTGCGTCATCGGGTCTTCGGCCATCTTCGCCGCGTCAGCAGCGAAATCGTCGCCATGGTACTCCCAGTACCCAAACAGCAAGTTCTCCGGCTCTTTGAGGAAAATCGAATAGTTGCGGATGTTTGACCGGCTGATCCCGTCGAGGATCTCAGGCCAAACGTTCGCGTGAAGCCGCCGGTATTCCCCGACCTGATCGTCATGGAGCGTGATCACCATGCCCATTCGTTGCATCACATCCCCCTCAGGCTTTTGCCGGTTTCGGCGTCAAACAAGTGGCACTTTTCGATATGAAGCTCGAAAGACATGCTCTCCCCCGGCCTCACCGGGCGGGGGTTGTGCATCTTGGCCTGCACTTCCACACCGCCCAGTTCGGTGAACAGGATCGTCTCGGACCCGAGCGGTTCGGAGAGGGCCACGGCCAGGTCAAGCTCGGCTGTCACGCCGCTTTCAGACAACGAATGCCCTTTCGGCATCAACACGTCCGCCCGGAAACCGAAGGTGACGCACTGCCCGTCTGACAACGCGGCAGCAAGGTCGGGCGGTGCTGGCACTGATCGGCCGTCGGCAAAGGCGATCTGCCCGGAATTGACGGTTCCAGAGACGAGGTTCATCGGGGGCGACCCAATAAAGGTGGCCACGAACGTGTCCACAGGACGTTCGAAAACATCAAGCGGCGTGCCGACCTGCACGATATGCCCGTCTTTCATGATCACGATCCGATCCGCCAACGTCATCGCCTCGACCTGATCGTGCGTCACGTAAATGATTGTGGTGTGAACCTTCTGATGCAGCTTCTTTATTTCGGTGCGCATCTGGGTGCGCAGTTTCGCATCAAGATTTGACAGCGGCTCGTCGAACAGGAACACATCCGGATGGCGCACGATGGCACGGCCCATGGCGACGCGTTGGCGCTGGCCGCCGGACAGTTCGGCGGGCGTGCGTTCCAGATACTCCTCAAGCCCGAGAATACTTGCGGCCTCGGCTACGGCGGCGGCAATCTCGGCTACGGGCTTTTTGGCGATCTCCAGACTAAAGCCCAGATTTTCGCGCACCGTCATGTGCGGATAAAGCGCGTAATTCTGGAACACCATCGAGATGTTGCGCTTGCGCGGCGGCAGGTCGTTGACCCGAGTGCCACCGATCTTGATGTCACCACCGGTGATATCTTCAAGCCCCGCGATCATCCGCAGGGTCGTTGACTTGCCACAGCCGGACGGGCCCACCAAAACCACAAATTCATTGTGCCCGATATCGAGGTCAATGCCGTGCACAACTTGGGTTGCGCCGTATGCCTTGACCACGTTTTGAAGTATTACGTCTGCCACGATTTATCCTTTGACACCGCCGAAGGTGAGCCCGGCGATCAGATGTTTTTGCACGATGAAAGTGAGGATGAGCGCGGGCACGATGATGATCACCGCCATCGCGCACATGCCCGCCCAGTCGATGGTGAATTGTGCGGTGAAATCCATCAGACCGACCGGCAGCGTCTTACTGTCGGTCGAACGTGTGAGCTGACTGGCCAGCGCGTATTCGTTCCAGGACGTCAGAAAGGCAAAGATACCGGCAGAGGCGATGCCGGATTTGGCAAGCGGAAACTCTACTTTCCAGAACGCCTCCCACGGCGTGCAACCGTCAACCTGCGCCGCCTCGCTCAGGTCCCGGGGGATCTGGCGGAAAAACCCCTCGGTCAGCCAAATCGTAAAGGGAATGTTGATCGCCGTATAGACAAGGATCACGCCGAATGGCGTGTCGATGATGCCCATCCTTGCCCAGAGGATGAAGATCGGCAGCGACAACGCGATGCCCGGTATCGTGCGCGACAGCATGATCCAGAGGAACGTCGTTTCTTTGCCTGCAAAACGATAGCGCGCAAAAGCATAGCCGCCCGACATTCCAATGATCAGTGCGATCACGGTCGAGGTGATCGAGATCACCAGCGAATTTCGGAAATAGCTGGCAACGGGGATCGCCACCACATCCTCCCCATAGCCAAAAATCGAACGGAAATTGTCCAGTGAGAGCTGTTGCGGGATCCAAATGGCGGGGCGCGTCAGGATCTCGCCATTCGGACGGAAGGCCGACAGGATAACCCACAGTCCGGGCAAACATATCACCAGCATCAACAAGAAGGTGCCGATCCAGATCAGAACGGTTTTGGTCTGCCTGCTCATCAAAAGGCCCCCAAATGTTTGCGGGCCTGCATCAGCTTGCGAAAGAAGAACCAGGTGAAAAAGATAGACAGCAGGATCGAGACATAGGCCATCGCATTGGCCCGCCCCATCCGCGCATCGTCATAGGCGGTGCGCGCGATCAAGGTCCAGAGCAGTTCGGTCCGGCCACCGGGGCCGCCGCCTGTCATCACATCGACGATGTCATATGCGCGCGCCACGTCGAGCGAGCGGATCGTCATGGCGATGTAGATGAACGGCATCAGAAACGGCAGCGTGATGTGCCGGAAAACCTGCCAGTTTGTACAGCCATCGACTTTGGCGGCTTCAATTGGGTCCTTGGGCATCGCAAACAACCCAGCAAGGATCAGGATCGCGAAAATCGGCGTGCTCATCCAGATCTCGGCCAGCGAGATCGAAAAGAACGCCCACCACCGATCCACGAGAAAGGGTATCGCGGTGTTGATCAGGCCAAGCGATTGCAAGGCGTTATTCACAAACCCAATCGTGTCATTGAACAGATATTTGAACTGAAACCCGATCAGGATGGGCGAGAACATCATCGGAAACATCATGATCGTGCGGATCGTGCGTTGGCCCCAGGTGATCTTGTTGACCAAAAGCGCCATACCCAGCCCGAGGATAAGCTCGATATTCAGCACGACGGTCAGAAACAGAACCGTGCGCCCGAAGGCCACCCAGAAATCCCAATCCGTCAGAACACGTTCATAATTCCGCGTGCCGATCCATTGCCACAGACTGTCAGGTCGGGTCAGCCGGTAATTGGTGAAACTGGTGTAGAACGAAAACAGCAGCGGCAGCAGCACCACCATGAGGATGATCAGAATAGCCGGGGAGATCAGCGCCAACGGGACGGCGTTATCTCGGACAAATCGGCGGGTTCTGGACATGAGTGGTTGGCTCCCGGGCACAACGAGGCAAAACACAGCTCTGCTGGGTGAAATGGCGCGCGATAGAAGTTGCCGAACGGATCCGGCAACCCCAGACGCAGTTGGGAGGAAACCCTACAGGTAACCCGCGTCTTCCATAACCTCACGCACCTCGTCCGCCGCATCGTTCAATGCGTCTTCGGGCGACACGTCACCCAGAATCGCGGATTGCAGCGCCGGCCACAGGATACTCGAGACCTCGCCCCATTCCGCGATCAGCGGCGGCGTAAAGGCGTGTTCGGCCATGGAAACGCTCCAGATGTCGAAAACCTCGACCATGAAGGCGTTCCCTTCGGCCTCGAATTCGGCCTTCACGTCAGTCCAGACGTCTGTCCGCGTGGGCAAGAGCCCCCGACGTGCTTCAACCATCTGGGCGTCGTGGCTGGTCAGGAACATGGCAAGGCTGGCGGCGGCTTCCTTGTTGTCGCATGCCTTGGTGACCGAGAAGCTGTGCGACCCAGACCAACCCGTGCGTTTGCCACCCTCACCAACCGGGGCCAAAGCCACACCAACGTCCCCGCCGATCTTGCTGTCGTCGCCGTTGAAATAGGCCGCCCAACCAGCCCAATCGAGGTTCCAGGCAACCGCGCCCGCGGCAAACCCAAGGCCCAGGTCATCCCAGACATAGTTGGTCGTCCCCGCAGGAACCGCATTGGCCGCATAGAGATCCACAAACCAGCTTAGCGCCCGCACGCCTGCTTCGTCATTGAATGTCGGGTTCCAGTTCTCGTCGAACAAAGCCCCGCCTTCCGCAACAAGCATTTCATAAAAGCGGCCGGTCAGCCCCTCATCCTTGCCAGCAAAATGGGTGCCATACATGTCAGGCGCGTTGGTGAAAAACTTCGCCTGATCCGCGGCCTGTGCCCAGGTTGCGGGCGGCGCCAGATCATAGCCGTATTCTGCCTTGAATGCGGCCTGATTGTCTGCGTCCTCATAGAGCGACTTTTGGTAGTACATGTTGGACACGTCAGAGTGACGCGGGAGCGAGAACAGTTCACCGTTGACCGTCGCGTGTTCGATCACCAGAGGCGAAAACGCGGCCACGACATCCGCTGAAACCAGATCGTCGAGCGGTTCCGTCATCGTGTCATATTGCGGCGCAAAGTTCGTGTGGTTTGCAAACATGCAATAGTCGATATTTCCCGCTGCGATGTCCTGCTTCATCTCGCGGTCGAGCTCAAAGTGGCTCTTGCGGGACAGGATCTCAACGGAGGCGCCAGTTGCGGCCTCCCACTCGGGGATCAATGTGTAGAGCGGCTCATATTGTGCGCCGCCGATCAGCTTCACCCGCAGGGTGTATCCGTCGAAATTACCCAACTCCTGCGCGGTGGCAGTGCTGGCCGCCACGAGCGCTGTCGTGGTCAGAATTGTCTTGATTGTCCGGTTCATATTGTCCTCCCTGATGTCACATGCATTTAAATGTGAATGCAAAATTTATGGGTAAATGTTGCGTCGAGGTCAATTGTTAATATTATTTGAGCTCAGAGGTCCTGGGAGGAGATTGGGCATGGACGGTGATGTGAACGGGAAGTACCGCGCACCAGCATTGGACAAAGGGCTTGATATCATTGAATTTCTCGCCCAATCACCGGACGGGCTGACGCAAGCCGAGATTGCGAAAGGTATCGGACGCGGCACCAATGAAATCTACCGGATGCTCAACACACTTGTGCGGCGCAGCTATGTGACAATGATTGGCGGCGACAAGTATATGTTGTCGCTCAAACTGCTTGTGCTGGCCAATGTACACCCTCCGCGTCGGCGCCTGCTGGACATTGCAGAACCCCTGATGCGCACGGCCGCTCAAAGCGCCGTGCAATCGTGCCATTTGGCGGTCTGGGAAGACGGCGATGTGGTTATCGCCTCGGCCTTTTCAGGGCCGGGAAACTGGCGCCTGTCCTTGCGCCCCGGCGCTGTGATTGGGGCGTTCAACACCGGGTCCGGCATGGCGCTTCTGGCGTTTCAAAGCCGCGAAGGTCGCGCCCGGATGCTGGCAGAGCATCAACTGGTACGGGGTGAAAAAGCACCCGCACCATCAGAACTTCAGTCTGCGCTCGACGCGATTGCCGCCCAGGGTTTTGCGCGGGGTGCCAGTGAAACTGCCCAAGGTGTCACCAACCTCGCCTTTCCGATCCTGGATACATCGGGGCATGCGCTTGCCTGTTTGACCTGCCCCTTCGTGAACAGAATAGACGACGAAACCGCCCCAGCCCTCGACGAAGTCACCCCAATTTTTGAACAGACCGCGCTGCAAATCAGCCGCCAGATCAGTGGGGCATGATGGCCCAGATTGCCACCACCCAAATCGGAAGCAGCGCGCGATGCATCAGCGAATTGGGCCTTGGCTGTGCAAGCCTCGCCGGCATTTTCCAACCCGTGCCGGAAGCCGATGCGCGCGGGACCATTGCCGCAGCGCTTGAGGCCGGCATTTCATATTTCGACACCGCCCCCTTCTATGGCCACGGTTTGTCAGAGCGTCTTCTAGGGGACGGGCTGCGCCGGCAAACCGGCATAACGCTCTCGTCCAAGGTCGGTCGGCTCCTGGAGCCCGGCGCACCCGCAGACCCGGGCGCTTGGGTGACCGCGCTGCCGTTCAGGCCGGTTTATGATTATTCATATGACGGGATCATGCGGTCGTATGAGGCATCGCTTCACCGTCTTGGGCTGGATCGGATCGACATTCTTTATTTGCACGATATCGGCGATTTGACCCATGGTATGGCAGACGGCCCACCCTTGTTTGACCTCGCTATGACCGACGGATACCGCGCGCTGGAAGGCTTGCGGTCGTCTGGCGCAATTTCCGCGTTCGGTCTGGGCGCGAACGAAACGCAGGTGTGTCTTGATGCGTTGGATCGCGGCGACTGGGACGTGTTTTTGCTGGCCGGTCGTTACACGTTGCTGGAACAAGCGCCGCTCGAGACGCTCTTGCCAGCCTGCCAGGCGCAAGGGACAGACCTAATCATTGGCGGGCCTTTCAATTCCGGTGTCCTCGCTGGAGGAGAGACGTTTGACTACGACCACATCCCGGACTCAGTGGCCATGAAAGTTCGGGCATTGCACGCGGTTTGCTCCGCCCATGACGTCGCTTTGCCCGCTGCGGCTTTGCAGTTTCCGGTGGCCCACCCTTGCGTCAAAAGCGTGATCCCAGGCCCGCGCAACCCCGGTGAACTGGCTCAAATCCTGGACTGGTGGTCTGCCGAGATCCCCGCTGCTTTTTGGTCCGATCTAAAGCAGCAAAACCTTTTACTCACCGATGCGCCAACGCCTGAAGAAAGGGCCTGATATGAAAATCGACAGCCACCACCATCTTTGGACCTTGTCGCGGGGCGACTATGGCTGGATGTCCCCGGCACTTGGCCCCATCTATCGCGATTTTGAACCCGCCGATCTGGAGCCGCATTTGCAAGCGGCAGGTATTGACAAAACCATCATCGTCCAGGCCGCCGACACGGTGGCCGAGACAGAATTCATGCTCGCAACCGCCGACGCGACGGATTGGATTGCAGGGGTTGTGGGCTGGGTCGATATGGAAAGCGAAACCGCGATCCAGGATCTTGAGCGGCTCGCCGCCTCCCCGCTCCTGAAGGGCATTCGCCCAATGATCCAGGAGATCGCGGATCCCGACTGGGTCCTCCTCCCGTCGCTTGATCGGGTGTTCGACGCGCTGGTCGATATGGGCTTGCGGTTTGATGCTTTGGTTCTGCCGATGCATTTGCCGCAACTCTTGTCACGCCTGGAGACACATCCAGACCTTGCCTGCGTGATAAATCACGGGGCCAAGCCAAAGCTCAGCACCGGCGACTTGGAGACATGGCGCCAAAACATCACCCGTATCGCCGAGAATACCGGCAGTTTCTGTAAACTCTCGGGCCTCGTCACAGAAGCGGGAGAGGGCTATACGATCGACACGATCCGTCCAGCGGCTGATCACATTCTGGCGACCTTTAAGCCTGAGCGCGTCATGTTCGGGAGCGATTGGCCCGTTCTGAACTTGGCGGGTACCTATTCCGATTGGGTTGGTATGGTGGAGGACCTGACATGCCCGCTTTCAGAAGCAGCGCGTGCTTCTATATTCGGAGACACGGCGGCGTCCTTCTATGGTATCTAGATGACACCAGAAACAGCCGGACCAAGTTGGAAAAATCGAGGTTTCCGCTACAAGGCGAGATTTAGCCGAACGACCTCTGGGAAAGTTCGGCAGGGCACTGGATGCATGCCTGTCGCTCAGCCACAACCAGCTTAGGGGTTTCCCGAGTCTTTTGTTGGAGCGCTAAGCGGCGAATACTCGGTTTGGATGGTGGCCGTCCACCGGAGTTTGAACGACAGCTATTGGCGAAAACATCCTTCATCATAGAAGAATTCGTGCTGCATGCGAAAAGGAATGCTGCGCCAGCAAATGTCCAGATTCGAATGACAGCTGAGTCCGCAGAGCGGTACTTCGGATAGAGCGCGGCGAATGACAGCTCCGAGCCCAAAGTCGACCTCGGTTTTAGATGCAACATCCAACGCGAGGGCGGGAAGCAGGCCTTCGCCGCATTTCGCACTAACGTCTGCTTCGCCGAAAGATGAACAAGATCCCGCGCGAGTTGCGCAGCAAAAAACCAGCTTATTCGAAGCCTCTTTGTCCTATTGGCCCCGCTTTGCTGCTTGACGCATCTTTCCCGCTCTGAATTCACCGTTGCCCCAGCAGAACTAGGACTGGTTTTCTTGCCTGCTGGAACAATCAACTATTACGCTGAAATACTCTTCGGAAATAAGCGATTACTACCAAGATTGCGCGGGGTCAGGACTCTGTGAGCATTGCAGTATAGCTACTTGATACGTATTAACCATTGACTAATACGTATCAAAAGTCATTTATACGTATAAATTGGAGAATCGCGCTCATGGCGGCAACGCAAAAGCAAGTGGCGGAATTGGCGAAGGTATCGCAGGCGACAGTGTCGCTTGTACTTAGCCCTCAGGGCCGCTCAACGCTTTCCCGAGACACCATCAACGCAGTCGAAACCGCTGCGCGCGAGCTTGGTTATCGCGTAAACCGATCGGCGCAGGCATTGAAGAGCGGGCGCACGCAAACCATCGGATGTGTGGTCCCGGATCTGACCAACCCGTTCTACCCGGAATTGGTGCGCGGCGTTCGCAAAGTCGCCGAAGAAAGCAACCACGACATTATCATCTACGACAGCGAAGGTGCGCCTGAGCGCGAGCATCGGTTCATTGAGTGGGCACAGGCCGGACGGGTGGATGGAGTGGTCGGAGCGTTCTTCAACTTACGCGTGCCAGATCTTGCCCCGTTGCTCAATGCAGGTATTGCGATTTCACGTATCGAGATATCTCAGAAGTCCGGAGGTGCGCTTCCGGTCGACAGTGTCTTTGTGGACAACAAAGCGGCGTCCGCTGCCGCCGCAAAGTACCTAATTGAAAAGGGATTCAGCCCGCTGGCAATCGTGTCGGGTCCAGGAGAACCGAGTTCGACCCGCGTGACCGGATTCCTTGGCGAGGCGGAAAAGAGTGGATGTAACGTCACGACTATAGAGGCGGCATCGCTGAACGAAGAAGGTGGTTTCGCTGCCACTCAAAAGCTCATAGCTGGCGCGAACCGCCCCCGCGCAATCTTTGCCGTCAACGACTACATGGCCATCGGCGCATTGCATGCGCTTCACACCGTCGGCCTGTCCGTTCCAGACGACGTCGCCGTCATGGGGTTTGACGATATTCCCGTTGCCGCGCTGGCCTATCCGTCGCTGACAACCGTATCGCAGCCGCAGGCCGAACTCGGGCGACGCGCGGCGGTGTGTCTGATGTCGCGCATCAACAAGGAAAGAAGCGGCCGCGGGGTCGCCAAAGAAGTCGAATTTGCCATCGTCGAGCGTGCCTCGACGTAAGAATTGAAACTGCACTGCTGCGGAAAACCGTGGCTGAAAAAGGGAGGAAGAATCAATGCAGAAATCGACAACGCTTACTGCTGCGGTGGCGTTAGGCATCGCGGCGTTGCCAGCCAACGCACAGGAAATCAGCTGGTGGTATGAAACCGCCAATCCTGAGCAGAAAAAAGCTCTCGCTGAGATCCTCGAACAGCCATTTGAGGCGGCAAATCCGGGCGCCGATGTGGTTCTCGATTACCGCGGATCTGAGTTGGACAAGCAGTTGCGTATCGCAATGCTGTCCGGTCGTGGCCCGGATGTCGTAATGACACCTGGCCCGGCATTCGTCGCATCGATGGCGCAGGCAGGTCAGCTTTTGGTACTGGATGACTACGCTGAAAACCTTGGTTGGAACGACCGCATTCTGCCTGTTTTTCTTGAACTTGGACGCTACGAAGGGTCGCTCTACGCGCTGCCTAAGACCTATGAAACGATCGGCCTTTTCTACAATACTGCCATTTTCAAGGAGAACGGTTGGGAAGCCCCAACGACAATCCCTGAAATGGAAGCACTTGCAGACCAGATGGTCGAACAAGGAATCGTGCCATTTGCAGCTGGCAACGCAACCTGGCAAGGAACGAATGAGTGGTATGTCTCGCTTGTTCTGAATTCTGTCGCTGGACCGGAAAACACCTACAAGGCATTGAAAGGCGAAATATCCTGGACGTCTGAGCCCTTTGTCGATGCAATTTCGGCGCTGAAGCGCTGGTGGGACGGTGGCTACTTCGGGCCGAACTACTTCTCGCTCGGCACAGAGCAGGCATTCGCGACCATCTCTGATGGCACCGCTGCTATGGCTCCGACTGGCACCTGGAGCTTCCAGTGGATTCCGACCTACTTCGGCGGTCGTGAAGACGAAATCGCCTTCATCGGCTTCCCAAGTGCCGAGGGTCTGCCAACACCGATCTATCCGCTTGGCATCGGCTCGACATTCTCGATTGCGGCAAACTCGGACGTGCCGGATGAATCTGCCGCCGTGATCGACTACATCTTCGGCAACAAGTTCTACGGAGAGATGAATTCGGTCTGGCAAGGTGAATGGAACACGCCTTTGCGCGACTTGAGCAATGTGTCGGTCGATCCAGGCAGCGTTCCTCAGTACGCGGGCGCGATGAAGACGCTGGCGTCCAACGTGGACCAAAACCAGTACGGCTACACGACCTGGACGTTCCTGCCACCGGCCACGGCGAACTTCATTATCCAAGGTATTGAAGAAGTTTGGCTCGGTTCGCGCTCTGTCGAGGATTACCTCGCGCAGGTCGATGAGACGTTCCAGTCTGAACTTGCAGAAGGCAAAGTGCCGGCGATCCCGGCCCGCTGACCCAAGTTCCTCCCTGAATGGTGGGGCGGCTACTTTCGCCCCACCACTTCCATAAAACGCGCCTGCAGGAGTTGGCCGATGCATCGGTTGTACCTGATCCCCACACTCGCGATTAACTTCGCCATCATCCTGCTCCCGGCAATTCTAACGATCGCTCTGGCGTTCTTCCGGTGGGACGGGATCAGCGACCCTGTCTTCGTTGGTTTCGGCAACTTCCGCGATCTCTATAACGACCGCATCTTCTGGCGCGCGCTGACCAACAACTTCATCTGGACCGCAATATTTCTGACGATCCCCATCGGATTCGCCCTTCTGGTTGCATCGATGCTTCTTCTGATCAGCAAAGGTCGAATGCTGCTTCAGGTGATTTTCTTTCTGCCGATCATCATTGCCACCGTGATCACTGCAAGAGTTTGGCAAGGCATGATCTTCAACCCCGTAAGCGGGGTTTATGGTTGGTTGGAGAATCTTGGGATTACGCTCGCCAATCCACTCTCTCAGCCAGCGACGTCCCTCTATGGAGTTGCAGCTGTAGACCTTTGGCATTGGTGGGGCTTTCTCGCCGTCATCTTCTTCGCCGCGTTGCGACAAGTGCCCTCCGAGCAGATCGAAGCGGCCCGTTTGGAAGGGGCCACGTTCTTTCAGATGATGCGCTACGTACTTCTGCCCGGCATCAAGCCGACCATCATGCTGATGATAATTATGACCGTCATCTGGTCGTTCCTGGTCTTTGACTTCGTATTTATCCTGACCCGTGGCGGTCCGGCATTCTCTAGCGAGGTTTTGTCCACGATGGCCTATCGACTTGCGTTCTATGATCTTGAGGTCGGTCGCGCGGCGGCGACCGCATTGGTCATCAGCCTTTTCGGACTGGTTGCAACATTCTTCTACATTCGGGCGCAGGCCAAGGACGGTGACCTATGAACGGCGCGGACAATCGCACAACACTGATGCTCACCTATGTCATGTTGGGTATTGCGGCTTTCATCACGCTTTTTCCTATTGCGCTGATGCTGCTGAACTCGCTCAAAGCCGCGCCCGAGGTCATTCGCAATCCGCTGGCACTGCCCGAAACAATACGCTGGGACAACTATACCCGCGCGTGGGCCGACGGAAACTTTAGCTCAGCCTTCCTGAACTCTGCAATCCTGACTGTGGTCACGATCATTCTGGTTTGCACGACCGGTTCAATGACGGCTTATGTGCTGGCTCGCAAAAAGATCAAAAGCTGGCGCCTGGTGACCGCGTACTTGCTGGCCACGACGACTGCGCCGATCCAGCTATTTCTGTTTCCGCTCTACTTCGGTTTTGCGCGCTTGGGGCTGATCGACAACGTCTTTGCCGTTGCTCTAATCTATTGCGCCATCTTCAGCCCATTCTCGATCATGCTGCTGCGCACCTACTTTCTGGCTGTTCCCAAGGAGCTTGAAGAAGCCGCGCTGGTCGATGGAGCCACTCATTGGCAAGTCTTCACCAAAGTGATGCTTCCAATAGTCTGGCCCGGCATCCTGACGGTCGCCTTGATCGTCGGGCTTTATACATGGAATGAATTCCTGATTGCGACGACCTTCCTGCAAGGACAGGGAAGCATGACGGCGATCGTCTCGTTCTTCCTGTTCTCGGGACAATATTCAACCGACTGGGGGCAGTTGATGGCAGGGGCGACACTTGTCGTCATGCCAGTCGTCGCGCTGTTCCTCTTCTTGCAACGCCGCTTCATCGAAGGGATGACCGGCGGGTCGGTCAAAGGTTAAGGAAAGGTCAGCCAAACATGAGCCATTCGCTTCCATCAGACTATCTTGAGCGCGTGTATGCTGGCGTTCTAGGCAAACTTATCGGTGTCTATCTGGGTCGTCCGTTTGAGGGCTGGACCTACCAGCGCATCATGAAAGAGCTGGGCGAGATCAACTACTTCGTGCACGAACGGCTGGGTGATCCGCTGGTCATCACCGACGACGATGTGGCGGGCACGTTTACGTTCGTGCGCGCACTGGAAGACCACCGCTTGTCAGCTGATCTAACCGCCGAGGAAATCGGTAAAACCTGGCTGAATTATATTGTCGAGGAACGCTCGATCCTTTGGTGGGGCGGGCGCGGTAACTCGACCGAACACACGGCGTGGCTGAACCTCGACAAAGGCATCCCGGCGCCCGAAAGCGGTGCGATCGAAACGAACGGATCGACTGTGGCCGAACAGATCGGCGCGCAAATCTTCATCGACGGGTGGGCGCTTGTCGCGCCGGGGCAGCCGAAACTTGCCGCCAAACTCGCTGAGCAGGCAGGCAAGGTCAGCCACGACGGGGAGTCCGTATATGCAGCGATGCTTTGGGCGGCGATGGAGGCGGAGGCTTTCAATTCTGCCAACGTGGATCACCTGCTGGATACCGGCCTGTCGGTCGTGCCAGAGAATTGCCTGATCGCGCGGCTGATCGCCGATGTGCGCAAGTGGGCAGCCGCTTCAAACGACTGGATGCAAACACGCCAGAAAGTCGAAGACAACTACGGCTATGACAAATACCCAGGCAACTGCCACGTGGTACCCAATCACGCGCTGATGGTCATGGCGCTGCTGCATGCGCCGGATGATTTCCAGCGCGGCCAAATGATCGTGAACACCAGCGGTTGGGACACCGATTGCAACGCCGGGAACCTGGGTTGCCTGCTCGGGATCATGTTGGGACTGGAAGGCATCAACAACGGGCCGGACTGGCGCGGGCCGATCTCGGACCGGATGCTGATTTCTTCAGCAGATGGCGGGAACTCGATAACGGACGCGGTGCATCAATCGTATTACATCGCCAATCTTGGCGCGGCGCTGGCGGGCGAAGCCGGATTTGACGCACCGAAAAACGGCGCGCGGTTCCACTTCACGCTTCCCGGATCGACGCAAGGGTTTCAAATTCGACCCGGCGAGGACTTGGTGGCCTCGGGTTCTGTTGAAAATCTCAACTTCGGCGAAAGCCGCGCCTTGGCGATCAACTATTCAGGGCTGGCCACTGGCTTGAATTCAATCGCAACCACGCCAACCTTTACCCCGCCCGAAGTGACCCAGATGCGGACCTACGACCTGATGGCGAGTCCGACGGTCTGCAGCGGCCAAAAAGTATCCGCACTGGTTGCAGCCCCAGCCGAAAACAAAGGCGACGTGCAGGCTTCACTCGCCATCGGGGTCTATAATGGCGAGGACGGGGTAGACCTTGTCGAAGCGGAACCAATCCTTCTTGCACCCGGCAAGAGCACCACGCTTGAGTGGAAATTGCCCGATACAGGCGGACAGCCCATTGCCGAGGTAGGGCTTGTCATCCGCTCGGCTGGTCGTCGTGCCGATGGGCAAGTCATCGTGGACTGGCTTACCTGGACCGGAGCGCCGGACACCATACTGCGCCGCCCTGACGGTGACGGAGATTTCTGGTGGCGGGCCTGGATCACCGATTGCCAATTTTTCTCGAAGCGTTTCAAGCAGCCGTTCCGCATGTCGCAAGGGCGTGGAACAGGTATGATCTTGCAAGGCACTCGCGATTGGGCGGACTACCGGATCGACACTGAAATCATGGTGCATTCAGGGGAAACGGCAGGGGTCGTTGCGCGCGCACAGGGGCGGAAGCGCTTCTACGCCGTGGAATTTGATCGCGGAGGCGGGGCGTCTCTCGTGCGCCACTTTGATGGCGAAACAACGGTCCTTGCCAGGACGAACATCGACTTCGAATACGAAATACCTATCCCCTTAACGCTTTCGATGGCGGGGCCCAAGATCCACGCAAGCATCAATGGAACGGTCCTTGAAGCAGAGGACGACGCGTTTGCCTCAGGCGCCATGGGCCTTTTCGTCACTGAGGGTGCCGTTTCTGCAGAAACCATCAGAATCTCACCGGTCGACTAGATTTGCCCGTCAAACAAACAGACCAGGCTTGGAGCACATCTCATGGCGTCAGTAACGCTATCAGCCCTCGGCAAAGACTTCGGTTCAGTCAAAGTTCTGAAAGACATTTCGGTCGAGATCGAGGAAGGCGAATTCGTCGTCCTCGTTGGTCCCTCGGGCTGTGGCAAGTCCACATTGCTGCGCATGATCGCTGGTCTAGAGGACATCAGCGAAGGCACCGTTTCAATCGCGGGCGACGTAGTGAACACGACACCGCCCAAGGACCGCGACATCGCTATGGTGTTCCAGAACTACGCACTTTATCCGCACATGACGGTCGCAGAGAACATGGCGTTTTCGATGACTCTTGCCAAAAAAGGTAAGGCGGAGAAAGATCAAAAGGTTAAAGAGGCTGCCGAGATCCTCGGGCTATCTGACCTGCTTGACCGCAAGCCGAAAGCGCTGTCTGGCGGTCAACGTCAGCGCGTTGCCATGGGGCGTGCGATTGTTCGCAGCCCGCGCGTATTTTTGTTTGATGAACCTCTTTCCAACCTAGACGCAAAACTGCGTGTTGCGATGAGGGCCGAAATTCGCGCTTTGCATCAACGGCTTAGCTCGACTTCTATCTATGTCACGCACGATCAGGTCGAAGCAATGACGATGGCCGACCGAATTGTTGTTCTGAACGAAGGTGGCATCGAACAAGTTGGTGCGCCGTTGGAGTTGTACGACGATCCAGCAAATACCATTGTCGCCAGCTTCATTGGGTCTCCGGCGATGAACTTTCTGGATGCACGCGTGTCGGTCGGGGAAAATGGCAAGTCGTTCGTTCTTGCAGATGACACCAGAGTGCAAGCGCCTGAAGTTGCGTCTTTGAACGACGGAGACAAAGTCACGATTGGCATTCGACCCGAGTATTTCGAAGTTGGCAACCCGGGCATCAGTGTCACGGTTGAAGTGGTCGAGCATACCGGATCGGAAACCCATCTGATTGCGCGTTTCGGCGACCAGAAGATCGCCGCAGTTTCACATGAGCGCTTTCAGGCGAAGTTCGGCCAGCAAATCAGCCTAGGTATTCCTCGCGACAAAGTCCTCGTCTTTTCTCGCGAGACGGGGATTCGGATCAGGGATTAGAAGATTAGTCCGCAGATATTGAAGTCCCCAAAAAGCGGTCGTTCGAAAATCACTGGCCAAACGGCAGTTTAGGGCCGTTCGCGATATATTGGCGGTATTGGCAGAACGTCGGTTTTGTCCGCGAAGTGGTCGTTGGAGCGATTTCGGCGAGTGTCTGCCTGCGCCAAAAGCGGACGTTCCCGACGCAGACGCTGGCTTATAGGCCGCGAGAGACTGTTTTCACCGCAACCGGACGTTCGCCAGATTTAGACGAATGACTGCTCGGCGGACAAATCCGACCTTGGGTTTTCACGCTTTGCTGGCGCAGCATTCGCACCGGAGTGCGGATCGCTGTTTGTCTCATGAAAGAGAAAATTCACTATTGCAGTCATTCGAAGCACTAGTTTTTGCGATGCTCGAACCTTCGTGAGGCTATAGCTTAGAACGCTCAGAGAGCTTTTCGACCAATCGCCTTTGACCTTCCAGCAATCCCCAGCGGACGTCTTTGGGCAATGAACCGAGCAAGTCGGCCAGGGTCTTCTCGAACACGCTTTCCGTCCGAGCGTAAGCGAGCTTTCCAGCCTCTGTCATCTCGATGACCCTCGTTCTTCGATCAGTCGGATGAGGCTTGCGAACAACTAGTCCCTCTTCCTCAAGACCATCGACGAGGCTTGTGATAGTGCGAGGTGCCACGCAAAGCCCTTCTGCCAAACTCTGCATCGCCGAGGGACCGTTCGCGTTTAGGTTTCTCAGGATTCTTAGGCGCGCAGGCGAAGTATCGGCCTCGCTCAGTGCTTCGTGCATGTAGCGCGAGAACAATGGAATAAAGCGGTCGAACACCGCCACAAGCTGGCGCACATCACTTGGATCAGCGTCGCACGACGCCACGCTTTCGATCTCTATTGACATATACTGAGAATCCTCACAATGTTATATGTAATGATGATAATATCACGTTTGTGAGCGCTGTGAAATGCTAGAAACTCCAAAAAGTAAGTTGGTTGCGGT
>JBCCYF010000058.1:0-26143 GCA_039190275.1 Pseudomonadota bacterium | reverse complement strand
CTCCGGCGGCTCGGGTCATTATCGTGGCGGTGATGGTATCATCCGTCGCCTGCGCTTCAACGAACCCATGACAGTCACCACCTTAAGCTCGCACCGGCGCGTGAGCCCGCATGGCGCCTGTGGCGGCGATGACGGCCTGCCTGGGGAAAATGGGGTTGAGCGTGCGAACGGTCTGTTTGAACGGCTGAGCGGCAACGATCAATCGGAGCTGAGCGAAGGCGATGTTTTTGTGATCAAGACGCCCGGCGGCGGCGGGTATGGAGCGCCTGGTTAACGCGCCAGCATACTGTCCCAGACGGTGGGCGCACCAGGTCCCAGGAACCCTCCATAAGGCTTTGCGCGACACGGCCAAAAGATGCAATAAGACCAGCGCCCTTTGGGCCTTGTGCATCCAACGTCAACACGGTCTGGACAGCGTGCGGCATCGGGCAAGCGACAAACCACGCCGGTCTGATCCCACTTCGCGCAGGAAGCGGGTCGCCCCCATCCATCAATCAGGGTAGCCGGCGACATCAGAGCGCAGCAAGAGCATCACCGATTATGACCCGACCACCCTCACCCACACTGGATATGAAGTCGACGCTTATGCTGCTTGCGCTGGCGGCGGTGTGGGGCGGAACATTCTTCTTTGCCGAGATTGCCTTGCGCGAAGTGCCGCCGCTCACGATTGCACTCCACCGGATTGTCTGGGCGATACCCGTACTCGCTGTGTTTGTGGTCGCCAAGCGGGCGGCGCAACCGGTCTCGGTCCGCACTTGCGCGGCTTTTGTGGTGATGGGCGCGCTCAACAACGCCATTCCATTCTCGCTGATCTTCTGGGGGCAGACGCAAATTGAAAGCGGTCTGGCCTCTATACTGAACGGGACCACAGCCATGTTCGGCGCAGTCGTTGCGGGCCTATTGCTGCCGGATGAGGCGTTGACCACGAAGAAAGTGATGGGCGGGGCCCTAGGGCTTGCGGGCGTAGCCATTATCATGGGGCCGCAGACCCTGACCGGATTTGACCCCGCCAGTCTGGCGCAGCTGGCCATACTCGGCGCCACACTGTCCTATGCTTTTGCAGGGGTCTGGGGAAAAAGGATGCTTTCGGGTCAACCGCCGCTCGTGAACACGCTCGGGATGTTGCTGGGCAGCGTCCTTGTGATGGTCCCCTTGGTCCTGATCTTCGACGGTCCGCCAAGCCTTGCCCTGTCTGCGCAGGTATGGGGGGCGCTGCTGGCGATGGCCGTTTTGTCAACCGCCCTGGCTTATGTGCTTTACTTCTCCGTTCTCACCCGGGCGGGGGCAGCCAATCTGCTCCTCGTGACGCTGCTTATTCCACCTTTCGCAATCGGCTTGGGTGTCGTGTTCCTGGGTGAGAGCCTGGGCCTGAACGCGATGATCGGTTTTGCAGTTATCGCCACAGGGATTATTGTCACCGATGGGCGGGTATTCTCGATCCATACCCGGTTTGCCCCAAGATGATCCGGCGAAAGTCGGCTCACGGTGTACAAGCAGTCAATCTGTCCGACGCCAACCCGGCGGCTAGAGCGGCGTGCGAAAAACATGCATCAGGTATTTCGTCAAACGCTTTAGCTCAGCCGCTCAACCGGATGCGACTTGTGCCGTTCGGCTTGCCACAGGCGTTGCGCGGCAACCACAGGAAGGGTGTCACGGCCCAGCCGCAACGCTTCCTGCGCCAGGGCGCCGGTGGCGGCTGTAACACGTGCAGCCCCGATCTCGGGCGGCACACCGCGCAACCGCTCCGCCAGCAGAAGCGCTGCAACGAAATCCCCTGCGCCGTTGACCCGTAACGGAGCTTTTGGTGCCGACGACAGCCACGCGCCCTCGGCCGTTACCGTCATGATACCAACTTTGCGCGGTGCCGGTACCGACGTGATATGCACCACCTGGAGTGCTTTTGTCACAATGGACTGTGCTGCCGCGCGGATCTGTTCTATTGTCCGCACCGGCATCCCCGTCAGCCAGCCAAGCTCGTCCACATTCGGCGTCAGGATCTGTGCATAGGGCAGGATGTGCTCGCGATAGGCGGCGATCATCGCCTCGGGCAGGTAAAGCCTGCCGTCATCCCCCAGAACCGGGTCGCAGAGGATCGCCGCGCCCGGTGGAACATCGCGCAGCAGCGGGCCAAGCCCTTCGGCTACGCCGACATTGGACAGATAGCCCAGCAGCAGCGCATCAATCTGCGCCAATCCACCCGAACGCACCCCCTCAGCCAAGGCGGCAATCTGTGTCCCGGTGAGTTGCTCACCACGGACACCCGGTGTCGCGGCATGCCCGCTCAGAACAACGGTCGGCAGCGGCCAGACCTCAACACCCTCGGCTGCCAGAGCAAAAGCCGATGCGCCGTGTCCAACGGCCCCGGCGACCACCAGGGACTGGATCGAAAGGCAGACAGGCACGCCGCCCTCCGGTCCCTAGGCCGTCTGGCGCGCGACTTCCTCGGCAAAGCTGTCAAAGAACCGTGCCGCCAGCTTCTTGGCGGTCCCGGTGATCAAGCGGCTGCCCAATTGTGCCAGTTTACCGCCGACATCGGCCTTTGCCGTATAGCGCAGAACGGTCTCGGCCCCGTCGCTTTCCAGATCCACATCCGCACCGCCCTTGGCAAACCCCGCCGCGCCGCCGTTGCCCTGCCCGGTCAGCGAAAACCCATCCGGCGCGCGCGCCGGATCCAATGTGACATTCCCGCTGAAGCGTGCCTTCACGGGGCCGATCTTCAGGGTCACCTTGGCTTCCAGTTCGGTATCGGAATGCTGTATCAACTCTTCGCACCCGGGGATCGATGCCTTTAGAACCTCGGGATCATTCAATGCGGCATATACGACATCGCGCGGGGCGGCGATCCGGATCTCGTCTTGCAGTTCCATTTGCGGTATCCTTTTTGGGCACGCCAATGCAGTTTCGAAGTAACAGGCATACCCTGCGTTGCCGCGCGGGGGAAACGGAAATTGCACCCGTTCCGCGACACGGGTACACCCCGGGGTACACATTGCATACAGGGCACCCATAGATGATGTTTGACCGTAGCGCAAAGATCGCCCCTTCGATCCTGGCCGCAGATTTTGCGGATTTCGGCCGCGAGTGCGTAGCGGTCGAAGCAGCAGGTGCGGACTGGGTTCATGTTGATGTCATGGACGGCCATTTCGTGCCGAACATCAGCTTTGGCCCGGCCACATGCGCCGCGATCCGACCGCATATCGCGACGCTGATGGATGTGCATCTGATGATCGCACCGGTCGACTCCTATATCGGTGCTTTTGTTGATGCTGGCGCGGATATCCTGACCGCGCATGTGGAGGCCGGACCGCATATTCATCGCACCCTTCAGGCGATCCGCGACGCGGGTGCCCGCCCGGGCGTTGCACTGAACCCAGGCACCCCGGCCGAGGCAGTCGAAGCTGTCCTGGATCTGGTCGATCTGGTCTGCGTAATGACCGTGAACCCGGGCTTTGGTGGACAGGTTTTCCTTGCCTCCCAATTGCCCAAGATACGCGCGTTGCGCCGCATGATCGGCGACCGACCGATACATATCGAAATTGACGGTGGCATTACCACACAGACCGCGCCTTTGGCGGTGGAGGCGGGCGCCGATGTGCTGGTTGCGGGTTCATCGGTTTTCAAAGGGGGATCGGTGGCGGACCCCGGCCCCTATGCCAGCAACCTCCGGTCGCTCCGCGAGTCGCTATAGATGCCGCGCCCGGAGGCGGTGGTCTTCGACCTGGACGGCACGCTGATCCACTCGGCGCCCGAACTGCTAAATGCGGCGAACACCTATCTGGCGGGGCTTGACCGCGCGCCGCTGACCCTTGTGGAACTGCAGGGGTTTATCGGCAACGGTGTCCCGACACTGGTCAAACGGCTGCGCGCGGCACGGGCTCTTGACACCGGGCCCGAGGATATTGCCCGGTTTCTCGGGATTTATCAGAATAATCCAGTGGGCCATACAACAGTTTACCCCGGCGTTGTCGCCGCACTGCACACATTGTCCCTGGCCGGTGTACCATTGGGTGTTTGCACCAACAAACCGGAAAAGCCCACCCGAGACATCCTCGATCACTTCGGCATCAACAGGTATTTTCGCGCCGTTGTGGGTGGCGATACACTGCCAGTTCATAAGCCGGACCCCGCGCCCCTGCGACACGCGATGCAGCAGCTTGCCAGCACTTCCGTCCTGTTTGTCGGGGACAGCGAGGTCGATTGTGCGACAGCGCAGGCCGCCGGACAACCCTTTGCGCTGTTTACGGAAGGGTACCGCAAATCCCCTGTCCAAGCGCTGCGCAGCAGCCTTGTGTTCGACCGATACGATGGATTTGCGCAGACCGTGCTCAGAATCGTGTCACCGCAAGGGCAGCGAGCGTAATGACTGCGGCCCCGGCAATCGTCTCCAAACCGGGCACCTCGGAAAACACGAAAAATCCGACCAGAGTGGTGGCCAGGAAACTGACATAGGACAACGGCCCCAACACGCCCGTATCGGCCAGCCAGTGGGCGCGTAGAAAACAGTACTGCGCCGCCTGGGCAAACACGCCCGCCGCGACCAATGCCAACAGGACGGATCCGGAAACCGGAACCCAGCCCAACAGCGCGAACGGCGCTGAACACAGCGCCAGGCCACCGGTGTAGAACAGCATCATCACCATTGGCGGTGTGCCGTTGAGCGTGCGCGTGACAATAGTCGTGGCTGAGCCTCCGATAACGGTGACGCAGAGCGCCACCATGCCCCAGGTCCAGCCATCCGGGTCCGGCCCGACCGCGATCAAAACCCCGGCCAGCCCCGCCAGAGCAGCACCCCAGCGGCCGCGCGGGATGCGCTCGCCCAGCAGCACTGCAGCCATCGCCATCAGCACAAGCGGGCGCGTGAAGCTCAGCGCCGTGAACAACGCAAACGGCAGGCGCGCCACGGCAAAAAAACTTGCTGTGAGCGTTAGTGTCGCCAGGGCCACACGCAACAGGTGCAATGGCAAACGATCGATAGTCCGCAGTTGATCGTATCGGAGTGCCACCCATGGCAGCACCAGCAGCAGACCGACCACCGCGCGGATGAAAACCAGCTGCACCGCCGGAAAGTCCAGCCCAAGCGCCTTTACGATCGTAAGCGCCCAGATGTTAAGGGCGATATCCGCCAGCAGCCAAGCCGATCCCCGCACATTATCCTGTCGCGGTGTTGGGGCAGCACTCACCCGCGTTTGGCCACCAGGTTCGCCATCAGCCGAAACGCGCCCGGCACCAGATTTTCCATCTGGTGATGCAGTATCAGCGACGTATGCGTGTGCCGCCCAGCGCCGATCTGGGCGGTCAAAAGCGCGCCACGATGGGGGTCTTCGCCCGGGTCCGCCATGGACAATAGGGGCACATAGCAGGGGTCCCAGGATTTCGCGAAATACAGTCCGCGCTCTTTGTGCCAACCGTCCCAATCCTCGGGTCCGATGCGGTTTGGGCTGTTCAGGAGCGGGTGCTCAGGGACCAGATGGGTGACCTCGGCCTTTTCATCGGTGACCCGCCAGCGCAATGAAGGCTGTCCGATTTCGATCGGTTTGGGCGGAGTTTTTGCGGCATCCCAATTGTCCCAGGGCCGGTGATAGAGCGTCAGCAGCGTCCCGCCAGCCCGCACCCAAGCGTGGACATCCGGCATCGCCGGTCCCAGGGCGCCGCGATACTTTAGGGTGAATATGCCGATGACCAGTGTATCAAATACCTCCAGCATGGCCGGATTTGCCAACATGGCGTCGTCGACTTCGGTCACCCGCGCGCCGAGCGCCGACAGCCAATGACCGATCCGGTCCCGGCCAGCGCCAATGTACCCGATGTGATGGGGCGGCAGCTCAGCCTCAACCACGCAAAGCCGAAGAACGGATGGGGTGGAACTCAAACGGGGACCAGAATGGGGGTGTTCGATAACACGCACGGTATGCGCGGGTTTGCCCCCCAGAAAGACCGGCAAGGTATAACGGCCAGGTTCTGGTCGGTGCGGCGGCTGCAGGCGCAAGCCGTTTTCGGTGGTGTCCGCCAGCCAGCCCGCGGGCGGGGTGATCTGCGCGCCAAGGTCAACCGGGTGGCGCTGTTGGACACTGACCTCGACCGGTTCGGGGTCAATGCGCGTGTTGACCAGCACCGCACCCGGGCGTAGCTCAAGGGAGTATTCGGGAGCTACGATAGGCTGATGTTCCAATGGCACATAGCTATGCGTGGTTATGTCATGCGCCGAGATCGTCACCCTAAGCCTCGGCAAGGGCGGGTCCAGCAGATGGAAGGAGGATGGATAGGGATCGTTTGGCGCCGCATCCTCGGTCAGGTGAACATCGGTTCCGTGCTGAACCCAGCCTTCGGGCCAGACCGGGTTCGCGTCGACCGCGCCCTCACCCTCCTTGATGTCGAGCGTAAATGCGGAACGGGCGCCCGGGCGCAGCAGATCCGCGTGCAGCCAACACCGCGCCTCAACTCCCGACGCAATCCGGATCACCTTGGCCAGTTGATCAAGTTTCGCGTCTAACCTGTGGCCCTGCGCCTCGGCCTCGGTCGGGGTCAGTACGGCGCGGGCCGCGCGCAGGGATCGCACCGCCGCACTCGCGGCCTTCAACACTTCGCCGCGCAGGGGAAAGGCGGCGACGGCGGCATCGATATCCTGCTGTGCTGCCCTTAAAACCGGGGCCGCCTGGCCGCCAATCCCCAGATCCGCGAGACCGGTGGGCAGGCCGGACGTCAGCGCCGTGTCCGGGCCGCTGACCCGGGTGTCAGAAAGGTGCAGCGGCCAGTCACGTTCAGAGCCTGATGGCAGCCATCGCCCCATCCCCTGTGTCCGGTGATAGGCGCGAGAGTGTTGCGCAATATGTTCATAGCTCCAGCCTGTGACCGGATCGGACCCGGTTCCACGGACGGTCAGCGTGGCACGCGGCGGGGGGACATCGTCGTCATAGGCCAGCCCGGCGCCAGACCATGCCGGAAGGTACAGTTTGGATGCGCGCCAGCGCGGCTGTCCGGTCTCCATGTCCGGATCATCAGCTGCGTCCATCACCTCATGAGCCAACAACGTCATTGCGCGGTGGTGACCATGTTGCCCGGGCACATTCAGGAACGTCGGGCAGATGATGTCCGGACGCTCCGCGCGGACAATGGTCACAAATCGGCGCAACGCGTGGTCACGGCCCCATTTCGCCAGTGTTTCCTCACCGCTTTTGGAGAATCCGAAGTCAAAGATGCTGTCCTGCGGGGTTTCCGACAGCCAGTACAGGTTCAGGTTCAGAACGTCCGCCGCACGTTCCATTTCAGCCGTTCGCAAGACCCCGAGATCCCTGGTGGTTTCCGTCCCGATGTCGTTCTGCCCGCCCTCACCCCGATTTGCGCAGGCGTAGCTGAGGTTCAGCCCGTCGCGCAGCCCAATCGCCGCCAACATCGCGGAGGTTTCGTCGTCCGGATGCGCCCCGGTATTCATAAACCGGACCGTGGACCGGAGCGGCTGCAAGGCGAACCAAAGCTCGACGATGCGAGGGGCGGAGCGCTCGGCGCTGATAAGCGCATGGTCGGTAAGGGGCATGGGAACGTCCTGTGAAATCGGGTCGGCGGGATGGGATCGGTACGAAATGGGACCGGGGGGGTGTCAATGCGGCGGTCCGATCTGCGGCGTAAAACTCTGGTTTATAATCAGCGCCGCCGCACCAACGGCCGCAGTAATGCGCCCCGTAGCGCCCTGCAGGAGGCGCGGCCCCACCCGGTCGGGCCTTGCCGCAACCGAGGTATCGGCAAGTTGGATACCGCCGATCATCTCGGCAATCAGACCGGATGGCAGCGCGCCACCGAAAACAATGGCTTGCGGGTCGAACAGGTTCTCAATTGTCTGCACCGCCAAAGATAGCGGCTGTACCGTTTGCGCCAACCAATCAAGCAGCACCGGGTTACGTGCGGCATAGAGGCTTTCGATGTCCCCAATGCTATCGGCTTCAATACCGGCGGCAGCCAGATGACGGCGCGCCGACAGTCGGCTCACCCGGCTTTCGAGCGGCACCGGGCCATTTTCGCTGGCCACCGGAATATGCCCGACCTCACCGGCGTTGCCCCGCGCACCGCGCAGCAGCCGCCCGCCCGTTACCACACCCAAGCCCAGCCCGGCACCAAAGTACAAGAAGGCATAACTCTCAAAGCCGCGTGCAACGCCCGAAACCCGTTCGGACACAGCAGCGGCATTTGCGTCGTTCTCGACCGCGACCGGCAGGGACAGCGCCTGACCGAACAATGCCTCCGCGTTACTGTTTTGCCACCCCGGCAGATCCGACACGCCTTCGGAAAAACCGCGCATCCCGAACGGCCCGGGCATGACGACCCCCGCCCCAAGCAGTTTCGATGCGGACACGCCGGCGCTTTCCAATGCCCGGTCGCGCAGGCCTGGCATGATTTCCAGTACTGTTTCGGGATCGGCAGACGTCACTGTATGGCGTGCCTTGAACAACGCCGTACCATCCAGATTGACAGCCGTTGCCAGCACCGCATCGGGCCTGACCTCAATGCCCAGAGCCACTGCGCCGGTCGGGTTGAGTGCATATTGCACCACAGGCAGGCCCCGCCCGGCGACCCGCCGCCCGGTCGCCCGCAGCAGACCCTCGCCTTCAAGTTCGGCGATAATGTTGCTCACCGCCTGGGTGCTGAGCCCTAGGTCGCGGGCAATTTGCGCCCGCCCTATGGCACCGGCACGATGCACATGCCCCAGCACCACCTGGCGATTATGGCGGCGTGATCGCCCGGCGTTTGCGCCTATGGTCTGGGGATCGCGGTCTGACATGCGCTCAGGCCTACCGTGTTTGCGCGGGATACTCAACTTAGTTGAGTTAATCGAGCAGTCTTTTGCGACACCCGAAACGGAAACACCATGCCGGAGTGCGAATCGCAACAGACACCCGGCATCTACGCCCCTACCTAGGCGGCCTTCGTGTAAATCAAATTTGTAACACTTACCTCAGAGGGGCATCCCATGTCTGATCTAAAGACACGCGATCAGCGATCCCAAACCGGGCGCTTTACCACCAAGCAAAAGGGCTTCATCTATCCCGTCACAGGCGATCTTGGCTTCAAGAAAGTCGAAACGCTACAGCCCATTGCCAGGCTCAAGCGTGAAGCACCGACGGGCCTGAAACTGGCCCTGCCGCTTGGCGGATCGCGCAGCGGCGGACCGGGCGGGCCCACCGACAAAGAAGCGGGGCACGTCGCGCCAAATCTTCGTCTGCTTCTGGTGCTCTATGAAATGGAGCATCAGGTGGTCGCGAACGGCGGTGTACCGCAGTCGTGGGTCTTCTGGAAAGGGGACAGCGATGTGGCAACAATCCAAACCGAATTCGATCTATCCCTGCCGTTACCGGGTCCGGGCGAGACATGGCCCATCGGACTGGGCAGCGTGATCTATGAAGGTATCAACCTGAACGCCTGCGGCGGCGGCGGAGGGGTCAGTTTCCCCGTAAGCCTGGAAAGCTGGGTGGTCGAGGATACGGACGAAGGGGGCATCAATGGACCCTTTGGGGACGAATACGGACGCGTCACCGTTTCGGACGACAGCACCGTGGACCTCCTGGGCACGTATCTCTTCAACTATAAGATCAGGGCCAACGCATCGGGCGGCAAGTCGTCCGATTTCCACCTGCGTGGCGAAGTCTGGGTGCAATGCGTGAACGATAGTACCGTCTAGACCTGAACCACCGGGCCCCCCGGCCGCACACTGTCGTCAGTTGCGGCCGGGGGCGAAACCCTACGCCGGAAGCTGTCCTGGGTTCCGCGGTGCGGAAAAGGGCAGCTTCCGGCGCACTCCCGCGGGATTGTGCAACAGGCATAAACAACTTCGGCCCTTATCTGACTGACAGGGGCGGCAGTCCAAACGCGTTCTTGGGCACGGTGCTAAACCGCCGTGTTCGGAGTTACTGGTTTTTTACACCGACGAGAGAAAGGACCGGGTGAGCTGGCGCGCTCACACACTCCCTTCAGCACGGCCCTCGCGATCATATTGAGTCATCACGTCGCGCGATACTGCGGGCTGGAGTGGCTGCCAGGGTGCCTCAAGGCCAAGGGCGCGTCGCGTTGTAAGTTCAATTGCGACAGAAGCCTTAAAACTCCTTCGCGCAGGATTTCGCCCGTATACGCAGCTTAACGCCTGCTGTCGGGAGACGAAACGGACTCGCAATACCCGTGAAAACCTGTAGGCTCAAGTAAGTTGAGTTAATCGACTCAGGGGGTGGATCCGGCAGCACAGACTGCGCCTTCCCCGGTCTGGCAACAGAAACAGGGAGCTTATGGCGATGTTTTCCTACTTAAAATCCTGGACCCTGGCGACATCGGCGGGTGCGGCTGCACTGCTGGGAAGCAGCGTTCACGCGGTTGAGATTGAGTACTGGCAGTATTTCTTCGAGGCGCGCGTCAATGCGATGGATACGTTGATCGAAAATTTCGAGGCGGCAAATCCTGGCATAACGGTCAAGATGACCCACTTCCCCTACGCCGACTACCGCACCAAAGTTGCGGCGGCAATCCCGGCGGGTGAGGGTCCCGACGTAGTACAATTGTTCTATGGCTGGTTGAACGACTATGTCGAAGCCGATCTGATCCAACCGCTACCCACCGAGGCCTTCCCGCCCGAGAAGATCGAAGCCGAGTTTTTCCCAATGGTCAGTGCAATGCGTCGCGACGATGCCTATATGGCCCTGCCGACTGCGGTCCGGAGCCTGGCACTGTTTTACAATGAGCGACTTTTTGAAGAGGCGGGTTTCGACGCCCCGCCCGCAAACCTCGATGAGCTGATCGAGATGGGAAAGGCGATGACCAAACGCGACGGTGCGGGCAACGTCACGCAAGTCGGCCTGACCACAGGCATGACCGGACAGGACCACCATTGGTTTCGGGAGGTTCTGACACGCCAGTTCGGCGGCGACCCCTACTCCGACATCTATCGCGAGGTGAACTACAACGACGAAGCCGGGCAAAAGGCGCTGCAATTCTATGTCGACCTGGAAAAGGAGCATGGCATCACACAGTCGGGCTTCATGGATGAAGCCCAGGCCGCGTTCAAGGCCGGGCGCGCGGCCATGCACATCGACGGGTCGTTCCGCATTGGCGCCTTGAACGACACAAGGGGCCTTAAGTGGGGCGTCGCAGAGCTGCCGGCGGGACCGGATGGGACGAAATCAAACTACTCGTCCTATTGGGTCAATGCCATCACCACTAAGGCCGAGGGCGAAAAGTACGACGCCGCGGTGAAGTTCATGGACTACGTCACCTCGGACGAGGCGATGCAGGTGTGGATTGATACCGTGGGCGAACTACCCGCCAAACCCTCGGCTGCACTGACCGAAGCGAATGCAAACAACCCGGTTTACGGTCCCTTTATCCGGGGCCTGGAGTACGCCAACACCACAATCTTTGCCGATGAAAGCGCGCAACGGCAGGTGCTGGTTGATATGGTCAGCCGGGTCGAGCTTGAGGGCCAGTCGGTGGCCGATAGCCTGGCCGCCGCTGCGGAAGCGGAACAGGCGATCCTGAACGACTACTATAGCGAGTAGCGTTCAGCGCGCAGGTAAGTGCACAGCCTGTGTCGGGGCGGACGGGTTCTCGCCCCCGGCACAGGCAAACACAGGCAACGGCCAAAGGGACGCCTGGGCCTGCTCCGCGTCGCATAGGATACCGGGTCAAAGCAGCTAGGAATTGATCGGCGTGCAGCTATACCGAAACCTCTCGATCCGGCAAAAACAGGTTGCCTGGGCCTGGGGCTTTCTGGCGGTTCCGATTGTGTTCTATGTCGGTATACGCTTCTACCCCACAGCAAACGCTTTTGTTCTATCCTTCATGGACTGGAACCTGCTGGGCGACCGCACATGGACCGGGTTAGAGAACTATCACAAGCTGTGGAATGATCCGGTTTTCTGGAAGGTATTCGGCAACACCTTTTTGTATCTGATCATCGGGACACCCGTCAGCCTGGTCGTCTCCTTTGCTGTTGCGTATCATCTGGACAAGGTCCGGTTTATGCACGGCACGATACGGGCGTTGTATTTCTTGCCCTTTATGACCAGTGCCGTTGCCATGGCCTGGGTGTGGCGATGGTTCTATCAACCCGTGCCCATCGGGCTGTTCAACAATTTTCTGGCATCCTTCGGCATCCCGCAAATTGCATTCTTGAACTCCACCACAAATGCCCTGCCGTCGGTCCTTGCGCCGGCGGTCTGGGCGGGTCTGGGGTTTCAGATCATTATTTTCATGGCCGGTTTAAGGGCCATTCCCAAAACCTATTACGAGGCGGCCCGGATCGACGGCGTGTCGACCTGGACGGTGCTGACCGAAATCACGCTGCCCTTGCTCAAGCCGACAATCGTGTTTCTGGTGGTCTTTTCGTCGATCGGATTTCTGCGGATCTTCGATCATGTGTTCAACATGACCACCAACAACCCGGGCGGTCCGCTGAATGCAACGAAACCGCTGGTGCTGATGATCTACGATACAGCCTTCAACAGCTTTGACATGGGCTATGCGGCGGCGCAGACGGTCGTGCTCTTTACGGTGCTGCTGTGTGTCAGCCTGCTGCAGCTGCGCCTGCTGAAGGACCGCTGATGACCACGGCTGACGAGCTGAGCACAAAGGCGTCCTCCCAAACGCTTCTGACCACGGGCACGGTATCGCGCAAACGCAATCCAGGTCAGGTCCTGCGATGGCTTCTGCTGTTCGGCGGCGGGATCCTGATGGTTATGCCGCTTGCCTACATGATTTCAACGTCGCTCAAGTTTCCCTTCGAGGTCTACAACCTCAACCTGATACCCGAGGAGCCGACGCTTGAGAACTACCAGCTCGTGCTTGGCGACATCCGCTTTGCATACTGGTTCGGAAACTCGCTGCTGATTGCCGTGCTGACCACCGTGAGCAATGTCTTCTTCGACAGTCTCGTCGGGTATACCTTGTGCAAATTCCGCTTTCGCGGCCGCTACATCGTGTTTATCGCGATCCTTTCGACCCTGATGATCCCGACCGAGATGCTGGTGATCCCCTGGTATTTGATGAGCCAGCAACTCGGCTGGCTCGACACCCATTGGGGCATTATGTTTCCCGGCATGATGACGGCGTTCGGCGTCTTTCTGATGAAGCAGTTTTTTGAGACCGTACCCGATGACTTTATCGAGGCGGCCCGCATCGACGGACTGAATGAGTTTCAGATCTGGTGGTCTGTGGCGATGCCGTTGGTGAAACCCGCCCTCGCAGCACTGGCGATCTTTGTGTTTCTGGGCAACTGGACGGCCTTCATCTGGCCCCTGATCGTCACAAACTCGGTCGAGATGTACACTTTGCCCGTCGGGCTCACCACCTTCAGCGTCGAGCAGCAGGTGGAGTGGGAACTGATCATGACAGGCGCCGCCATCTCGACCCTTCCGACACTGATTGTGTTCCTGATATTCCAGCGGTTCATCATCCGCGGTGTAGTTATGGCAGGGCTGAAAGGATGAGCAGGAAAGCAGACATACCACTGCGCCATTCGGCCGCCGGATGGCGATCTGGTGGGGGATGCGAAATCTGGCCAAGCGGCGACGCGTCCAACTGCCCTTTGAGACTTGCCCGCACCCTTGGGCAATCGCCTATTGTGCCTGGTCTATCGAAGTCCCCGGACTTGCGGAGGCGATATTGCGTGCCGCACTACACTTACCGCAGCGCATGGGGCGAAAACACCCCGGGGGGCCTGCTGTGAACGACAGCTCCCGTTTTCCCGATCCGGTCTATCGCGATACCGTGCTGTCGCCGCTTTTTGAGGGGGTCAAAGAACACTACGCGGGCCATATGGCGCAGATCAACAAGGCGCATCTGGTCATGCTGGTGGAGGTCGGCATCCTGGAGCCGGATCAGGGCTCTGCAATCGCAACGGCCCTAAGGGATATTGATCTGGGGATCGATCCGAAGGACCTCAGCTACACGGGCGAGTTCGAGGACTATTTCTTCCTGGTCGAGGCGGAACTGAAATCCAGGTTAGGGCCGGATCTGGGCGGTATGCTGCATACGGCGAGGTCCCGCAATGACATCGACCATACCGTCTTCAAGATGGCCCTGCGCCAGCGATGTGACGCGCTTTTAACGGTCGGCCGGGATCTCGCCGCATCTATACTGAAGAAAGCGCGGACCGAACGGGACACGCTCATCGTCGCCTATACGCATGGACAACCGGCACAGCCGTCGACCTTTGGTCACTACCTGTCCGCAGCCCTTGAAGTGTTGATCCGGGACCTCGAACGTCTGGCCAACGCTCGCGACGCACTCGATCATTGCCCGATGGGGGCGGCGGCCATCACCACCAGCGGCTTTCCAGTTGATCGCGCACGGGTTGCCGAACTTTTGGGGTTTCAGGATCCACTCCTGAACGCCTATGGCTGCATCGCCTCGGTCGACTATGTCACCGGGCTTTATTCAGCGCTGAAGCTGCTCTTCCTGCACCTTGGCCGGGTCGTGCAGGACATGGCCTTTTGGTCGGCCTTCGAAGTTGGCCAGCTGTATATGCCCAACGCACTGGTCCAGATCAGCTCGATCATGCCACAAAAGCGCAATCCGGTCCCGCTTGAACATATGCGCCATCTTGCGTCAGCGACCTGCGGACGCTGTGATATGGTGGTGAACACGATGCACAATACGCCGTTTACCGATATGAACGACAGCGAGGGTGAAGTGCAGGCGGCGGGATATACCGCGTTCGAAAGCGGTGGGCGCATGCTGCAACTGATGGCTGCAGTGATATCGGCCTGCCGGATCAACGCCGGGCGTGTGCGCCGGACGACCGACGCCGCCTGCGTCACCATCACCGAGCTTGCGGACACGCTGGTGCGGGAGGAAGGGCTGAGCTTTCGCCAGGCGCATGAAATTGCCGCCGACACGGCGCGGGCCGTGATCGCCGGGGGGAGCGCGCTGCACCAGGGACATCAGGCGTTTGCGGCCGCCTTTGAAACACAGACCGGTCGACAGACACGGCTTGATCCGGAGCGGTTTGCAACGGCGGTCAGCCCAGAACACTTTATCGAGGTGCGCGACCGGCCGGGCGGACCGGCCCCATCCGCGATGGACAGCGCTTTTGCGGAGTACGACAGACATATCAATGCTTTGCAAGACCGTGCTGATACTGCACATCACCGAGTGTCCAACGCCACCACCCAGCTTGACCGCGTCTTTGACGCCCTGATCCCGGAATAGTCCCTTGGCCAATCTCGCTTTGCGCAACCTGGTAAAAACCTACGACAAAACCGAGGTGCTGCATGGTATCAGTCTGCAGGTTGAGGACGGCGAGTTCATCGTCTTTGTCGGACCGTCAGGCTGCGGAAAGTCCACCACCCTGCGCCTGATCGCTGGCCTCGAAGAAGTTACAGAGGGCGAGGTCGAGATTGACGGCCGCGTGGTCAACAACTTAGAACCCAAAGAGCGCAACATCGCCATGGTGTTTCAGAACTACGCGATCTATCCGCATATGAGTGTGCGTAAGAACATCGGCTTCGGGCTGCGCACCTCCGGGCTTCCCATGGCGGACCGCAACCGCCGGATCGACGAGGTTGCTGAAATCCTCGGGATGCGGGACCTGCTGGACCGCAAGCCAAACCAATTGTCCGGTGGGCAGCGACAAAGGGTGGCGATCGGCCGCGCCATGGTCCGGGACCCGGCGGTGTTCCTATTCGACGAACCCCTGTCAAATCTGGATGCGCAACTGCGCACCCAGATGAGGTTGGAGATTAAGAAGCTACATCAACGCGTTGGAAACACTATCGTATTTGTCACCCATGATCAGGTCGAAGCGATGACAATGGCGGACCGTATCGTCATCATGAAGGACGGATACATTCAGCAGGTTGGCACCCCGAGCGAGGTCTATCACAAACCGGCCAACACCTTTGTCGCCCAGTTCATCGGCGCGCCGTCGATGAACATGTTCCCGGTGCGGACATCGGGTGGAAAGCTGCACCTTGCGGGCGGCGCCAGCCTGCCGGCCCCGGTCTCGCTTTCCGACGACCGCCCGGTGGTGCTGGGCATCCGTCCTGATGATCTTGCACCGGGTCACGGAACGCCGATGCTTGAGGGTGTAATCTCGGTGCTTGAACCCCTGGGATCGGAGACGCTCGCCTATGTCTCGGTCGACGGGCAGGAGGTGATCGCAAAAGTATCCGGCCGGACACCGCCCAAGGTTGGCGAGACCATCCGGCTGGGCACGGACCCTGCCAACATGCATCTTTTCGACGCAGCAACCGGTCAGACGCTCGCATGAGACCGGGGGTGATCTGCGCCGGGCGTCTCTATACCGATCTGGTGTTCACAGGATTGGGGGAGCTTCCGCGTCTTGGAGCCGAAACCTTCGCGAGCGGACTTGCGGTTCATCCCGGCGGCGGGGCGTTCATCACGGCAGCGCATCTTTCCGCCCTTGGGCGGCCGGCCGCGTTGCTCAGCTACCTTCCGCCACCCCCCTTCGATGCAGCCATCGCCGCCGACCTGGCCGAGGCCGATATCGCGCTTGATATGTCGCAGCGCGCGCGGCCGGGCATTGACGCTCAGGTCACCGTGGCTATGGCACATCAAAGCGACCGCGCCTTTCTGACCCGACGGTGCGGACCGGCCGTGCCGGACCTGCCGCAGGTGTTAACCGGGTACAAGCATCTGCATATCGGAGAGCTCACAACCCTGCTTGAGGCGCCCGAACTGGTTCCCGCCGCCCGCACCGCGGGGATGACCATCTCGGCCGACTGCGGGTCGGATGACGCACTGGAACGGGGCGGTCTTACGCCGCTACTGTCGCAAATCGACGTCTTGCTTCCAAACGCCGACGAGGCGGAGGCGCTGATACAAAGCGGGCATAGATTGCCTTTTGCGCCGCTCACGGTGATCAAACAAGGTGCTATGGGCGCCGAGGCCGTAACCGCATCCCACCGCCTGTCAGATCCGGCAGAGCCTGCGGGTGTAGTCGATACGACCGGGGCGGGTGACGCGTTCAACGCCGGGTTCCTCAACGCCTGGCTTGACAATCGCCCGCTGTCCAACTGCCTCCGAGACGGTAACCTGCAAGGGGCGTTGGCGGTATCGGCACCCGGTGGGGCCAGCATGCTGCACCAACCTGCCAAATCGGCGGCCGCCGCGCGCTGATCCTTGGGCCCGCGACACAGGATTTACTCCAGAAACATCGGCACGCTCACACCAATCGCCCAGGCAAGGATCAACCCAAGACCAACACCGGCCGAGGTTGGTCCGCTGCGCTCAAGCACCCACCGCCCCATCAGCCCATAGGTCAGAAAGAACAGCAGGATCACCGGCACCGCAATAACCAGAAAGAAAAGTGGCGGCCCGTCCAGGAAAACCGCCAATACCAGCGATCCCAGAAAGCCCAATCGCGCCAATAGCATCCGAAGGATTCCCCGGGGCCGCCCAGCGGCAAGGATGCTGTCTGACAGCATCGCCGGAATGGCGCCGACTGCCAATACGGCAATAAGGGTCCACCGTGCGGAGTTGGGCCAGAAGCTTGCGCCGTATCGGTCCAGCGCCGCCCCGAAAACAAGGAGGCCCCAGACAACAAGCGCAAGGATCGGGATCAGACGCGGCATGTCCGGTCGGGCAGAAAACCAGCCCAGAAGGACAAGTTGGACGCCCCCATAGACAAGCAGATGCACCGCAAGATAGTCCATCACGCGCACCGGCAACCAATCATATCCCACACTGGTCACGACAACCGGTGTCAGTATGGCCGGGACCAGCACAATGGCTGCGAAACGTCTGGCAGACAGCGCGGGAGGCGCAGTGCGCAGCGGTCCCAAAAGGGCGCTCAGCGGCCAGGCGAGCAGCACGAGTGCGGTCAGCAATAACAGCACCCAAGGTCCCGGACTGACAACCGGACCACCGCCATCCACTGGAAGTGTCGCATTTAGCCAGGCCCGTGCCTCGCGCAGGGCGGTTTGGCTATGCAACACGCCGACATGCTCGACCCCCGGCGCGACCACCGCCTTACGCACAATTCCTGCGTTCTGTACGGTAACTCCCTCGGAGGCTGCCGGTGACACCTGCGCCAGCACCGCGAGGGCAGCGCGCCGCAAGTGCGGTTCACCGGCACCGGTCAGGATCAGCAGCCGTTCGGGGAATGTCGCGGTGACCGCCTCTGAATACATCGAGATCGCCACGATGGCCGGCACCCCGGGATCTTCCATCGCCGCCCGAACGATAACATCAGACGCCATCGAGTGGCCCAGCAACGCAGCATCGGTCTGCCCGGTTACTGACCTGGCCTCCGCCAGGACCGCCCGGGTCTGGGCAACCAGCCGCGCGGTGGTGCCCTCAATTGCAGTGACATCCCCGGACATCGGCACAGGGTTGCGCCCATGCCCCTCAAAGTCGAAACTCACGACGGTATAGCCCGCGCGGGCTAGGGTCAGGGAATAAGCCTCCATCATTTGCAGCGATCCGGCAAAACCATGCGCTACAATCACCAGCGGCCCCTGCCTGTCCCGCCCGGTATAGAGTCGCGCGGGCGAGGCGCCCAGCTCAAGCTCCGAGATCTGCAGTCCGGCACGTGGCGCTTCGAGCCGATACAGCGCGGTCGCAACGCCCAAAACCGCCAGAACGGCAACAAACAGTCTGAACCGTGTCACATTGCCCCTCGCCATTCCAAACCCCCGCGCGTAGCACGTTGGGGACGACATAGGCGAGGTCAGTCCAATGCACACCCCCCTGCCCCTCACCAAGGACCTCGTTCTGGTCGGCGGCGGTCACACACATGCGCTTGTTCTGCGGCGCTGGGGCATGATGCCGACCCCCGGTGTGCAAATGACCCTGATCAACCCCGCCCCGGCTGCACCCTATACCGGCATGCTGCCCGGACATGTCGCGGGCCATTATCCACGGGACGCGCTGGACATTGATCTGGTGCGGCTGGCGCGCTTTGCCGGGGCACGGCTAGTCCTTGGCCGTGCAACAGCGATCGACCTGGGGGCGCGGCAGATCGAAGTGTCCGGGCGCGCGCCGCTGCGCTATGACATTGCGTCGCTGGACATCGGGATCACATCGGGGATGCCGTCGATCCCTGGGTTCGAGGCGCATGCGGTCCCGGCCAAACCCCTGGATGTCTTCGCCGACCGCTGGACCGCATTTGCGGCAACCGCACCGGAGGCCGCCCGCGTCAGTGTCATCGGTGCGGGTATTGCCGGGGTCGAGTTGGCATTGGCCATCCGTCACCGGCTGCCAACCGCAAAGATCACATTGATTGACCGGACCACCGCGCTGAGCGGCGTTTCGCGACAGGTGCGGGACCGGTTGAGGTCCGAACTCCGGCGGATCGGCGCAGAACTGTTGGAAAACTCCGGGGTCGTCAGGGTCCGGCCGGGGGAGGTGCATCTTGAAGATGGGACTGTCCTTTCCGCCGATCTGGTCGTTGGAAGCGCGGGCGCGCTGCCGCACAGATGGCTGGAAGAAACAGGTCTGGAGCTGGAAAACGGGTTCATATCGGTTGACGGACACCTTCGGAGCGTGACCGATCCGCGCGTCTATGCGGTGGGCGATTGTGCACATTTTATCCCCTCGCCACGCCCCAAGGCAGGGGTGTATGCGGTCCGCGCGGCACCGGTTCTGTTTCACAACCTGCGCGCGGATCTATGCGGGCAACAGCGGCGCCGGTTTCAACCGCAGGCCGATTTCCTGAAGCTGATTTCGCTGGGTGACAGGCGGGCCGTTGGTCAACGGGGCCCGTTGACCGTCAGCGGCCCCTGCGTGTGGCGCTGGAAGGACCGCATTGACCGCGCGTTTATGGAGCGGTTCAGCCGGTTGCCCTGCCGACGTGCAGATCCTCCGGCGGGCACCGCCGCCAAAGGTGCTGCTGCACTGGCAAGCGGCCCGCCGCCCTGCGCGGGGTGCGGGGCAAAACTCGGGGCGGATGCGCTGGACAGCGGTTTGGCCGCGTCACGCGATACTGTGCCAAGACCCGATGTTTTGCCGGCACCATCGGATGACGCCGCGATTGTACGGATTGGCGGAGCGCTTCAGGTGATCAGCACCGACCATCTTCGCGCATTTACCCCTGATCCGTGGCTGATGGGCCGGGTCGCGGCCGTGCATGCGTTGGGTGACATCTGGGCGATGGGGGCCACGCCGCAGACCGTACTGAGCACAATCATCCTTCCGTGGATGACCGAGGCGATGCAAACGGCGATGCTGGCCGAGATTTCCGCAGCCGCGACCGAGGTTTTTGCGGCGCACGGCGCGCAGATCGTCGGCGGCCACACCACGCAAGGCACAGAGCTGACCGTTGGGTTCACGGTTACCGGCCTGGTCACTGACCGGCCCATATTGCTGAGCAGCGCACAGCCCGGCGATACGCTGATCCTGACCAAGCCGATTGGCAGCGGTACGCTTCTCGCGGCGGAAATGGCCATGCGGGCCAAGGGGCGCTGGATCGCGGCACTGTGGGACACGATGACACAATCGCAGGGGCAGGCCGCCGTAATCCTGCGCCACGCGCATGCAATGACCGATGTCACAGGCTTTGGTCTGGCCGGCCATCTGCTTGCCATATTGCGCGCCTCGGGGGTCGGCGCCGAGATTGATCTGCAGGCGATACCTCTGCTGAGCGGGGCTTATGCGCTGTCAGAAGCCGGTTTTGGATCCACACTCTACGATGCAAATCGGCGGCGTGCGCCGCTACCGCTGCCGCCGATCGCCGATGCGGCGCGCGCGCGGTTACTGCATGATCCGCAGACCTCCGGTGGCCTGCTTGCCTCGGTCGAGCCTGGCCGCGCGGCCACATCGCTGTCGGAACTCCGGGCAGCAGGTTATGCGGCGGCCGCGATTGGCACCGTGACGGACGGGCCGGTGGAGATCAGACTGCACTAAGCGATCTCAGAGCGGCTTCGATCTGTTCCGCGCCATGCGCAAGGCCCTCATCGTCTAGCACCGCGACATGGACATCCACCACGCGGCCGGTGCTGCGGCGCATGCGCGACTTGGCGTATCGCGGATCGTAATGCGCCTCCATGAGTTCGGCGGCCAGCGCCCCAAACGCACCCGTTGCCACCATGGCTTGCCAGGCCTCGATACGCGCGGCGCCCTGATGCGGCCGAAGGGCGTCCAGTGTGGCGTTCAACGCCACCGGATCCGCCGTCACGTCGCCATAGGCCTCGACCAGGTAACCTGCCCGCGCGGAGAGCGGGACATTCAGGCGTATGCGGGGCGCCAGGATCATCGCCGTCCACAGACTGGGCGGGATCTGAACATTGCCGATCTTGCTCGACTCCGCTTCTACCACGACCGGTCGGTCCGCATCCATTGCCGACAATTGCATGGCCAGCCGCCCTTCGAATGCCTTTTGAGACGGCTGTCTTTCCGGCAAATGGCCAAAGACCGAGCCGCGATGCCCGGCGGCGGCCTCAAGGTCCAGCGTTTGGTGTCCACGCGCGCGCAACCGCTGCAGAAACGCGGTTTTCGCGGTACCGGTGTTGCCGTCGAGAACGATGACCTGCGGCGCGATGGGCTGGTCATGCACGACCGCAGCCACGCGGCGGCGATAACTCCGATACCCTCCGCTCAGCACCTCGACACGCCAGCCGATCCGCGACAGGATCGCGGCAAAGGACTCTGACCGCTGTCCCCCGCGCCAGCAATAGATCAGGGGCCGCCACCCGCCGGGCCTTTGCCTGAGCGTCCCGTCAATATGATCGGCCGCGTTGCGCGCGACAAGGGCCGCCCCGCGTTTGCGCGCCTCGAACTTATCCACTTGTTTGTAAAGCGTGCCCACCTCGGCCCGTTCCGCATCGCTGAGCACCGGCAGGTTCATGGCGCCCGGGACATGGTCCAGCGCAAACTCCGACGGCGCGCGCACATCAATGATCGTATCAAAGGCGGCAGAGGACAGATCCCGAAGCGTCGTAAGCTCAAACGTCATGCCATTGTCCTAGTCCGATGCAGGGTCGGGCGAAAGGCGAAAGCCGCCTCGGCCCTGGACTGGCGCGCACAAGCGGCTATGTGCGGGGAATGACACTGCACCCCTCCGAGCCCCGCATCGCAATCTTGGGCGCCGGCCTGTCCGGCCTGGTGTGCGGGGCCCAACTGCGGGACGCCGGGTATTGCCCGGTGGTCTATGAAAAGAGCCGCGGTCTTGGCGGTCGTCTCGCAACCCGGCGCGGCCCGTCGGGCGCGTTTGATCACGGCGCGCAATATATTACCGCGCGCAGCCCCCGGTTCAGGGAATTTCTTGAGCGGTTGGTGGCAGCCGGGGCGGCGGCACATTGGTCGCCCAAGGGCCGCGACGGCGCGCACCCTTGGTATGTCGGAACCCCCGGCATGTCTGCCCTTGTCCGGCCGCTGGCCGACGGCTTGGATATTCGCCAACCAGCGCGCGTCACAGCTGTCCGGCAAACGGGCGACCTGTGGCACCTTGAATTCGAGGATGGCGCCCAAGACGGACCATTCGACCAGATCATCAGCACATTGCCTGCGCCGCAATCCGCCGTGCTGTTGGCAAAGGTACCCGGCATCGACGCGTTGTCGCAGGTCAAAATCCACCCATGCTGGGCACTGATGCTGAGCCTTTCACGGCCGCCGGAAGGTGGGCCGGACAGTTTTCGGCCCGAGGCCGGTCCTATTGCCTGGGCGGCGCGCGACAGTTCAAAACCGGGGCGGGCGGCGACCACGGAAACCTGGATCGTTCACGCCACTCCGGACTGGAGCAAGGCGCACCTCGAACGTGATCCGGCCGAGGTTATCGAGCTGCTGACCCCGGCCTTTATAAGCAGTGTCGGTCCCACCTCGGTCACCGCTGCCGCCGCCCATCGGTGGCGCTACGCGATGACTGCCAGGGCGCTGGGACAGCCTGTGCTGTCGCTGGCCCAGGATACCCTTCTGGTGGGCGGCGACTGGACACTGGGTGCGCGCGTCGAGGCCGCCTATGAAAGCGGTCTCCACCTGGCCGAGCGGGCGATCAGCCGTCTCAAGCCACGTCAAGCATCCTGGCAAGTGCCGCGTTGAAAGCTTCGGGCGCATTGATGTTCGCAACATGCGCGGCCGCCGCGATCTGGACATAGGTCGCGCCGGGCGTCGCGGCGGCCATGGCCTGCATAACCTCGGGCGGCGCGCCCTTGTCCAATGCCCCGCCGATGTACAGTACCGGGCAGGACACGTGCGAAAGGTCTTTGAGGTAGTCTAGGGTTTTCAGCGCTTCGCAACACGCAATATATCCGTCAGGCGCATTTGACAGGACCATCTTCCGGATCGCTTCGGTCGGTCCGGGATTTGCCATACGCCAGTCATCGGTTAGCCAGGAGGCCAGCGTCCCCTCCACGATCGCCTCCAGCCCCCCTTGTGAGACTTTGGCAATACGGTCGTCCCACATGGCCCGGAACGGGGGTGGCGCGTCGGCGCGGCCATCCGCGCAGATCACCCCACGGAACCGACCCGGGTCCGTCAGGGCCAGCCCCAAACCGGTCATCCCGCCCATTGACAGCCCCATGAAATGCGCCTGCTCAATCCGGTAATGGTCCATCAGCGCCAGAACGTCGCCGATCAGCGCATCAAAGCTGTAGGGACCCGGGGGCGCGTCGCTCTGTCCATGACCGCGAGTGTCATATCTGAGCACCCGATATGTCCGCGTGAGCAACGCCATCTGCGGATCCCACATGGCAAGACTGGCGCCCAGCGAATTCGACAGAACGATCCAGGGCGCGCCGTCCGGCCCGTCCACCGCCGTGTTCAGGACAACGCCGGGCAGTTCAACGCGGCGCATTACTCGGCCGCGGCAAGGCTGATTGCCGCATCCACCTTCGGCTTCACCTGTTCGGCCAGGAGCACCATCGAACGACGTGCAAGCGCCACGTCAGCCCAGTCCTTGCCTGCGGTGAGCAAGGTCCCGAAAGCACCAACCTCCTCCCGGAAGGCCAGCAGGTCATCCGCCACTTTGTCCGCCGTTCCCCAAATGATCAGCCTGTTGCACACATCTTCCAGCGTTACCTCTTCGTCGGGCTGGTCCCGATGGGTCTTGAACAACTCGAGCCGGTTGTGCTTGCGCATCTTGGTCAGAAGCTGGCTGTAGTAAAACACATAGGGGCTTTGCGGCCCCAGGGCATAGGATCGTGCGGTGTCCAGATCATCCGCCACAAAGACCGACTTTGCCACGCGCCAATTCGCGGGATTTGCCGGTCGCCCGGCGCGCTCGCAGCCTTCGACATACTTCGGCCAATGGCTGGCGACCCATTGCGGCATCAGAAAGTTCGCGCTGATGGGCTCCCACCCGCGCGCCGCCGCTTCCGTTACCCCTTTGGAAAACGGTGCGACGGCTGTTACCACAATCGGCGGATGTGGCGACTGAAACGGCTTTGGCATGATGCCCTGTCCGATGTCGGTGAGTTGCGTACGCTCAGTCGAGACCTGCCAGTACTTGCCAGAAAGGTTGTAGGGCGGGTCCGACGCCCAGATGTCCAGAACCATATTGATGCATTCCAGGAACATCTCGTTCCGGTTTGCATCAAGGTTTCCGAACACCTCGGCATCCGATGCAAGCCCCCCCGGCGAGATGCCGAAATTGAACCGCCCATCCAGCATATGATCCAGCATCGCCATTTGCGCCGCGATCGTCGCGGGGTGGCTGTTGGGCATATTCACTGTGCCGGTGCCCAGGCGAATCTGTCGGGTGGCGGCCGCCAGCGAGGCGACAAACATCGCACTGCTGGTGATGTTTTCGGCACTGTCGGTGATGTGTTCCCCGACATAGGCCTCGGTAAATCCCAGTTCATCGGCCAACAGAAATGCCTGGCGATCCTCGTCCAGGCATTGCCTCCAATCCTTGCCCAACGGGTGGATCGGCATGGTGAAAAAGCCAAGGTCCATCTTATCCTCCGTGTCGCGTACACAGATAAACTAGGACCGCAGTGGACCGCAGGACAATAATAATGGATAACGGTTTGGATTAAAATTTTTGATGGGGTTGCATGGTCACCATCCGGCAAATGCGTTCGGTCGCCGCTGTCGTCGAAGAGGGTTCTTTCACACGGGCAGCCCAGCGCGAGAATGCGACCCAGTCCGGTGTCTCCCAGCATGTGGCCGCGGTCGAAACCGCGCTGGGCGTACCGCTGTTTGATCGCAGCGCCGAGGGTGTGCGCCCCACACCCGCGGGCCAGCGGTACTATGCGCGTTGTATCGAGGTTCTGCGCAACCTTGAACTTGCCACCTCCGAGGCGCAGGCCACCGGCAGGGGGGTGTCGGGCCGGGTCCGCGCCGGGCTTATGCCGGCCTTTACCCGCGCGATCCTGCCACCTGTCCTGGACCGCTTTCTCGGCACCTATGCGGATGTCGAGGTCGAGGTGATCGAAGGGTACAGCGGGACCCTGACCGAAATGGTGCGCGCCCAGGATCTGGACTTTGCCGCTGTGCCCTCGGCCCGCGCCACACAGGGTTTGACGGTGACGCATCTTACGCGCAATCCCGAGTATCTGGTGTCCGGTCCCGCCCTTGGATTGGAGCACCGGCGCCCCCTCCGCCTGGGTGATCTGCCACCGCTCAATATGATTGTCCCGGCACCCAACAACGCCCGGCGCGCGAAACTTGATGAGTATTTCGAAACCCACGGCGTGCGCATCGCCAAACGGCTTGAAATGGATGCCATGCTGGCGACGCTCGGCCTGGTGGCAAGCAGCACCTGGGTGACAGTTTTGCCGCAGATGATCTGCCTGGGCGACGCGGATGGTGTCTACAGACGCGTCAACCCCATCATCTCACCGGGATTTGTGTCGGACTTCACCATTATCGAGCCCGCCCGGCGCCCGGTGTCGATACCGGCACAGCTCTTTCTCGACGCTCTGCGGGAAGAGCTGGACCAAAATACCTTGCCGTTCGCCTGACCTCCTGTCGCCAGACGCGACCGTGACCCATCGTGTAGCGGCCGCAGACGCGCGGAGCGCGCCTGCGGGTAGAAGGCGTGGCCCCGGATACGGGGCCTCCGCAAGGTCAGAGCATCGCTTGGGGTAACCAGGTGGCGAGAGACGGGACCCAAAGCACAATCAGCGCCGCCAGGAGTATCAGTAGAAAGTACGGTGTGGACCCGGCAAAAATCATGCCCAGCGTTGCGCCCGCGTCTGGAACAGCACCTTTCACGGTATAGACCAACAGCCCGAAAGGCGGCGTGAGCAGCCCCGCCTCGATCACCAGGATGCCG
>JBCCYF010000057.1:0-26392 GCA_039190275.1 Pseudomonadota bacterium | reverse complement strand
GCCGCACAGAAGGTGTTTTCGGCCGTCCTGCGGACGGGCCAGAGTTTTGGCATGGCGCATCTGATCGACATTCTACGTGGTGTCAGCACCGCCAGGGTGCGGGCGCGGGGGGACGACAGGTTGCCCACGTTCGGCTGCGGCAAGGACCTGTCGAAGGGACAGTGGCAGGTGGTGTTTCGGCAGTTGATGGGTTTGGACTTCCTACGCCCCGATGTGCTGAAACATGGCGGATTGCGGCTGACCGAAAAGGCCCGGCCCGTGTTGCGGGGTGAGGCGCCGCTTATCTTGCGGCGGGATCGTTTTGCCGCTGCTGCGCGCGGTGTAACGACGGTCCCCCGCGCTTTGGTGGCCGAGGAAGATGCGCCGTTGTTCGCGGCACTCAAAGCCCGTCGGCGGGCGCTGGCCGAAGCTGCAAAGGTGCCCGCATATGTGGTGTTCCCGGACCGCACGCTGATGGAGATCGCCACAACGCGACCTGCGACACTTGACCAGATGCGCGGAATATCGGGTGTCGGAGCCAAGAAGCTCGAACGTTATGGCCGCATATTTCTTGAGGTCGTGAATGGGGAGGCGGGGGCCGTGCACCCGGTTCGGCGCCGGATTGCCGGGCGGGCAAGCGCGGATCTGTTCGACCGGTTGGAAGACGAGATGGTCCGGCTCGCCCGGGGCGAAAGCGGACTGGAGGTCTATCTTGCTTGCACAAAAACCACGTTGTCGCGCATTGCCGAGCAACGGCCCGACACTTTGGAGGCACTGGAGCAGCTAAAAGGAATGGGGCCAATCAAGGCCGAGCGTTTCGGACGCGCCTTTCTAGACGTGTTGCGGTCGCACCTATGACCTGCGCCACAGTGGGCGCAGCCGGAGGAAGACCCTGTAGGCAAGCTCGGACAGGTTCACCAGCGGCGGCTGGTCTAACGCGATGGCCAGCCAGCGGAGCCTCGGGCTTCGGCGCCATATCGCGAAGAACGCCGATGCGCCACTTGCCAGGTCGCCATTTTCCCTGCGGATATGAAACCGCGCCAGGGCATCCGCCTGGCTGACACCCTGCGGGGCGCGCTCTGGTTCGGATACGTCGACCCAATTGATATTCGTCAGACCCTCCATGTTCCGATACACTGCGACCTCGCGCCGACAAAGTGGGCAGGCGCCGTCGTAGTAGGCCTCGGTGGCCTGTAGAGTGTCGTTGGACGAAGACATCCCCGAGACTTGTGCGCCGGTTGCGGAACGTCAAGTTGCGAGTGCGAAATATTCGGATGGATCCACTCAGCCGGAGGACGCCGCGACGGTCCGTTTTGGTGCGAGCTGGGACATGACAAATGCCGTTGTGGCACACAGCGCGATGGCGGCAATCATAGGTGTCGCGGTGCCGTCGAAGAAAGGACCGAACACCGTAATCATACCTGCGCCCGCCGCCATCTGCAGCATTCCGCCGAGCGAGGAGGCCAGCCCGGCAATGTCACCATGTTCATCCAGCGCCACAACGATGGTGGTCGGGATCATAAGGCCAAGGAATGCGTTGGTGACAACCAGCATCCCGACCAATACCCACAGCGTTACCGCCCCAACTAGCGCCAGGATAAGCAGTGCCACGGCGCTGAGTGCGAAACCAGCAGTCGCCAGACGGACCACCGATTGCATGCCGTACCGTGTGCCCAGGGGGGCAGCGATCTGCGACGCTGCGAAAAACCCGACGGCATTGCACGCAAAGGCCAGGCTGAACTGCATCGGGCTGAGGCCGAACTCCTGCGTATAGACAAACGAGCCGCCGGCGATGAACACCAGAAAGCTCGCCATGCCAAAACCGCTGACAAACGTCAGGGTGACAAAGGAGCGGCTGCTCAACAACACGCGGATACCGGCGACCATATTCGTGGTGTTTACCGGGATGCGTCGTGCGGGTGTGAGTGTTTCAGCCAGCGCAAAGCGGGCCAGGAACAGGCCGAGCACCGCATAGACCGAGATAAGCGCAAAAATACTCCGCCAGGACCCGGCGAGCATCAGAAGACTTCCAATCAGCGGCGCCAGCATCGGGGAGACGGATACAACCAGCATGACCAGCGCCGTAAGCCGTGTTGCTGCGGTGCCTGTATGCATGTCCCGGATTATCGCGCGCGGGATAACCATGACCGCCGCGCCACCCACTCCCTGGACAAAGCGACCTGCCAACATCCACTCGACGCTCTGGGCCGTCGCACATCCCAGTGAGCCAAGGACAAACACTCCAAGCCCGGCATAGAGCGGCACACGTCGGCCGACCTGATCCGACCAGGGACCATAGACAAGTTGAGCGATCCCAAAACCCAATAGATAAGTGGTCAGTGTTGCCTGTGTCGCGGCAACACTTGTGTCAAAGTCCCGGGCAATCGCAGGCAGCGCGGGGAGGTACATGTCAACGGCAAAGGGCCCGACGACGGTCAGGAGTCCCAGTGTCGCCGCCATGCGAAACGTCGAATATGCCATATCGGCCTCATATTTGGGGATTGCCCGAACCGACCCTCGGACCCGTTAAGTTTACAGGGTTCGATGGCAATAGCAAGTTGCCCATGCCCGGTTGGCGGACGTGTTTGCGTACCCGATTTTCCGGTTTCGATAATCGGTGTGCTCAGACAGGTTTGGGTTTAATCGCTCACCCGTGGAACAGCCGCACAAGAGCCAACGTGATACCCGGAAATGTCACTAAAAGGGCGATCCGGAGAATGTCGGACACCACGAACGGCAGCGCGCCGCGATAGGTCTGTCCAATAGGCACCGTTTTGGACAGCGCATTGATCACGAAAAGGTTCAGACCCACCGGTGGCGTGATGAGCCCGACTTCTGCGGCGATCAGAACCAGAATACCAAACCAGATGCCGACTTCGGCCGGTGGGATACCGAAGTCAAGCTGCAGAACAATCGGGACAAAGATCGGGACCGTAAGAAACACCATCGCCAGGCTGTCCATCACTGTGCCCAGAAACAGATAAAACAACAGCATGCCGATCAGGATCGTCCAGGGGTTGAGGTCGGTCTCAAGGAACCAACTGGCCAGTGTTTGCGGCACCTGCGCCGCAGCAAGGAACGAATTGAACACTCCCGCGGCCAGAATGATGAAAAAGATCATGGCAGATGTCTGACCTGTCGAAAGCAGGGCGTCGACCAGCGCCGCTGGGGTCAGCGCGCCCTTGGTCCAGGCCACAAGCATCGTGCCGGCCACGCCCACCGCCGCGGCGGCAGTGGGGGAAAACGCCCCGGTATAGATCCCACCGATCACCAGAGCGAAAATCACCAGAACCGGCCAGACCGGGATCAACGCGCGCATACGCACGCCATAGGGCTGTCGGGTGAGGGGCGTTCCCGATTCCGGTGCAACGCGGGCGTAGACCGCAATGGTGACAATATAGCCAAGCATTGCCAGAAAGCCCGGCACAAAGGCCGCGGTGAACAGTTTCTCGATGTTCTGCTCGGCCAGGATCGCATAGATCACAAGTACAACCGACGGCGGGATCAAAATGCCCAGCGTGCCCCCGGCGGCGAGCGCCCCGGTTGAGAGCGCGCCGGAATAGCCTGCACGCTGCAACTCCGGTAAGGCCACTTTGCCCATTGTCGATGCTGTCGCCAGGGACGAACCGCAGACCGCGCCGAAGCCGGCCGATGCGCCAATGGCTGCCATCGCCAATCCGCCTTTGCGATGGCCAAGCCATGCCTCAGCGGCGCGAAACAATGACTGAGACATGCCGCCGCGCGTGGCGAACTCGGACATCAGCAGAAACAACGGGATGATCGACAAGGAGTAATTGGTGAATGTGCCATAGGCAAAACTCTTGAGCTGATTATCCATCATCCGCATGTTGCCGGCGACCATCCAGGTCCCAAGAAGTCCAACGAGGAACAATACGGCGGCAATCGGGATGCGTAGGAAAATCAGGATCAGAACCAGCGGAAAACTCAGTAGACCGAATTGAAAATCGGTAAGTCCGGTCAGAGTCTGGACCATGGCTCACCCGTCCGTCCGGATCACGGCCCGGGCGCTCCGCAGCACACAAAAACAGGCGACCGCCACAAAGGCGACGACACAGAGTTCGGCCAGCACATAGGTGGGCCAGAGCGGGATGGCCAGGATTTGAGACTCCTGTGCTGTGCGCAACCGTTCGGCAATAGCGCCCAAGTCACCATCGCGCAGAAGGGTTCGGACAGGATCCTCCCCGCTGCGTGGTTTGGAAAAGATCAGCGACCATTGCCGGGTCATAATCAGATATCCGATCACCGCCATCGCACAATCCGCGAGCAGATCCAGTACCCGATTCATTTGGTCGCCGTAGAGCGGTTTAAAAAGTTCGACGCGGATATGCCCGCGGCGGACCATCACCCATGGCAGGGCTGCAAACAGGGCCAATCCCACGCCATAGGACACCAACTCCTCCTCTCCCAGAATGGGTCGGATCCGGTCGTCCGCAAGGCCGGCGCCCAGCTGTTGCAAAAGGCGGCTGAGAAGCCTGAGCAGGATACTGACGCATGTGATCGCCGTGGCAACCAGCAAGCCCAACCCGCCGAGCACGGCAAGAGCGCCAGCGCACCGCTCAACGCCTCGCTCGACGGTCTTAAACCGGATCACTGGCTTGTCCGGACGGGGAACGGATCACCGGTTTGCGGCGATCAATGCTTGCGCCTCGGCGATTGCGGCTACCCCGTCGAACCCCTGGTCTTTTGCCCGTTCGATCCATCGACCATAGACTGGTTCGGAGGCCTCGATCCATCGGGCAACCTCGTCCTCGTCCAGCGTGACAATGGTGTTCCCTTCGGCCTGACTTCGGCCGAATGCATCGGCCCCGACCATGACAGTGGACGCGAATTCGGCCATGGCTTTGCCCGTCTCGGCATCCAGAATGTCGCGCAGATCGTCGGGCAACGCATCATAAGCATCCAGGTTCATCGCAAGGATAAACACCGCCGTGTAAAGCGCACGGTCACCGCTGATTTCGGTATGGTGTGCGACCAATTCGGCTAGCCTGATCGATGGCGTGACTTCCCAGGGGATCACTGTACCTGTGATCACACCTTTCGAGAGGTTCTCGGGGATCAGCGGAAGGGGCATGCCGACAGGCGTTGCGCCCAACTCTCCCAGCAGGTCGGTGACGATGCGGGTCGGTCCACGCAGCTCCTTGCCCCGCATATCCTCAAGAGAGGCAATCGGATCTTTGCTGTGGATCACGCCGGGGCCGTGGACCCAACCGCTGAGCACCTGCACCTCGTCAAATTCACCGCCCTGCAGTTTGCTGTCGATCAGATCCCAGAATGCCTTTGAGGTCGCCACCGTGTCGGTCATGATAAATGGCAGCTCAAAAACCTCGGCCCGGTTAAACCGCCCCGGCGTGTATCCGGGAAGGGTCAGAACCGCATCTACCGCACCGTCGACCGCCTGGTCAAAGAGGTCCCCGGGGCGTCCGCCCAGGGACATGCTGTCGAATATCTCGATCTTGAGGCGACCCCCGCTGGCGTTGGCAACCTTTTCCGCAAAGGGAACCAGCATTTGACTGTGCAGCGGCGCACGTTGGGACAGGAAATGATGCAACCGTATGGTCACCTCCTGCGCCGCCGAGATGCTTGGGGTTGCCGTCAGGACGATGGCTGCCAGCGCTGCTATCAGGACTGTTCTCATGGTTTCCTCCCATGTTGTTCGGCCCCGACCATAAACGAGCCATCCCTCGGGCCAAGGTCAATCTTGGACCCTGCGCCGGATACTGTGAGCCGGGCGTGTTGCCGCAGCGGGCTGAATTTCGGATGCTGTGTTCGAACGATGTTTCATGTCGATGGGCACGGGTTGCGGCTGACCGCTCCCAACACCTCGGTCCGGGATCTCAAAGCAGTGCGACAAGGTGATTGTCAAATGCCAGGTCGTGCTGCCTAATACGTTGCAGTCCGGTACTTGCAAGGGCGTAGACGGTGCCCAATCCGTTGGTCACAAGGCAGTCACCGCCAGGCGCTGCGCTTAAGCCACACACATCCAAAGCCGGGTACACCCCGGTTTGCTCACCCGGCATGTTAAACGTAAGGACCCTGCCACCACGAGGGGATGAGGCCACTAGCCTGGTCTGACCAACCGCGCAGACACTGCCGATATAGCCGTCGAGCCTACGCAAGACGTCATCCTCGATTTGGCACGGGTACAGCGTCCCCTTCCCGTCATAGAGCGCAACAAGCGGTGGCGGATCATAGGGGTCACCCTGCCATTGAAACCCGCAGATCACCACGCCTTCGGACGAGACGGCAATGTGACGCAGGGAATTGTGACGGTACTCGGCCGCAACCTCGGCGCGATCCCGCAACGTTCCGGTTGGGGAATAGACTGATAGGTTGGCCTGCATGCTATCCAGGTTCAGCTTTTCGCGGCCGGTTTCAGGATGGGTGCGGATGCCGCCATTGGCGACAGCCAGATCGCCCGTGGGGAGCCGCAGGATCTCGTGCGGGCCAATCCCGCCTGAGGCGAACTCATCGATCCGGGCGTACCCCAGCCCCCGGTCCCACACCCCAATGCGGCCCTGCCCGGTCGCAACCTCATTCTCCGGCGTGAACAACAAAGAACCATCCGCCGAAAATGCGCCGTGCCCATAAAAGTGCCGTCCCTTGGGCGCGTGTATGGACTGAATGACCCGGCCCGTGGCACAGTCAATGACCATAGCGAATGTGCCCGGACGGCGCGCGATGGCCACCGCTTCGGCCACCATAGGGTGTGCCGCGGCCGCGTGACCACGCGCGGGCAGAGGGACCCGGAAAGCGATATCACCTGACGCCGTTAGACCCGCCAGCAGAAAGTGACCATCGCGCGTCATCGCCGCGCTCAGTGCCGTGGGATTTCCGACCGCGCCCCAGCCAATCGCAGGCACACAGGTGGCCGAGGTCAAACCTGCAAGAAAGCTGCGGCGGGTCCCCACCGCTAATCGCCGTCAAGCGCATTGAAACCGGCCGAAATTCCAAGCGGTGCGCCGATCTCATCGATCACGGCGACCTGAACAGCGCGGACCGCCTGCTGCAATACCTCGACCCGAAAGCGTGAGGCCGGATCGGCGACCCCCGCAAGGATCGGATCGTCCAGGTCCTCTGCCCGGTTCCGCGCGTCGGCAAAGGCCGCCTTGGTCCGGGTCAGGTCACCGGCAGAAAGATGGAGTGCAAGATCCTCCAACGCGTCAAGTGACAAGACTATGTGGCGCAACGTCCGTTCCGACCGGCGGGCCTCGGCGCGGCGCGGCCGTGGTCGATCAAAGGTCCCAAGCGGGCGGCCAAGACGCTGGTCGTGCAAGAACTCCAAACCGGTGGAGAGCGCTGTGTAAAACGCCCGCTGCGCTTCCACCGGACTTTGAAAACGCTGATTGCCATCGGCACCGGCCGTTGCCAGCACGTCGGCAAAATCAGACCAACCCGTCGCCAGCAGGCCCGACTTTTGCGCCAGACCTGTGGCGATTGCGCGGGTCAGGCGGCAGGCGTAGGCGGCATCCGGTTGTGGCTCATAAAGCATACGCTCCAGCGCTGTGAACCCCTGGGCGGCGGCGGACACTTCACCAAAACCGGCGGGATCGTCAACGATTGTGTCTGCGGCCGCCGTCAACCGCGCAAGCCCCTTGCCGGTACTGTCTTTCGGGTCCGGCCAGAACGCCATGGCCAGTGACAAGCCCTGATCCTCGATCGGTCCGAACTGGACATGTGAAATCGCGATCCAGGCGTCATAGGCGGTGTGGAACGACGGACGAAGAGAACCGGGCGTGCAATCCTGTGCGGCCGTAGCGGCAAGGTCATTGGTGGCGTCGACCAGCCGCACATAGCCGGGCAGAACATGCTCGGACACTGCTGACGATACATCCGCCATTGCAGGGGCGACGATGAGGCTGAGGACAAGGGCAAGGCGCATGGATCAGAGACTCTCCAGAAAACGGATCAGGGCGGCGCGGTCGGCGGGTGGCATCTCGACCACGCGCTTTTGTTGGGATTCCGCCTCGCCGCCATGCCAAAGCACAGCTTCCAAAAGCGAGCGTGCGCGCCCGTCATGCAAGAAATAGCTGTGGCCCGAGACGGTTTCGGTCAGACCGATGCCCCATAACGGTGGCGTGCGCCATTCGCGGCCGGTCGCCCGTGCTTCGGGGCGATTGTCGGCAAGCCCTGGCCCCATGTCGTGGAGGAGCATATCGGTGTAGGGCCAGATGAGCTGAAAACTCTGCTCGGGCTGATCCACAAGTCTATGGGTAACAAATTTGGGCGTATGGCACGCAATACAGCCGGTCTGGTAGAATACCTCTTTGCCGCGCAGCACCTCAGGATCGCCCACATTGCGGCGTGCCGGTACCCCTAGGTTTGAGGCGTAAAAACTGACCAGACCCATGCCAACGTCGCCAATTTCCGCATCGTCATGAAAGTCCGTGTTGCCATCTGGTGCATCGCGGCAGACGGTCTGGGCTGGGCTGCATTCGCCGTAACCTTTGGGAAACAAGGTGGAGGAGATACCGATGTCCCCGTGGAACGCGGATGCGGATTGCTCCCACACCGATGGCTGACCGGCTTTCAACCCGAACCGTCCCAACATCGGCTTGCCATATGCCCTGGACATCACGATCTGGGCTCGGCCCGAAATGCCGTCATCATCGGCATCTTCGGGATCGGCCAGCGCCAGTATGTCCGACGCGGGGATGGCGTCCAGCAAGCCAAGACCGATCATCTGGGGTGCGATGCGCGGCGAGATCATGACGTCCGGGTGAAGCGGCCCGTAGCCCAGGTTGGTGACTTCATAGACAGGGCTGCGCAGGCGGGCCGTCTCGCCACCCGAAAGGGCGATTTCCGTTTCAGTGTAGCGCACAGACAGGTTGCCCTCGGCCGGGTGTCCGGCGACAGAGAAATCCTGAATTTGTTCGCCATATACCGGCTCGGGCTCCGTGGCGAGGTAGTCCTTAATATCCTCAAGAGTGGGCCCGCCGGGGACCGAGACGCGCAGCAACATGGATACGGCGCGGTCATCGGGTCCCGCGGGCGGATGGCCACGCCCGTCTTTGAGGTGGCACCGCTGGCAGGAGCGCGCGTTGTAAAGCGGGCCAAGCCCGTCCGAAGCCAGGTTCGACGATGGCGAAGACACCCACAGTTTCTTGAACAGGCCGTTTCCGACCTTGAAATCAAGCTCCCTTTCGAAGCTGATGTTGCCGGAGGCCTGGCTGAAGGCGTTTGACGTATCGCGCGGGCGGACTGTCGCCGCACCGGCGGGATTTGTCTCGAACCGCTCGGGCGCCGAAAAATCTGTCGTCGGCGCGACGACGGGCGCGATCCTGGCCAATTCGTCCGCCGTCCGCGGTACGACCGACATGTGCAAATCCAGCAACTCTGTCTCGGCGTCCGCTTTAAGTGACAGCACGCTGAGTAAAATTGTAAAGGTCAGGCTTGTGATCTGGCGCATAACTTATAATTATACTCAGGAATAGCGATTGGCGAGGCGATTCCTGCATGCGCCAGAGGAGTTTTCTGCGACATGGTGCCCTTACGATTAGATCACAGTGCCGAGGCGGTTCCAGAACAGCAGCCGTCCCCGGACGCGATGGGGTTTCTGAACCTTCTCCGCTTTATCGCTATGAGCTGCCGGGCCAAGCCACGCGCTGATTTGTTCGAGGCCTGCGCCCTCCTTCAAATCGATCGCTCGGTCTCGCAGGAAGTGCACGCCGAGGCCCTGATGCGGTGTTTGAACGAGGCGCTTGGCAAGCCGGCGCGTCTTTACAGTCCCGGCGTTGCCGAAATGACGTTCGACGAATCCTGGCTGGTACAGCTTGGTTTGGCGAGTGTGAAGGGCGACAAATCAAGCTTCAATTTCCTGCTCAAATCACGGGTGTCGCATAAGCACCAGCGTTTGGTCAGCTTCCTTGTCCACCGAATTTCCGACTATATGACGCCTGATTGAGGCGGTTCCGCCTCACATGCATCCCCGATGCGTTTCCCGTCAGGCTGCCCTGCGCCGCCCCATTGTGGCCGAATGCATCGTGTCTGGTAACGGAGATGGTTCCTTAGGTTCCTGATACCCAGATTACGCGACGTCCTTGACCATCGCGATAGGTTTGACACGCTTTTTCAGGCATTTTCGCATGTACTGCGGCGCCCAGTGCCGGTAGCCGCCCATATGGGACTGCTGCCCAATAAGCATTTCGACAAACGCCTGCCGGTGTCTGTCTTTCTTCAACGTCTTGAACATCGACTTCTGGGCCTTTGTCATCGAACACGCGATGCAGTGGCCCTTTCGCTTGTATTTGCACACATCGATGCAAGGGCTGGGGGTTTTGGACATCGTTTCACCTTGCCTATGGGACCGGGCAACGCGCTGCCCGGCCCGAGCTGGGTCACCCAGTATTATTGGAACACAGCGTCCGGGTTGTCGAGGCTGTCCGACCCTTCGAACTCAATCTCATCAACGCCCAGGGCAGCCACGGCCCGTTCGATCGAGCGTGTTTGATCAACAAGGGCGTTTACTGCACCCATGATCAATGCCTCGCCCTGTTCGTTGCCGCGCTCAAGCATCATGTCGTAGCTGAACCCGGCTTCGGCAGCCGTCTTCATCTCGGACATCTCGAACATGGTGGCGTTTAGCTTGGAGGTCAGCTCCGCATCCACACCTGGATCCGCCGCAGCGACCAGCGAGGACAGTGAAGGGCCGGAAACCACCGTGCCATCGATCCGCGTGTACCCGCCAAGATAGACGTTGCGGATGCCAAGAGCGTCATAGAAGTGGCTGTTGTGCGTGTTGTCCGCAAAACAATCATGCTCCTCCTCGGGGTCATTGAGCATCACGCCAAGCTTCATGCGCTCGCCCGCCTGTTCGCCGTAGGAAAGCGATCCCATGCCGGTCAGTATGGTCGAGATACCAGCGTCTTCATCGGCGGTCAGCTGGGCGCGGGCCTCACCACCGTCTTTCCACTGCTCGACCATCCATTCGAGGTCGGAGACCAGCAGCGCGGTTGCGGCTGACAGATAGTCGCCGCGGCGGTCACAGTTCCCGCCCGTGCAGTCATCGCCCATCGCATAATCTGTCCAGGGGCGGTTTCCGGCGCCTGGTCCGTGGCCGTTCAGATCCTGGCCCCAAAGAAGAAATTCGATCGCGTGGTAACCGGTTGCGACGTTGGATTCGACCTCATCCGCCTCGTGCAATGATCCTTCAAGCAACGCCGGCGTGATATCAGCGGCGTCAATTGTCTCACCGGACAAGGTGAAGGACGGGCTGGCAATCACGTTCAGGGCGGCATATTCGTTCTCATCTGTCGCCCCACCGTAGGAAGCGTCGACATAATCGATAAGGCCTTCGTCCAGAGGCCAGGCATTCACCTTGCCTTCCCAATCATCAACGATTGCATTACCGAAACGATAAACCTCGGTCTGCTGATAGGGAACGCGCGAAGCCAGCCACGCCGATTTGGCACTTTCCAATGCCTCGGCCGATGGCGCGGCGACCAGTGCTTCGACGGCTGTCTGAAGCGCCTTTGCGGCCGTCAGGCTGTCCTCATATTTTGCCAGCGCGATGTCGGCGTAGTTGTCCAGAACGGCGGCCTTATCGGCAAGCGCTGGAGCGGCTGCCAGAAGCGCGGTACCCAGCGCTGTTGTCAGTGTTCGTTTCATTGGTGGCTGTCCCCTTTTTGAGTCAGGTTAGTGGAGGCGTACAACGTTTGATCCCGCCTCGGTCGAAAGCTCCGGTACCCCGGAATGGATATGGCGCGCACAAGCCCCGACTTGTCCGGCGAGAACGGCAACATGCTCGGCCTGCGACGGCCCGATAAGCAGTGTGGCGATCAGCGCAGCATCCGTGAGGTGCCCATCGGCGGCGTTTCGCACCATATTGACGAAGACGCCTTCATCGGCTCCGACGCAGGCACATCCGACCTCGTGCCGTACCAGCGGTCGGTGCGCCGCATCTATTAGCGTCTGGACAAGCGTTTCAAACGCCTGGCACTCGCATTGCGCGTCCGGTCCTGGAAGCGCTCTGCGATACTCGTTCCAAACCTGCGATTGTCCTGCCGGCCCCTCGCACCAGAGCCTCAGGTTCAGTACCAGATTGGCCTCCCAGGCCTCCATCCGGTTCAGCACTCCGATCGCGGCGCCGCCGCGCGCGTTGTTGTCCATGTTCATTTCGTGAGGATCAATTTGCCGGCGCGCGTAATACGGAGGTAGTAGACCTTACCGTCGAGCAGGATGCAGGACTGTACCCCGTCCTTGATAAGCTCGCGTGCATCGTAGGTGTCCATTTTGGGGGTATCCACGGCGGTCGAGGGGTTTGGCACGTCCGTCATAGCGTTCATAGTGTCGGCTCCCGTTCATCGCGTGACTGACCGAACGAAGCGTGTCGGTCCAGTGCGGCTTCCAGTGTTCCTTTCCTGCAGTGCTGGCCCGTGGTTCCTGGCGCATGTATCGCGTGTTCAATGCGGTTGCGGTCCATCAGGTCCCGTCCTGCTAGATAAGGTGTCCGGGCTGCCCGGGAGGGGTGGCTAGGACTCGTTGCGCTATTGTTGATAGAAGTTGTCGGTTTAGTCAATCCCGACAAAAAAGATCAGGGAAAATATTCTAAGTTCTGGAGCACCGGTTCCCTTGAATAAACAGGGCAGTTCAAACAAGAAAAACGGGTTCAGGCCACGTTCGACGGCGGGGTGCTGAACCGCGTGGTAAGATTGTTTCTGAGACTACTCTCGGGCCGGCTGTGTCCTGGGAGCGTACCTCCGCAACGGATTGAGTATGGCCGTTGAGATGAATGTCACGTGGTCACCGGGCCGAACCCGCAGCCGGCGTTCTGCACTGGTGCAGTGTGTTGCCCACCTGTAGAAGCGGGTACCCTGTGGTGTGCCATGGCCGTCCCGGCAAAAGCGGACGCGGCAAACGCAGCGCTACGACGCATAAGCATGAACGATCAGATCCTTTCGTGACCCTTTGGTCGTCTCGACTGCGACGCTGTGTGTGTCGGCGACCTCCTCACGACGGAGCACGATGTCAGGTGCCCTCGGGGCACAATTTTGTCCGCTACGGATCAGGGGCAGGTGACCGGCAAGCCGGGACGGCGAGGTTCAGATCGCTGAGCACCACAATGCCCATAGCGCGCGGGTGCGGAACCATGTCACGGATCATCAAGGAAGACCTTTGTGGGGTGGTCTTTGAGTGTCACGGTACGGCCGGCCACATCGGTACGCATCACGGCTTCGGTTTGAGCGCCCGTGCTGATGCGAAAAGGATCACACTTGCTGCTCTTGCGGCTGCAAAAACATACGCTTTTGCAAGACGTGTCATGGGATTCTCCTGAATCGACACCTTTCGCGCGGTGTCGCGCCCTAGGCGCCCAACCCGAGTGTTTATGTCATGTATGAAGTCTCAGCTTATCCTTGCCAGGTGCATCGGAACAGCGTTTTCCAGCGGCTATAGATCTCGATGCGGTCCACGGCGGACGGGAAATAGTCGGTGGGCCCTTCCAGCGGAATCTGAGCGTTTGCAAGAAAGCAGGCCGCCGATACCTCGAAACCCGTATCCAAAAACGCCGTCACGACATCGGTGATACTGTGGTTTGGCACCGAAATCTTTGAAAACGCAGCGATCTTGTCCCGCCAAATGTGCCATCGAGGATTGTCCGCATGGCAGCATGTGACCGCATAATAAGACGCGCCCGGCCTGAGGACAGTCGAGATCTGCCGCGCATGTTCTGCCAGATCCGGGATCAGATAGATGACCTCATGGCTAAAGGCGATGTCGAAGTCTCTTCCTGCATCCGAAACGGTCGGTGTTGCCAGATACCGCAAGGGCCGCGCACCCTTATCGGCCTCAGCCTTTTGGATGGCATCCTGCGCAAGATCGACACCCACGCCCTCGGCAATCGGCGTGGTGTCATGCAACACCCGCAGGAAGCCGCCCTGATTGCAGCCGATGTCAAGAACGCGGCTGTCCGAACCACGCGGGAGTGGTGCCGCAGCGATCATCTCGCGCCAAATCCAGAGGTGCTCATCGGTCATGCAATCCTCTTGGGACGCGTCGGATGACCATGTGTCCAGTAGCGCTGTCATGTTATGCCTCCCATGGGCAGTTCGACCGCCGAAGCGGCGTATCCACGGCCCAGACCTCGGTTACATGATCACGCCTTAAATGCGGATCGAAGCCCGGGTCCATCCCGTTTTGCAAGGGGTCCAAAGATTTAAGGGGGCAAGCTGGGACGGTGTGGATCTGAAAATACCCCCGGGTTGCCCGCAACAACCGTAACCTCGGCGCCCGAGCGTTGCAGTGCTGTGATCAGCTCGTCCACGGCAGCGGGTGCCAACCGCTGCGCATGTGGGCCTCGCAACAGGTCAAACATATTTCTGATAAAACTAGTCGGAATATTTTCATGCTTCAAGGCATGAATTGAATTTCCGCATTACAAAGTGTCGCCATTCGCGCCCATGGGCGCGGGGGCCGCCGGAACCAAAAGTGCAAATGCCGTGCATATTGTGTCACACCACGATCCGCATCGTCAGGTTGAGGCCTGCAACGCGACAACTTCCAACGCGCCTTCGATACGGTCCTGCATGGCCCGGGCGGCGGCGCGGGATCCGGCGGCGGTCGTGTAATAGGGGATTTTATCATAGAGAGCGACACGGCGGATCTCGCGGCTGTCCTCGATGGCCTGCGCGCCTTCTGTCGTGTTGAATATCAACTGCACGCCGCCATCCTTTAGGCGGTCGACAATGTCCGGGCGCCCTTCATAAACCTTGTTGATCACCTCGGCCTCAAGACCCAAGGTGGCCAGCCATTTGGCCGTCCCACGGGTTGCGAGCAGTTTAAACCCAAGCTCAGCCACAGTGCGGGCGGCCTCGGCCATAACAATGTCCTTGTCAGCATCCTTGATCGACAGAAACACGGTGCCCCCGTTGGGCAGGTCCGTCCCCGCGCCCAACTGGGATTTAAGGAAAGCGCGCGAAAAACTTGTGTCCAGACCCATAACCTCACCGGTCGAACGCATCTCGGGGCCAAGCAACGTATCGACACCGGGAAACCGCGCGAAGGGGAGCACGGCTTCCTTGACGGCAAACCTACCGGTCGTGGCCGGGTCGATAAGGTCAAACGAGGCCAGCGGCTCTCCGGCCATCACTCTGGCAGCAATCGCGGCAATGGGTGAGCCCGTGGCCTTGGCTACAAACGGAACAGTGCGCGAGGCCCGGGGATTGACCTCGATGACGAAAATCTCTCCGGCTTTGATCGCGAACTGAACATTCATAAGGCCGATAACGTTCAGCGCTTTGGCCATCACCTCGGTCTGACGTTTCAGCTCTGACACTGTGGCTGCAGACAGCGAGTAGGGCGGGAGGGAACAGGCGCTGTCGCCGGAATGAACGCCCGCCTCCTCGATGTGTTCCATGACGCCCGCAATATGAACGTTGGTACCGTCACAGATCGCGTCCACATCGACCTCGACCGCACCGGCAAGGTATCGATCCAGCAAAACCGGGCTATCGCCTGAAACCACGACCGCATCGCGGATATACCGTTCGAGCTGAACGGTATCGCGGACAATTTCCATGGCCCGCCCACCCAGAACGTAGGAGGGTCGGATCACCAGCGGGTAACCAATCTCTTCAGCCCGTTGGCGCGCTTCGTCATCGTTACGGGCAAGGGCGTTCTGTGGCTGTTTCAGCCCAAGCCGCTGCAACAGTTGCTGAAACCGTTCGCGGTCTTCGGCAAGGTCGATGGCATCCGGGGAGGTCCCGAGGATCGGGATACCCTCAGCCTCAAGCGCGCGGGCAAGTTTAAGCGGCGTCTGCCCGCCATACTGAACCACGACACCCTTCAGTGTGCCGTTTTCCTGTTCTTTCAGTAGTATCTCGAGGGTGTTTTCGATTGTCAGCGGCTCGAAGTACAACCTGTCCGAAGTGTCGTAGTCGGTCGACACCGTTTCGGGGTTGCAATTCACCATGATGGTTTCATAACCGGCCGCACTCAGCGCATAGCACGCGTGACAGCAGCAATAGTCGAACTCGATCCCCTGACCGATCCGATTGGGTCCACCACCCAGAATGACGACCTTCTGTGCCGTTGTGGGGCGCGCCTCGCATTCTACCTGGCCACCGGCATCGGACTCATAGGTCGAGTACATATACGGCGTCTGCGCTTCGAATTCCGCGGCACAGGTGTCGATCCGCTTGAACACCGCCGATACGCCAAGGTTGCGGCGGGCGCGACGTATCTGCGACTCGTCCCGACCGGTCAGCCGGGCGAGCCGCTTGTCCGTGAAACCCAGCGACTTGATGTGCCGAAGGCCACTTTCGGTAACAGGCAGACCATCCGCGCGGATCTGTGCTTCGGTCACGACAATTTCGCGGATCCTTGCCAGAAACCAGTGGTCGAACCGTGTGATTTCATAAATCTCATCATCCGAGAAGCCAAAGCGCATGGCCTCCGCAATGACCCGCAGACGGTCGGGGGTTTGCAGGGCGAGTGCCCGGGTCAGCGCCTTATCAATAGCCTGCTGCGCCTGGGGGTCGGTGCCAATCAGGATGCGCTCATGGGTGTCCTGGTCGGTACTGGCTGTGATCGCTTCTTCCGGCGGCATACCATCAACCGTGATCTCGTCAAAACCGGAGAGGCCGGTTTCCAGGCTCGCCAGTGCCTTCTGAAGGCTCTCATGGATGCCGCGGCCAATGGCCATCGCCTCGCCAACTGATTTCATGGCCGTGGTCAAGTTCGGTTCCGAGCCGGGAAATTTCTCGAAGGCGAAGCGCGGGATCTTGGTGACGACATAATCGATCGAGGGTTCGAAACTTGCTGGGGTCACCCCGGTAATATCATTGTCCAGCTCATCCAAAGTATAGCCCACAGCCAGTTTGGCCGCGACCTTGGCAATTGGAAATCCCGTCGCTTTGGAGGCAAGGGCGGACGACCGGCTGACCCGGGGGTTCATTTCGATCACCACCATACGCCCGTCGCTGGGGTTGACCGCCCATTGGACGTTCGATCCCCCTGTCTCGACCCCGATTTCGCGCAAGACCGCAATACTGGCCGAGCGCATCATCTGGTACTCTTTGTCCGTAAGGGTAAGCGACGGGGCGACCGTAATGCTATCACCGGTGTGGACGCCCATCGGATCAACATTCTCGATCGAACAGACGATGATTGCGTTGTCGGAGGTGTCACGCACCACCTCCATCTCGAATTCTTTCCAGCCCAGCAGGCTTTCATCGATCAAGATCTGGCTGACGGGCGAAGCGTCCAGGCCGAACCGGCAGATCTTCTCATAGTCTGCGCGGTTGTAGGCGACACCGCCACCTGTACCACCAAGTGTGAATGCGGGGCGGATGATGGCGGGCAGGCCGATCTCGGGCAGTGCTGCCATGCATTCCTCCATGGTGTTGGCAACCGTCGCACGCGGATTCTCAATGCCGAGCCGGTCCATCGCTTCGCGAAACAGCTTGCGGTCCTCGGCCATTTCGATCGCGGCGCGTTTCGCACCGATCAGCTCCACGCCGAACTTTGCAAGGATCCCCTGATCATCAAGCGCAAGTGCGGTGTTGAGCCCGGTCTGGCCACCCATGGTCGGCAAAAGGGCGTCGGGCCGCTCTTTCTCGATGATGTTTGCAACGACTTCAGGCGTAATGGGCTCAACATAGGTCGCATCGGCCAGGGCCGGATCCGTCATGATCGTCGCCGGATTGGAGTTCACGAGGATGACACGATAGCCTTCCTCGCGCAGGGCTTTGCAGGCCTGAGCGCCCGAGTAGTCGAATTCGCAGGCTTGACCAATGATGATGGGGCCAGCGCCGATGATCATGATTGAGGTGATATCGGTGCGCTTCGGCATGGGCCCCCCGGGTGCAGCGTGGCAACAATTTGGCGGTGGTGTACGGGGGATGGGGGGGCGGCGCAAGCCTCGGCGGCGATCAAATCGTGCCCCGTTTCCGGGGCAAGTGTGTGCGGTTACGGGCGCATCAGGGTAAGGAACCAAACTGCCAAGTATAGCTGTGCGCCAAATGGTACCCAAAACCGCAGCTTGGCCGTAGCAGCACCCTGATCCACCGGTCTGACAGTCTCAGGCCACCAGGGACTTCGAACCCATGGTCAGGTACTTCTGCCGCCGCACCTGCCGAAGTTTGCCCGGCTTTTGCCGATCAACCTCTGCCAGCATCTCGGAAAGCGCGTCGCTGACCGCTTCAAACGTTGCTTGCGCATTGCGCTGCGCACCCCCAAGCGGTTCGGGGATGATGCGGTCGACAACGCCCAGCTGGTTCAGATCCTGTGGCGTCAGACGTAGTGCTTCGGCGGCCTCACGCATCTTTTCGGCATTCTTCCAAAGGATAGAGGCGCAGCCTTCCGGCGAAATCACCGAATATATAGAGTGTTCCAGCATTGCGAGCCGGTCTGCCGTCGCGAAAGCGACAGCACCGCCCGAGCCACCCTCACCGGTAATAATGGCGACAAGCGGTGTCTTGATCTGGAGGCATTTTTCGGTTGAACGGGCGATCGCCTCGGCCTGCCCGCGCTCTTCAGCGCCCTTTCCGGGATAGGCGCCGGGCGTATCGATCAGGGTGACAACCGGCAACCCAAAGTTCTCGGCCATGTCCATAAGGCGGATCGCCTTGCGGTATCCCTCCGGACGGGCCATGCCAAAATTGCGCTCGATCCGCGATTTCGTGTCATTTCCCTTCTCATGTCCAATGACCATGATCGGGCGATCGTTGAACCGCGCGAGGCCGCCCATGATGGCGTGGTCGTCGGCAAAGTTTCGATCACCCGCCAAGGGGGTATACTCGGTAAACAGCGCTTCGATGTAATCCTTGCAATGGGGCCGGTGTTCATGCCGCGCGACAAGGCATTTGCGCCAGGGGCTGAGATCTTTGTACAGCTCTTCCAGGAGTTCGGCGGCTTTGCGATCCAGGGCCGCGGCCTCGTCCGATACATCCATCTCGGAATTGCCACGGGCCAGGGCGCGCAACTCCTCCGCCTTGCCCTCAATTTCGGCCAGGCCCTTCTCAAACTCAAGGTAGCTGTGCATCCGGATCCCCTTGTGCCGCGCCGGTGCGGCGGTATATGGCCGCGCATGCGGCGAATTGCAACGCTATTTGCCTGTCAACGGGCAAGGAACAGGGACGGTGCTGGGACTGTTTCAAGGTGGATGCGCCGTGCGCGTGACACTTGGCGGCGGGCCCCGTCCCCGCTTGCGGGGATGGGGTTTGCATAGGACTTGGCCCGGGACGGGCCGCATTTTGATATCTGGCCAACGGGCGGGCGGCGGGGTAGGAAGACGCCACGTTCACAGGGTGGAAAGACAGATGACCGAAGTGCCGACACGGCCAGTACCACAGCCGGGACTTCTTTGTATTGCCCCGTACACCGCCGGGAAGGGAAGCGGCGGCGGCGCGAACATCGTGACCAAGCTGAGCGCGAACGAGAACCCGCTTGGACCAAGTCCGGCTACAATCGATGCCGTCAAGACCGCGGCAGACACCTTAGCGCTTTATCCCGATCAGCATCACGGCGGTTTGCGCGAGGCCATTGCCGAGGTGCACGGGCTAGAGGCTGATCGCATCGTGTGCGGCGCCGGTTCGGATGAATTGATCGCGCTGCTGTGCCAAGCATACTGTGGGCCAGGGATGCAGGTCGTGCATAACGAACACGGGTTTGCGATGTACCCGATCTCGGCCCGCGCGGCCGGGGCGGAACCGGTCGCGGCCCCAGAACAAGATCGCACCGCAGATGTCGATGCCATGCTAGGCTCCGTGGAAGAAACAACGGCGATGGTATTTCTGGCCAATCCCAACAACCCAACCGGGACCATGTTGCCCGAGGTGGATGTCCTCAGACTGGCACAGGGTTTGCCGGAACACGTTCTGCTTGTCCTCGATGGCGCATATGCCGAATACATCGAAGGCTTCGATGGCCATGCCCGGCTTGTTGACCGGTTTGCAAACGTGGTGATGACCCGCACCTTCTCGAAGATCTACGGCCTTGGCGGGCTGCGGGTCGGCTGGTGCTATGCGCCGCCAGAGATCGTAGATGTTTTGCAGCGTGTCCGAGGGCCCTTCAACGTCTCGGCTGCCGGCCTCGCCGGAGCCGAAGCTGCGGTTCGCGACCAGGAATGGGTTGCGCGCTGCCGTGCGGAAAATACGTTTTGGCGCGCTTGGATGACCACGGAACTGCGGGCGCTGGGCCTCAAGGTCGATCAAAGCCAGGCCAACTTTGTCCTGCCGCGCTTCGGGGATGCCTTTCAGGCAGCGGCGGCTGAGCAGCGGCTCAGTAACCAAGGGATCATCGTGCGCCCTGTCGGCAGCTATGGCTTGTCCGAATGCTTGCGGATCTCGATCGGGGATGAGGTTGCCTGCCGCAGGGTGATTGCGGTGCTGCAGGCGTTTCTGGAGAAAGCGGCGTGAGCAGGATCGCCTATCGCCACATCGCATTGATCGGCCTGGGCCTGGAAGCGTCTTCCATTGCCTTGGCGGCACGGCGCGATGGATTTTCGGGTCGCATCACCGGCACCGCGCGCACTGCGGAAACACGCGAGATTGCCCTGGAACTTGGGCTGTGTGACGCGGTGTTCGAAACCGCCTCCGAAACCGTGGCCGACGCCGACCTTGTCATTCTTTGCGTACCGGTCGGCGTGATGGGTGATGTGGCAAAGGAGATGGCACCGGGCCTCGCGCCTGGTGCGACGGTCAGCGATGTCGGCTCGGTAAAGGCGCGGGTTATCGAGGACGTCCTCCCACATCTGCCGGACACCGTTCATTTCATACCCGGACACCCGATTGCCGGGACCGAGAAGTCGGGGCCGCGTGCGGGGTTTGCCGAGCTGTTTGACAATCGCTGGTGCCTGTTCACGCCACTCAAAGGTACGGATCCAGGCGCGATGACGAGGCTGGATAACTTCTGGTCGGCCCTGGGCGCCAAAACCGATGTCATGGATCCGCAACACCATGATCTGGTGCTTGCTGTGACCAGCCACGCGCCACATCTGATCGCATACACGATGGTCGGGGTGGCCGATGATTTACGGCGGGTGACCGAGAACGAAGTGGTGAATTATTCTGCCGCCGGGTTCCGGGATTTTACCCGCATCGCCGCCTCGGACCCGACAATGTGGCGCGATGTATTCCTGACAAACAAGACCGCGACGCTCGAGATCTTGGGCCGGTTCACCGAAGAGCTTTTCGCCCTGCAGCGGGCGATCCGCCAGGGTGACGGCGCACATCTGTTCGACTATTTCACACGGACCCGCGACATTCGGCGGGGTATTATCGATGCGGGGCAGGACACCGAAGAGCCGGATTTCGGTCGGGCGGTGGTGAACTACCGTGCAAAGGGAGATGTGAGTACATGAGGAAATTGCGTGCCTGGTTGTGTCTGACTTTCTGCTGCGTGGCGATGGGCTGCGGATTTGGCGGATCGCGCGAGGGGATCGAACTGGCCCGATCCATGGGCCTGCCCGCGGATGTCGGAGCCATATGTGGTGACGGGCGCATCCTGGGCGAGGAAATTGGCGACGTGAACGGGTCGGGCGCCTGCGGTATTGACGATGCGGTCCGTGTCCATGCGGTCGGAGGCATTGTCCTGAAGCCCACAGCGCGCCTGAATTGCCGCACCGCCGCAGCCCTAAAGCAATGGAGCGATGCGGTAACCGAGATTAGTCAGGATACGGCGGGCAAGGCGATCACGGAATTGCGTGTCGCGGCTTCGTACGCCTGCCGCCGGCGGAACAACGCGGCGACCGGCCGATTGTCCGAGCATGCCAAAGGAAACGCGATCGACATATCCGGAATAACATTGGCGGATGGTGAGACTATCCGCGTAAGCGGAAACTGGCGTGGAACTGAATCCGCCGAGTTGATGCGCGCGTTTCACGGTGCGGGATGCGGACCCTTTGGGGTGGTGCTTGGCCCGGCCGCTGACCGGTATCATCAGACCCACTTTCACTTTGATGTTTCGAACATGGATCGAAAATACTGTCGCTGATGGGTCCATCGGCCTTGGTAAGGATCGCTTGTGACCATTGGCGAGGTGTCGTCTGAGGTCCCGGGGCATGTCAGTACTCTTTCGGCTTGCGTTTACAAAGTGCTCGATTTCGGGCAGGCCGCAATTTCCGTGCTTAAAATCTAGACCGGTGTTTTGGTGTATCCCGTTGAACTTTTGCGGGTTTATCCCGGTCTGTGCCAGCAGATGCCCATTGGAGTCGCGCGCATCCGACGTAACGATATGGTAGGCAGACATCCGGAATTCGCCAAGCAAAGGGACCACTACCATGCCGACTGACGAACCAGTTTTTCACATGATCCCCGGCGCAACGCAGCCAGTGGCGCCGTTTAGCCACGCAGTTGAATCAGGTGGTTTTGTGTTCCTGACCGGCCAGATGCCGGACACTCCATCGCAAAAAGGTATGCTTCCTGAAGGCATAGCGGCGCAAACGCGGAATGTTATGGCAAATCTGAAAACCATCCTCACCGGTGTCGGTTTGGACTTATCCCACGTGATTTCAGTGCGCGCCTATCTGACCGAATTCAAACGCGACTACCGTGAGTTCAACGCGACCTATCAGACGTATTTCCCAGAGGATCGCCTCCCCGCAAGAACCTGTATCGGGACAACCGGCCTTGCCTATGACGCACTCGTGGAAATAGATCTAGTGGCAAGGCGATAGGCGCGACATTCAGAAAATATATATAGTAATCAGGTAGTTAGATTTAGTGCTGTGATCGCTGACTATCATGGTTAACGCTCTGCCGTTGAAACACGTCTACGTCCATTCCCGGGGTTGGAATCGGCGGATAATACCCCGGTGTTTACCTTCAGGGCTTCGCTTGCCCTCCCAAACCTCGTCGGGCGATTGTAACGGTGTTTGGCACCGTGGTTTCGTGTGCTGTCCGGTCAGGCCGCCGCGGCCCGCATGCCCCTGCCATCCGCTAGCAGGGCCTTGGAAAGGGTCGCCTAAGCCACCTTGAGGTCGCGTTGTACATCCGACCGGCCATCGAGCCGCCACCGGGATGAGGCGCAGCGCGTGTGGGCTCCCGTTCCTGATGCGAACGGGAACTGTTCGGGCCACCCTACCGGCGCGCATACCGTACACGGGGTTATCGGTGAAGCGCCCGACGACCAATAGCGATCCCAATACTATGGCCGATCAAGTCACCACGTTCAGACGCAAGTAGATGGGCAAGATACCGACCCATGGGCGGCGGTGGGGCTGCTTCGAATACTGCACGTTCCGCTTGCTAAGGAGATGGGGCAACGTCACGCTCGCTTCGGTGCGCCCGAACCAGCGCGCGGAATGAGAAGAAGGAGTGGGGACAGATGGCGTTTTTAGAGAGCCTGTTTGGATTGATTGGCGACCTGACCTGGGGTTGGGCGTTGATACCGTTTCTGGTCATTTTTGGTGTGTTTCTGACCGCGGCCACAAACTTTGTTCAGTTTCGATACTTCAAACGCATGTTCCGGGTGTTGTCGGGTGACAATTAATCCGCCGATCCGAACACCATCTCGGCGCGCGAGGCGCTGTTTGTATCGGTCGGTGGGCGCGTCGGCGGCGGCAATATCGCCGGTGTCGCGGTTGCAATCACCCTGGGCGGGCCGGGTGCGGTGTTCTGGATGTGGATGATTGCGCTTGTCGGTATGGCGACAAGCCTGGTCGAATGCTCACTCGCCCAGGCCTTCAAGCGCAAGCAGGAGGATGGCTCGTACCGGGGTGGTCCGGCGCGGATGATCATGCACGGGCTTGGCGAGGATTACAGGTGGCTTGCGATGATGTACGCAATTTGTCTGATCGCGGCCTTTGGTATCGGTTTTCCGGCGTTTCAGGGCAACACTGTGGCGGGCGCGGCTGAAAACTCTTTCGGGCTAAGCCGATACATCACCGGTGGTATCCTTACGGTCGGAACCGGCTTTATCGTTTTCGGTGGAATCCAAAGAATTGCCAAAGCTTCGGATATCATCGTTCCGGTGATGGCGTTCGGCTACATCGCGATGGCGCTGATTGTGATCCTCGTCAATTTTACTCAGATCCCGTCTATCCTCGTGATGATTGTGTCCAACGCGCTGGGCTTTGAGGAAGCCGTGAGCGGCGGGATGGGTGCGGCCATCGCACAGGGTCTGCGCCGCGGTCTGTTCTCAAACGAAGCGGGTCTGGGTTCCGCCCCCAATGTAGCGGCTGCGGCGGATGTGTATCACCCGGTGAGCCAGGGGATCACACAGTCCTTCTCGGTCTTTATTGACACGATCCTGATCTGCAGTTGCACAGCTTTCGTGATCCTGATGAGCGATGTCTATCAGCCGGGGGCCGAGGTTGACGGGGTTGTCCTGACCCAGAATGCACTGGTTTCGCATTTGGGCAGCTGGACGCAGTACTTCTTGACCATTGCCGTGCTGCTTTTTGCGTTCAGTTCGATCATCTACAACTACTACCTGGGTGAAAACGCCCTGTCGTTCATGACGCCGAACCCGCAAGCGCTGTTGGTGTTCAAGTTTGTTCTGATGGCGATTGTGTTCCTGGGGGCGGTTGCACCGGGTGCGACGGCTGTTTTCTTCTTCTCGGATCCCATGATGGGCGTGTTGGCGATGGTCAACCTGCTGGCGTTGATGATGCTGTTCCCGATCCTGCGGCGCATCCTGAAGGACTTCGATGAACAGCGTAAATCAGGTGTCGCGCGGCCGGTGTTCAATCCGGAGGACTTTCCGGATTTGGACCTCGACCACTCGGCTTGGCATCACAAACAAGCGACCTAGCGCCGGGGACAACGCAGAACTGAAACGCCTGGTACCCTGGCGTTTCAGACCACCCAGATCCCGGGGTCAGTCCGTGGCTTCACGGTCACGCGCATACCGCTCGACCTCGGGAAAAGGCGGCAACCATGTTTCGCGACGGATGGTCCAGAGCTCGTAGGTAGGCTTGACCTGATTGATGGCATCGAGCGAACCGATATGCAGCTCAATCTCGTCGCCGCTTTGTGAAAAGACGGACGAGCCGCAGACTGGGCAAAAACAGCGACCCGCGAACGAGCGGATCTCGCCGGTGATATGCACGGCCGCCTTTGGGTATACTGCCGAGGCATGAAACAGGGCACCGTGGTGTTTTCTGCACTCCATACAATGGCAGACGCCGACCCGATCTGGGTCGCCAGCCGCTTCAAATCGGACGCGACCACACAAACATCCTCCTTCAAGGCGAACCATTGCGTCCCTCCTGCTATACATACAACAGCCCGTACATAGGCGCGGCACATGTACTGCCACAAGATGTCGCGTAAGCCTTTGGCGGGAGTATGCGCCTTCTGCGGACCGAAGTGCTATGTAATCGGAGCACTTATGTCGACCGTGGTTCCCGCCGGATCACTCAGAAGCAAGCGCCGCTGCCCGTAGAACATATCGGTGGGTTCCTGAAGGATCGTTACGCCCATGGAGCGTGATTGAGCGTAAACCGCCTCCACATCTTCGACGACAAAGGTCAAAATGATACCTCCTTGGGCGGTTGCAGTATTCGGCTTTAGGGTTTCATGCGCCTTGTCGAGGATACCGAGTTCGAAGCCGGTCAGTTCCGGGTGGCCCAACACGACAAACCACCCGAAATCACCGCGACGGTTCATCCCGAGGAGGTGTTCGTAAAACGCGGATGTCCCCTCAACATCGCCCGTCAGTATGTTCGTGAATGCGCGTTTCATAGCGACCTCTCGGCACCTTTGTTGACCAACATACACCTGTGTATTCGACATAATACATACATATGTGTATGTCAAAACAATGAAGCAGGACACGCTCAGTGAGACGGATTGGCTGGATTTGGCGCTGGTCGAACTTCGGTCGCATGGATACGGCGCCCTCAAAGCACAACGGCTTGCCAAGAAACTGGCCGTGACGCGCGGTAGCTTCTACTATCACTTTGAGAACCTGAATGAATTTCATACCGCCGTTGTTGCGCACTGGGCCAAGCGAACCAGCACGCCACTGATCAAGAACCTCAGCTCCCGCGCCGCGCCAGCCGAGGCCTTGAATGATTTGCTCCTGCAGACCCTGAGGTCCGGCGAACACCTGGAACGAGCGATGCGATCATGGGCGACGGTTCATCGCCATGTGGCCGCCGAGGTCGACAAAGTCGATGCGGTGCGCGTCGCCTTTGCCAAAGACCTGCTGTTGCAATGTGGGGTTCCCGCCGTGGATGCCGCCGCGCGGGCCCGACTGTTGTACTGGGCTGCAATCGGACGGCTTATGATGCCATTTCCCGAAGAATGCCGGTTGTCGGACGCGGAAATTGTCGGCATATCGACACTTGTTATGTCCCCGCTTCCCACATAATCACCCTGATGCAGACGCCGGTACGAACCATCGGCTACATCTTGCGCTGGCTTTGATCGCCTGTCGACGGGTCCCGATACAGCTTAACTTTCTGCTGAATGCGTGCTTGCGCACCGTCCCAACGGCAAACCGAAGCGATGGC
>JBCCYF010000056.1:0-26495 GCA_039190275.1 Pseudomonadota bacterium | reverse complement strand
GTTCCCGGCCCCATCGACACTGACATGAATCCTGACCGATCCTGGTATGCGCGCCGGTTGAAGAAACGCGTGCCTTTAGGGCGCTATGGAAAACCAGATGAGATCGCATCTATGACGAGTTACCTTGCAAGCGAAGAAGCAGGATTTGTCACGGGAGCCCGGATCGTTGTCGACGGCGGCATGACGGCCTAGCTTCGGTTCATAGCGCTTCTATTTCACCGCAGCGATACGCCGGTTTGATTTGAGTGTCCGCTGCCTTGTGCCCTTTGGCACCGCACGATTTTTTGCCCTGCCAACTGAACACCAAGGAACTATGGCATGGTTCTCACTCTGCGAGCAGCAGTGCCTTCAACCACTGGGTCTTTGGATCGGTTTGGTTTCGGCGGTGCCACAGGACAGAAACCGGGAAGCTGGGCAGCTCCAAAGGAGGCGCAGCAGTGACTAGACCGAATTTGTGCGCAAACTGAGCAGCCACTCGCGACGGCAACGTCAAAAGCGTACCGGACTCTGCCGATGCGGCAAGTGCGGGTAGGAATGCTGGAAAGCTGAGCAGAACACGTCTCTTTCGACCAATTTTGGCCAGGTGATCATCGACAACGCCTCGGTTGCCGCCTCCTGGCGCGGTGAGCAAATGGTCTGCGGCGCAATAAGCATCAAGGCTCATATCGGGTGCTCCAATCAGGATATCTGGCCGCCCTGCTACCAAGTAATCCTCGGTGTAAACGACATCACCCGAACATGTGTTTGGAATGTCCCGAAAAAACCCAAGAGCCAAGTCTGCGCGGTCGTCTTTGAGCGCTTGAACCGCTTCCGACCGCCCGGTCGGCAGAATGGAAAACGTCAACCGTGGCGCCAAAAGTCGAAGCTGGGCGAAGAACGTGGGGATCAATACAGCCTGTTCTGCGTGAAGGGCTGCCACACGTACGACCCCCGACGCGGTTGCCGGATCAAAAGACCGGGTGGCCCCCAACGCGCCGCGCAATGCGTTCACGGCTTCCGCAATGGGCGCCTGTAAAGCAATCGCGGTCGCAGTGGGCTCCATTCCGTGCGGGCGGCGTAGGAACAAGTCGTCGCCAAACACTTCGCGAAGACGGCGGAGCGCTTGGCTGATGGCAGATTGAGTCAGTCCCAACTCTAGCGCGACTGAAGCGGCCTTGCGATGGCGAATGAGGCCCAGAAAAACCAGGAGCAAGGTTAGGTCCAAGCGCCTGAGTTCAGAATTGCTTAATTCAGACATAATTCGAATTCGTTATCACTTCATTCGAATTGACGGTAGCAAAAAGCGGAGATCGCTCTTGGGAACCGGGACGCACCAGAGCGACCGATGACAGTCTTCATCCTTGAGGAGAACTCTATGCAATTGCTCGATAGACGAAACTTTATGGCGCTTTCGGCGGCAACCGCTGCGACAGGCCTTGCCGGACCCGTACGCGCCGCCATAGGTCGCGCAGACATTTTTACGGCCGACCTTTGGGGCGCCGCAGTAGACAGCACCATCATCGTAGGTGAGCAAAGCGCCATCTTGATTGATGCACAGCTCACCCTGCCAAATGCCACCCGTCTGGCGGACATCATCGCGGCCACCGGAAAGACGCTTGACACGATTTGCATCACCCATGGCGCCAGGCCCAGAACCAGTGCAGCAAAGATTGCCGCCATAGGCGTGCGCGCGCCACTTTCCGCATTGAGCCCGGACCGTGTGAATGAACCGGAGCCAGCATAGGATTGCAGAAACGATCCAGCGATGTTCGACAGTCCCTGACCTACGATCTCTTGGTTCGAGTCGTATCGCTCTGCGCGGCGCAAGGCGAAGGACTTGCCAATCGAGATCGCTTCGAGAAGCCCGACGAATGCAACGGCAACAGCACCGGGCAGCAGATCGCCGATAACGGCGGGAGAAAACTGAGGTGTCGTAAAGCCTGGCAGAACACTCGTAAGCGGGGCGAACATGCGCAACCCGGCGTCCTCGCCCCCACATAGAAAAGCAACCAATCCGCCGACGAAGAGTGCTATTATGTATGCCGGAATACGCTTGTCGACCCTGGTAACAATAATGATAGTTGCGAAGGTCGCCGCCGAGACAAGAACAGCCGCGATGTTTGTCTCATTGATTTGATGAAAGACTCGTTCCAGCCGCTCCATGACGCCTCCACCGCCACCGGTTTCGATCCCGAGCGCGCCGGACAATTGAGAGGCCGCGATCAGGAAGGCGGCCGCTGCCGTGAAACCGACGATGATCGAATGCGAGACAAAGGCAATGAGGCCGCCTAGGCCGACAAGGCCGGAGATCAGTTGAAGAACGCCAACCATGAAAGTGAGCGTCAGAGCGAGTGCAATGTAATCGGTGGAGCCGGGGGTCGTCATTTCCACGAGTGTTGCAAACACCACTGCTGAAATCGCTGTGGTCGGGTCGGAGACCATGACCTTCGAAGCCCCCCAAAAGGCCGCGATAGCGCAAACTACGATGGCGGTGAAAAGCCCATATTCTGGCGGCAGACCTGCAATGATGGCGAACGCAACACCTTGAGGGAGGACGATGGCGGCATTCGTGCATCCCGCAATGATGTCGGCCTTCAAAGTGTCTCGCGAGATATCACTGAACCAGGGCCTGACAGGGGACAATCGATGAAGTGTCTTTGACACGGCTGGCTGCATCATTCGGTCCTTGAAGGGGTGCACCGACATTCTCGACCAAAAACTTATTATAGTCAATAATAATATTGACATAGCAACATTAATATTGCTAGAAGATGGACGGCTCAGAATCACCAAGTTCTTGGAGCCACCCCCGCGGGCCGGGGGCGCGACATCAGCGTGGGGGGCACGTAAGCCACGCGACAGATCAGGAGAGTACCATGGGTCCTTTTCCGCATGACGCACCGAAAGCCAAGATCGACGACCTGAATATCGCTGGCACGGACGGGTTTGAGTTTGTCGAGTTTGCGCACCCCGAGCCGGGCGTACTTGAAGACCTGTTCACAAAGATGGGCTATGTCGAGGTGGCGCGCCACAAGACCAAAGACATCTCGGTTTATCGGCAGGGCGGGGTCAACTACGTGATCAACCGCGACCCGAACGGTCACGCCGCGCAGTTTGTCAAAGAACACGGGCCTTGCGCTCCGGCCATGGCCTGGCGTGTCGTTGATGCGCAACACGCGCTGAAATGCGCGCTGGACTATGGGGCCGAGGAATTCGCGGGCGACGGGAAATCCCTGGACGTGCCTGCTGTGGTCGGCATCGGCGGTTCACTGCTGTATTTCGTCGAAGATTACGACGACGGCAAAAACCCCTATGACAAGGACTTTGAGTGGCTGGGCGAGCGCGATCCGCGCCCCGACGGAGCCGGGTTTTACTACATCGACCATCTGACGCATAACGTGATGCAGGGAAACATGGACACCTGGTACCGGTTCTACGCCACTGCCTTCAACTTCCGCGAGATCAAGTTTTTCGACATAAAGGGCAAGATCACCGGGTTGACGAGCCGCGCTCTGACATCGCCCTGTGGCAAGATCCGCATTCCGATCAACGAAAGCTCGGACGATCAGAGCCAGATCGAGGAGTATCTTAAGGAGTACAAGGGCGAGGGCATCCAACATATCGCAGTTGCTTCGGAAGACATTTATGCCTCGACCGACAAGATCGGTGAGGCTGGCATCGATTTCATGCCGCCCCCGCCCGCCATCTATTACGACAAGTCTTACGACCGCGTTCAGGGCCACAATGAACCGCTGGACCGGATGCAGAAGCATGGCATTCTGATCGACGGCGAAGGCGTCGTAAAAGGCGGCATGACCCGTATCCTGCTACAAATATTCTCCAAGACCGTGATTGGGCCGATCTTCTTCGAATTCATCCAGAGAAAGGGTGACGACGGCTTTGGCGAGGGCAACTTCAAGGCGCTGTTCGAGTCGATCGAAGAAGATCAAATTCAGCGCGGTGTTCTGAAGGCGGAGGGTTGAGAGATGAATGCGCCCAGCAAAGATTTCGTCATCGCCAAGAGCCGCGCCAAATACAACGAAGGCTATATGCCCGGTTTCGGCAACGACTTTGAAACCGAGGCCATCGAAGGCGCGCTACCTATCGGGCAGAATAGCCCGCAGCGTTGCCCTTATGGCTTGTATGCCGAACAGTTGTCTGGTTCGCCGTTCACTGCTCCGCGTGTTTCGAATGAACGTTCGTGGCTCTACCGGATGCGCCCAACGGTGCAGCACATTTCCGATATGGTCCGGTTCGAGCTGCCGTATTTCCGCTCGGCTCCGACTGTGGACGAAAGCGGTCTGCCGCTTGCGCCAATGCGATGGGACCCGGCACCTATCCCCGATGATGCGGGCACATGGCTGGACGGCATGCGCACCATCTTCACGGGCGGTGATGTGCTGACCCAGGTTGGCTATGCGATCCACACCTATGCGGTGACGGAAAGCATGGAGACTGAGGTTTTCTATAACGCTGACGGCGAGATGCTGATTGTGCCGGAAGTGGGCGCGCTGCGCTTCTTCACCGAGTTCGGCATCATCGACGCCGCGCCGGGCGAGATCGTCGGCATTCCGCGTGGCGTGAAATACAAGGTGCTGCTGAACGGTGATAACAAGGCCCGCGGCTATATCTGCGAGAACTATGGTGCGGTTTTCACCGTCCCGGAGCGCGGACCTATCGGTGCCAACTGCATGGCCAACCCGCGCGATTTCCTGTCGCCGGTCGCGGCCTACGAACAAAAGGACGGTGTGTCTCACCGGGTCGTGACCAAGTGGTGCGGCCAGTTCCACGCCTGCGAGATCGATCACAGTCCGCTGGACGTGGTGGCTTGGCACGGCAACTATGCGCCATACAAGTACAATCTGCGACACTATTCACCGGTCGGTCCGATCCGCAACGATCACGCCGATCCGTCGATCTTTACCGTTCTGACGGCTCCGTCGGGCGAGCCGGGAACGGCCAACATCGACTTCGTAATTTTCCCGCCGCGCTGGCTTGTGGCCGAGGACAGCTTCCGCCCGCCCTGGTACCATATGAACATCATGTCAGAATTCATGGGGCTGATCGAAGGCGTCTATGACGCCAAGCCGGAGGGCTTTGTTCCGGGCGGCATGTCATGCCACAACATGATGCTGCCGCATGGGCCGGATGCAGACGCATTCTATGCGGCCTCGCTGAAGGAGCTTGAGCCTGAAAAACTGGACAATACCATTGCCTTCATGTTCGAGACCCGGTTCCCGCAGCAAATGACCAAATACGCTGCTGAGCTCGACACGCTTCAGGTGAAATATCCGGACGTTTGGAAGCCGCTTCGGAACCACTTCGATCCCAAACGACCCGTCTGGAACGGCGAGTAATCCAAACACAAACGGGCGCGGTTCACCGGGCCGCGCCGTCAAAGAAAGACAAGGGAATGGAGGACAGTCATGGCCGCTCTGAACGAAACACATGACCCAATGCGCCAGAGCTGGGTCGACAGCGCGAATGCGCCTGACAGCGACTTTCCTATCCAGAACCTGCCCTATGGCGTCTTTTCGCAAGCGAATGGTCCGCGGCGCATAGGTATTGCCATCGGGGACAGCATTCTTGACTTAACTGCGTTGGAAGCGGGGGGACGGCTGGCTCCCGGTGGCGACGAAAAGGTCTTTGACCAGGGCGTTCTGAACCCACTCATGGCGTTGCCGCAAGCAGTCTGGTCGGAGACGCGGGCGAAGATTGGCGCATTGCTTGACGCTGAAGGCGGCGACCGGTCACTCCCTCTGGTTGTCCAGTCAGACGCAGCAATGCATCTGCCGTTCTTTGTCCGCTCCTACACCGATTTCTACGCTTCGAAAGAGCATGCGACCAATGTCGGAACGATGTTTCGCGACCCCGACAACGCGCTGATGCCGAACTGGCTGCACATTCCGATTGGTTACAACGGGCGCGCGTCGACGGTTGTGGTCTCTGGGACGGATATCCACCGCCCCAACGGCCAGCTGAAAGGACCGCGGGACGACGTGCCCCGTTTTGGCCCTTGCCAGAAACTGGACATCGAGCTTGAGCTTGGCGCTGTCGTCGGCACCCCCAACAAGATGGGACAGCCCGTCAGCGCCTCGGAGGCCTATGACAACATCTTCGGCTACGTTTTGATGAACGATTGGTCGGCCCGGGATGTCCAGGTCTGGGAATATCAGCCGCTCGGGCCCTTCCAGTCCAAGGCTTTCGGCACATCCATCAGCCCCTGGGTGGTCACCCGCGAGGCGCTTGAGCCCTTCCGGGTGTCCGCGCCGGAGCGGGTCAAACCGCTGCTGCCGTATCTGGAGGAAGCGACGCCGAACAATTTCGACATTCAATTGGAAGTTAGCTTGACGCCTGAGGGCGGAACTCCCAGCACAATCAGCCGGACGAACTATAAATACATGTATTACTCATCGGCCCTTCAATTCGTGCACCATGCCTCGTCAGGCTGCGCCATGGAAACCGGTGATCTGCTTGGCTCTGGCACCATTTCCGGGCCGACGCGGGACAGTTTCGGCTCGATGCTGGAACTGACATGGAACGGTCGTGACCCGCTTGAGGTTGCTGGCGGTACCCGCACATTCCTCGAAGATGGAGACACGATTGACATCATCGGCTGGTGTGAAGGCGACTACCGGATCGGGTTCGGCAACTGCGCCGGAAAGATCCTGCCAGCAGTAAACTTCGGGGGCTGACATGTCGGACGCCTGGAAATCCTACAGGGGCGCTCCGGTGGAGGGCGCGGTCGTCTGCGCCGCCGAGGACGTTCCCGACGGCAACACACTGTGCCTGGAGCTTGACGGATTCCCGCTTGTGTTGGTGCGGATGGGGGAACGGGTGCGTGCCTATGTCAACGCCTGCCCGCATCAGTACCTGCCGCTGGACTACAAGGGTGACAAGCTGATCTCGGCGGACAAGACCATTCTGCGCTGCACCAACCACTTGGCTGGCTTCTCGGTCGTAACCGGCGAAGGCGTCGAAGGGCTCGGCATCGGTGAATGCCTCGACACGGTGCCGGTCAGTTTAGTGGACGGGCACATCTTGGTCGGAGGCGCCCCATGACAATCATTACCTTCCATGACAGCTGGCAGTCCTCCGCTGCATGGAGTGTCCGGGTGGCGCTGGTGCTCAATGGCATTGTTCACGACGTGCGGATGGGCGAAGCCCAGTTCAGCGCTCTGAACGCACTGCCGACCGACCAGCTTGAATAAGATGTCGGATCTGCCCGTCCTCTACGACTATTGGCGCTCGTCGGCGAGTTACCGGGTCAGGATCGCTCTGAACCTGCTCGGTCTTCGTTACGAAGCTCGCCCTGTGAACCTTCTGACCGGGGCGCATCGTGCCGCTGACTATCTCAAGATCAATCCGCAAGGCATCCTGCCCAGCCTGGAGATCGACGGCCACCGATTGACGCAGTCGCTGGCAATCATCGAGTATCTACATGCGACGCGCAACGGCTCCACCTTGCTTCCGGCCGATCCCATCGGGCAGCACAGCACGCGGCAGTTGTCCTACGCGATCGCGATGGAAATTCACCCCGTCTGCAACCTTGGTGTGGCCGCGCATGTAGTCGGCCTGACGGAGGGTGGCGCCGCCGAGAAGAAAGCCTGGATGCAGCATTTCATCGCGCCCGGGCTTGCGGCCTTCGAGGCGCTTATGGCGCAAGGGGATGCCACCGATTTTTGTCTGGGCGACACACCCACGATGGCCGATTGCTGCCTGATCCCCCAACTCTATAACGCCGACCGCTGGGGTGTGGATTACGCCAGCCACGCCCGGATATCCCGGATAGCTGCCTCTGCTCAGGATCATCCCGCCTTTGCCGCCGCCCACCCCGATGAGGTTGGCCTATCAAGCGAGTAGCCTCATGCCGAACAAAACCATCTCTCCCGCTGCAGCCGCCAATCTGATCTCCGACGGTGACATTGTGACGACATCGGGATTTGTCGGCATCGGTGTTCCCGAAACCCTGCTGAAGGCTGTCGAGGCGCGGTTTCTGGAAACCGGGTCTCCCCGAGGGCTGACACTGTTCTTCGCCGCAGGGCAGGGGGATGGAAAGGATCGTGGGCTCAATCATCTCGCCTACGAAGGTCTGCTGTCGCGCGTTGTTGGTGGCCATTGGGGGTTGATCCCCAAAGTCGGAAAGCTCGCCGTCGATGACAAGATCGATGCCTATAACCTGCCGCAGGGCGTGATCAGCCAGATGTTTCGCGACATCGCGGGTGGCAAGCCGGGAACGCTCTCGAAATCGGGGCTTGAGACCTTCGTTGACCCACGAAAGGACGGCGGAAAGCTGAACACGCGAACGACCGACGATCTTGTCAGTCTGATGGAGATCGATGGCGAGGATTTTCTCTTTTTCAAGGCACTTCCCATCGATGTGGCCTTGCTGCGTGGCACAACGGCGGACACCTCCGGAAACGTCACGATGGAGAATGAGGCACTGACCATCGACAACCTGTCCCAGGCAATGGCCGCGAAGAACTCGGGCGGGGCGGTCATCGTCCAGGTCGAACACGTTGTCGCCCGAGGCACGCTCAACCCACGCGATGTTGTCATTCCCGGTGCCTTGGTCGATGCGATCGTCATTGCCGAACCTGGCGACCACATGCAGACCTTCCGCACAGCATTCTCGCCAGCATTTACCGGTCGTCACCGTGTCCCTTCCGTGGCCGCTGGCACAATGACGCTGGATGCCCGAAAGATCATCGCGCGTCGCGCCGCGTTTGAATTGCCGGTTAACGGCGTGGTCAACCTCGGGATCGGAATGCCTGAAGGTGTGGCCGCCGTCGCGGGCGAAGAAACACTGCTCGATCACCTGACGTTGACCGCTGAACCGGGTGTGATCGGAGGTCAGCCCGCCTCGGGTCTCGATTTCGGGGCTGCAACCAACACGGATGCTGTCATTGCCCAAAACCAGCAGTTCGACTTCTACGATGGCGGCGGGCTGGACCTTGCCGTGCTCGGCATGGCCGAAGTCGACGGCGAGGGATCGGTCAATGTGTCGAAGTTTGGCCCGCGCTTGGCCGGGGCAGGTGGCTTCATCAACATCAGTCAGAACGCAAAGAAGGTCGTCTTCGCGGGCACGTTTACCTCCGTCGGTCTAGCCGTTGAAATCGCAAATGGACAACTATCGATCGCCACGGAAGGCAAGGTTCAAAAGTTCGTCGGTGCGGTCGAGCACATTACCTTTTTTGGCCCGCGTGCCGCACGGTTGGGGCAGCCCATCTTGTTTGTGACCGAGCGCTGCGTATTCCGATTGACAAGAGACGGATTGGAATTGATCGAAGTCGCCCCGGGGATCGACATCGAGCGTGACGTGCTTGCTCTCATGTCTCATCAGCCAATCAGCAGAGATATCGCGGCAATGGATGCCCGCATCTTCCTCAACGGACCGATGGAACTCGCAGTAGACCTTCTGGCCCTAGATCTTGATGTGCGTGTTGCACTCGATCCGTCGACAAGACGTCTGTTCATAAATCTGGAAAAGCTGCGCATCCGGAACCAGACGGAAGTCGACCGAATTGCTGCACGTGTGCGCGATATTTGCGATCCGTTGGGCGAAAAAGTGGACGCAATTGTGAACTATGACGGAACCGTCATCTACCCGGAGACCGAAAATGCCTGGGTTAGGTCCGTCCGGAAGCTCGAGGACAGATACTACAGGACCACGACACGGTACTCTGCCTCGGCCTTTATGCGGATGAAACTCGGTAAGGCTTTCGTACGCGGAAATCCGGCTCATATTTTCGAGACGCAAGCCGAAGCGCAGCGTTTTCTGGATCGAAAAGGAGGGTCGGTATGAAGGTCACATTATTGGGAACTGGTTCGCCTGAATCCTATGCGCGCCGCGCGTCTTCTGGGTATCTGGTTGATATCGCGGGCGACGTGCTGCAATTCGACTGTGGCGGCGGAAGCGTCAGCCGATTGTTGGAAGCGGGACGAAAACCCAACGAAATTAGCAGGCTTTTCTTTAGCCATCTGCACAGCGATCATATGATGGACTATGCTCGGTTGGTCCATGCCTCGTGGGACGAAGGTGGCGCGCTGGAGGTGTTTGGACCCGCTCCGATCGCCCAAATCACCGAGAGGCTGTTTGGGCCGAAAGGCGCGTTCGAGACAGATCTGCGTGCACGGACCGAATTTGAGCCCAGCAAGGAAATTTGGCTCGAGCGTGGTGGAACCTTGCCAAGGGCTTGGCCCGAAGCCACAGTGGAAGAAATACTCCCCGGGTTCTCAATGCGCGGCGATGGCTGGCAGCTGCGCTCGGTCGAAGTACCACACGCACAGCCGTTCCTAGACTGCTTGGGCTATCGAATCGATGCCGACGGCAAGGCCGTCGTCTACTCCGGCGACAGCGGCACCTCGGATGCTTTGACCAAACTCGCCACCGGCGCGGATATTCTGATCCATATGTGTTTCAACCTGAGTCAAGAGGCGCGAGGGCCGGACTGGCTGAAGGGATCGTCAGGTCACTTGGAGGTGGCGCACACTGCGGAAGAAGCCAGTGTTGGAAAGGTTGTTCTTACGCACTTGCGTCCGCACATGGACGCACCTGGCGTTCACCTGCGCCTGGTGAAGGAAATGTCCGAAATCTATTGCGGTGAAATCGTGATCGGCGAAGATCTGATGGACTTCGAGCTGTGATGCGGTATCGACTTCAATCCTCGCCAACAAACCTGGCGACCTTTTCAAGCCCCTTCAGCAGGTCTTCAAGCGTCCCTGGCCCGAGCGCCTCTTCAAGTCTCCTGCGTCGTGCATCGAATTTAGGGCGCACTTGCGCCAACAAGCTTTCCCCCGAACCGGACAAAACCAGCAGCTTTTTCCGTTTACTTCGCGGATCGGTTCGAAACTCCACAAAGCCCTGCTTTTCTAAGGCTGCTGCAGATCGTGTGACTTGTGCCCGGTCAATTGCGTTAAACCTGCTCACGTCGGACAGAGAGATTTCCCCGAACATCTTGACAACCATTAGGATCCGGTAAGCCGCCAGACTGATCGGCGTATCTCTGAGAAAATCCGCTGCTTGGTGGTCAATGAGCTTGCTGACGTATGACAGTCGGAACGTCAGCCTGTTTTCCAGTTCGCGAACCAGTTCCAGTTGCCGTTCAAGTGATTCCGAGTTGAGGACCGACAAGGCTGCTCCAATTCTAAATGTTGATAGCGCAACAAAAACGTTGATGATATTCTAAATTAATGTTATCAGAATTATAAAAGTAGACAAGACAACACAATTAATCAGGGTGCGAGACGCGTGAAGATGCCAAAGAACGTTCTCTTCCTAATGGCTGACGAGCATCAGGCCGCTGCGTTGTCCTGTCTTGGCCATCAGGTGGTGCAGACGCCGTGGCTCGACCGGCTCGCCGAACGCGGCTCTCTTTTCCGCAATGCCTACACCCCTAGCCCGATCTGTGTCCCCGCGCGCGCCGCCGTCGCGACGGGTCGCTATGCGCATCAGACGGGTCATTGGGACAATGCGCACGCATATGACGGCGTCGTCCCGGGTTGGGGCCAGGCATTGCAGGCTCACGGTATCGAGGTCACCAGCATCGGTAAACTGCACTACCGCAGCGAAGCGGACCCCACGGGCTTCGACGAACAGATCCTCCCAATGCATATCCAAGGCGGTATCGGCCAGGTTTGGGGATCTGTACGCAACCCGCTCCCGACAACACGCCGCGCGCCGGGCATGCTGGGCGACATCGGAGCTGGCGACTCGAGTTACAATCAGTACGACCGTTCCGTGGCCGAAGCGGCCGCGGATTGGATCGCGGCAAAGAACGACGAGTCCGCTCCTTGGGTCGCCTTCGTCAGCTTTGTCGCACCTCATTTCCCGCTCACCGTGCCGCAGGAGTATCTGAACCTCTATCCAGCCGAGAAAATGCCGCTCCCCCCAGTCCATCCCGATCGCGGGTATGCAACGCACCCGTGGGTCGCGCGGATGTGCGATGTCGAAGATAGCGACGATGAACTTGGGAGCGATGCGCGACGCAAGGAAGCTATTGCCGCCTACTTCGCTCTTTGCACGTTCGTAGATGCCCAGATCGGCATGCTGCTCGACGCATTGGAGTCTTCGGGCCAAGCAGAAGACACGCTGGTGATTTACACCTCCGATCATGGGGAGAACCTTGGGATGCGCGGGCGATGGGGTAAGTCAGTCCTTTATCGCGAGTCGACGCATGTCCCGATGATCCTCGCGGGACCAGGCTTTGCCTGCGGTCGACAAATCTCAACGCCGGTATCCCTCATCGACATTGCACCGACCATGACCGATGTGTTTGGGCTCGAGCCTGATCCCGCATGGCCGGGGCGCTCTCTCCTGGAGATCGCCGGCGAGGCCGATGACAACGCGCGGATCGTCTTCTCAGAATACCACGCTGCGCTCTCGCCTTCAGGTGGCTTCATGGTCGCCGATGCGCGTTGGACGTACCACGAATATGTCGGGTACCCGCCGGAGCTCTTCGACGTCGAAGCTGACCCGCTGGAGACACGAAATCTAGCCGCGCTCGACGCGTACGGAGAGGTCCGGGACCGAATGGCGGCGGCCCTTCGCGACATCTGCGATCCCATAACGACCGACGCCCGCGCCAAGGCGGATCAGGACGCGCTTGTCGCCCGCCACGGCGGGCCAGACGCAGCCTTTCAAACCGGGCCGGCCGGCGCGACGCCGGTCCCGACCAGTTGACAATTCAAAGACGCAAAACAGGAGGAAAAAACCATGAAACTCGCAAAGTTTAAGGTCGCCGTAGCTGCGCTTGCCGTAACGCTTAGTGCCGTCGGCGCACAGGCGCAGGATTGGGAGCCAAGTGGCCCGATCAAGATGATGATTGCATTCCGTGCTGGTGGCGGCGCCGACACGATGGGCCGCCTGTTGGCCGAGGAGCTCTCAACCCGCCGTGGTTGGGAAATCATTCCCGAGAACGTCACCGGCAAAGGTGGTGGCACGATGGCAGTGGCTCTGAAGGGTGAGCCCGCAGACGGCCTCGCCATTGGCGTAACCGTGTCAGAATCGACGACCTATAATGTTCAAGCCGCCCGCAATCCGGGCTACGCGTTGGATGACTTCGACTACATCTCGACGATCTCTGGCTCGCAGATGGGTGTCATTGCGAAGGCAGATCGTGGATGGTCGACACTTGGCGATGTCATCGAGGCCGCCAAGGCTGGCGAAAAGATTTCGTTCGGCGCCATGAGCCAAAAACTTGCCGACGCCGCCTACGTGATTGGAAAGAACAACGGCGTCGAGTTCACGACCGTAATGGTTCAAGGCGGCAAGGGCGGATTGAACGGCGTTGTTGCTGACGACATCGATATCGCATGGGCCGCGGGCGTTCAGACGCCGGGCGTCCAAGCCGGTGACCTTGTCAACCTCGTCTCCGCCGAGGACGCGCCACTCAACATCTCGCCAGACGCACCCTTGCTCGACCAATATAACGTGCCGTTCACTTTCGGCGTGAAGTTCATTGTCGTAGCGCCAGCGGGACTGTCGGACAACGCCAAGGCGACGTACACCGCCGCGATTGCCGACGTTTTGAACGACCCGGAAAGCAAGCTGTCCCAGTTCGTGACGCGCGCCTTCTCGGGCCCGGAGCTGATCCAGGCTGATGATCTGACCGCCTATATGCACGCCGGTTTCGACAATGCCGGCGCCTTGCTCGACGCGTCTTCCGAGTAATTGTATCCGGTCAGGCCACCCCAGCCTACGTGGCCTGACCTTTTCTTCCTTTCCGCAGGAGACGGGACATGCTGGGCCGTTCGACTGAAATCTGGATTGCGGTGATCTTTCTGATCCTAGGCGTTGTCGCAGCTGCCCTCTGGGTGCCGTTCGATAGCGAAACGCCCCCGATCTATACCTTCCGGAGACAGACCTATATCGGAGACGCCATGCTTCCGATGGTGGCCGGTGCCGGGATCGCGATCTGCGCAGCAACCCATCTGATACTGTCTCTTCTGCGCCGCCGCGACGACAAGGACGCGCCATTCGACCGCCTGACGGGCCTCTTCTTTCTTGTCTTCCTTGGTATTGTCGCCGCCTCGTTCATGCTCATGTTCTGGTCCGGCCCTGCCGCACTCGCGCTCTTCGGCCCGACAGGTGATGAGCCGGTGACCTATCGCCAAATGCGCTCGACCGCGCCCTGGAAATACGTTGGCTTCGTGATTGGCGGCTTCGTGATGGTCTTCGGGATCACCTCACTGATCGAAGGGAAGTTCAGCGCAAGACGGGCACTCACCTCGATCCTCGCCGTCGCCGTTCTGATCCTGATATTCGACGTGCCTTTCGACACCATCCTCTTGCCGCCGAACGGAGATTTCTGATGAGTGTCTTCGAATATGTACTTGCGGGCGTACTCGCGGTGATTGCGGGGCCCGCCGCCTTCGACATCCTCGGAATTGGCGTCCCAATCACCGTTCTCATGGTGTTCGGCGGCTTCGTGATCGGGATCGTCGGGGGAGCCACACCGGGCCTTGCCGGACCGTTCCTGATGGCGGTTTCGCTGCCCATCCTTCTGTCGATCTTCGGCTTCACGCCGGACGCACTTCTCCCCGTCCTTGGGTTCCTCGTGGGCGTGATGAAAGGGGCCACAGTCGGCGGCGCAGTTCCGGCCATTCTCTTCAACACACCCGGTACTCCGGACGCGATGCTCACCACCTTCGACGGTTACCCTTTGGCCAAGAAGGGACAGGCCGGCAAGGCGCTGCGTACCGCGCATTTCGCCTCCGTCTCGGGGGATACGTTTTCCGATCTCGTGCTTTTTACTTGTGCGCCGTTTTTGGCCATCGTTGTTGAGGCCTACCTCGGCTTTGGCGAAAAGGCCGCATTGATCCTGCTTTCGCTCGCCTTCGTCGCGGCCGTCATCGGTGCTTCACCTATGAAGGGTATGATTGCCGCATTTCTCGGCCTTTTCATTGCAGCGATCGGAACGGGAGAGGATTCTTACTCCCGTCTGTCGTTCGGCACAGAGGCCCTTGCGTCCGGCGTGCCTTTGATCACTGCGGTGCTTGGCGTTCTCATTCTTGGTGAGGTGCTTTACGCCTTCGAACAGATGTGGAGGGACCGGAGATCCGATGAGGTGACTGAGACACAGCAGGAGGGTGACCAACGCCTAACCTGGAAGGAACGGCGAAAGCTATTTCCTTTTATTGGGGTATCTGCCGTGGTCGGCACCGGTATTGGCGCGCTGCCGGGTATCGGTTCAACTCTTGCAGCAACGCTTGGATATGCGACCGGAGAACGGATGCACAAAGGTCCTGTTCCTTTCGGCCGGGGCACGCCAGAAGGAGTTGCGGCCACCGAAGCGGCAAACAGTTCAGTTTCTGGAGCAAATCTCATTCCCGTGCTATCGCTGGGCATCCCCGGCAACGTCGGCGCGGTATTTCTGATCCTTGCCGCAGAATCGATCGGTGGGTTCAATCCCGGGCCGAGCGTCTTTCGATTCTCGACATCTGAGATCAATCCAGAGCTAATTATCGCGTTTGGCTTGTTTACGACGATGATGCTTGCCAACATCATGAACTGGATTATCGGCGGTCGTATCATGGCGGTCGTCGGGATAATGGCTCGCGTTCCAAAACAGGTCCTGCTGCCAATCGTCCTGCTCCTTACGCTTACAGCCATTTATGTCCAGGAAATGAACTTCAACGCATTCTATTTTGCTTTTGCGTTTGCGATCCTAGGCTACTTAATGCGGAAGCTGCGCATACCGACCTTGCCATTCGTGATCGCTTTCATTCTGGCGGGCAACCTCGAACAAGCTTTCCGGCAGGCCTTTGCCGTCGCCGGAGGAGACCCATTCTTCCTGTTCAAAAGCCCTTTATCTTTATTCTTCCTTTTGCTGTCGGTCGCCGTGATCATCTTCTTTTCGCGCCCGAAAAAGCCTGCCGCGAACAAGGCAATCGAAGCGGAAAGGGACGCCTGATGGCTATCAAGAATATCCTAGTCGCAGTCAACGAAAGCACCGGCTCAAAGGATGCCGTTGATGCAGCACTGCTAATGCAACGGAAATACGACGCGCATCTGACCGGCTTTTTGGTTCATTACGGTGCGCGCGACAGGTTCGGCAACGAGAACTGGATGCCGGATAACGTGCGTAAAATCATGGGGGACAACATTCAAGAACGCGAACGTTCGGTCGAAAAAATGTTCCGGAGTGCCTGCTCGGGCGAGGTGCCAGAAGACAAGTTGCACTGGACCGCACTGAGCGGTGAACCCGATGATACTTTAGCGAAATACGTCGTCATGTATGATGTCGTCGTAATGGGGCGAAACGCCAGCCGCGCGCATGCAGCAACTGACTTGCATCCTGAACGCGTAGCCCTCAAAAGTGGCAGACCAATTCTGGTCGTGCCAACTCCGTTCGACCCAACTACGATCGAGAAACGCGCCGTTCTGGCCTTCGACGGACGGCGCGCCGCATCACGCCTGATCCACGATGCAATGGCTTATCTCGAGACCAAAACACAGGTCGATATCGTCAGTTTCGGCGACAAAATGTACAAGCCCGAGAACAGCATCGGTACGGTCGAGCTACTGGCGCGCCACGGCGTGAACGGCAAGCGCGTCAGGCTGCCGAAAGGGCGAACCAACATCGCCGATGATTTGCTGGCCTATTGCAAAGATGTCGACGCCGGCACCCTATATGTCGGCGTATACGAACACGGCGTATTTCGCGAAGAGCTGTTCGGCGGCGCAACCCGCCGCATCCTCGACCAGGCGACCATTCCAGTCATGATTTCGCACTGAGACCCATGACCAGACCGAATTTCCTCTTGATCACATCCGACCAGCAAAGGGGCGATTGCCTTGGTGTTGAAGGGCGTCGGGTCAAAACGCCCAACCTTGATCGGCTAGCACGAAACGGAATGCGCTTCACCTCGGCAATCTGCCCGTCGCCAGTCTGCCAGCCTGCACGCGCCTCGATGCTCACAGGTCAACTATGTCGCACACACGGCGCACATGACAACGGAATCGATCTGGACGAGGGCGTCGGTCAACGCGGTTTTGCAGGGACACTTGCTAAGGCGGGTTACGCCACCGCGATGTTTGGCAAAGCGCATTTCTCGAGCTACGACGCGCGGGAACCGACGGGACGGCCGGAATCGGTTCTCTCTTCGGTGGACTTCGGTCCTGATTGGATCGGCCCATACATGGGATTCGATCATGTGGAGTTAATGCTTTCGGGGCCGTCCAACCATCCGCCCAAAAAGCCCCCACAGGGACTTCATTACGAGCACTTCTTCTATAGTGACGGTCAGGGGGCCGAGCGGGCCGCCGAGTATGAGGCTGGACCGCGTCCGGGTGCTGCGCAAACATGGCATTCGCAACTGTCCGCGGAATGGCACTATACCCCTTGGACCGCTGATCGCGCCATCGATTGGTTGACCAAAGGACGAGACACCGAGAAGCCGTTCTGCGCCTGGGTTAGTTTCGTTGATCCGCACCATCCGTTCGACTGCCCCGAACCCTGGTCTCGCCTGCACGATCCCAATGACGTTGATGTTCCAGAGCATCGCTCCCTCGACCTCGACAACCGTCCGTGGTGGCACCGTGCGGCAATTGAGAATAAACCTAAGGGCGATGCCGATGAGGTAGCCGTGCGCAGCAGCTATTCACGCATCCAACCACAGACGGATAATCAGCTGCGTGAAATCATCGCCAACACATATGGCCAGATCGCTTTCATTGACGCACAGGTCGGGCGCATCCTCGACACGCTGCAAAACCATGGCCTGCTTGAGAACACCATCATAGTCTATACGTCGGATCACGGTGACTGGCTGGGCGACCACGGACTGATCCTGAAAGGGCCCATGCCTTACGAAGGTCTGTTGCGCGTTCCGTTCCTTATGTCGGGCCCGGGTGTGCCGGAGGAACAGGTCTCGAACGAACCCATTTCGACCCTCGATCTTGCGGCCACATTCTGTGACTACGCCGGTGTCGAACCGGGCCTTTCCCAGCACGGTCAGTCGCTTCGCCCGGTGATCGAAAGCAACGCATCGCGCAACTTCGCAATGATGGAGTGGGAGCTGTTCCCGAACCGTGTCGGCGTTGCCCTTTCACTGCGAACCGTTCGAACGAAAGATGCGAAATTAACTGTCGACCTCAGATCTGGCGCGGGCGAGATGTATGATCTCAGGCAAGATCCCCACGAGATGATCAACCTTTTTGGCGACCCCGACCACAGCGATTTGCAGACTAAGCTTGAAGGATATTTGCACCAGCGCCCGGATGACATCGGTCCGTTGGGGCAACGAGTTGGTCCAGGTTGACGGATGAAATACGAGAACCGATACCCCTGCTTGAGCTATCTCGCTGAAAAAGCACGCAAACGTATCCCTTTCTTCGCTTGGGAGTACTTGGCCAGTGGCACAGGTGCCGAGCGTCTAGTCGAACGAAATCGGGCCGCCCTCGACAGCGTCCAGCTCGCTCCGGCCGTCGCGGAAGGCCGGTTTCAACCGATTACGTCAAAGAGCCTCTTCGGCCAAAGCTACAGCGTGCCGTTCGGCGCCGGACCTGTCGGAATGTCGGGTCTCATCTGGCCAGGAGCCGAACTGGCGTTGGCTGCGGCCGCTAGGCGGTGCAACTTTCCATTCGTTCTCAGCATGGTTGCGAACGAAACCCCCGAGGACGTGGCGGGCGTCGGTGGCAAGAACACATGGATGCAGCTCTATCCGCCGAAAGAGGTCGAGATCGAGGATGACCTGCTGGCACGTTTCGCTGCTGCCGGAATTGAAAATCTTGTCGTGACCCTGGATGTGCCCGTTGGAAGCCGACGGGAAAGGCAATTGTCTGCAGGTTTAACGGTTCCGCCCAAGGTTACGCCGCTGACGCTTTTGCGTGTTTCGATGCGACCGCATTGGGCGCTTGCCACGCTGATGCATGGTCAACCGCGGTTCAATACGCTGGAGAAGTACTCTCCGGCTGCAGATATGGCGGACAGCGCAAAGATGGTGGGTACAATCGTCGATGGTCGTCCGGACTGGGACACGGTCGCGAAACTGCGGGAGAAGTGGAGCGGCAACTTGATCCTGAAGGGTATCATGACTTCGAACGATGCTGATAAGTGCCTAGACGCCGGTGCCGACGGCATCATCGTATCGAACCATGGCGGCAGGCAATTTGACGGCGCCCCTGCCGCGATTGACATGCTTCCTGACATCGTCGAACGCATTTCCCGGCGTATTCCGATTCTCTATGACAGCGGTATTCTCTGGGGACTTGATGTCTTGCGGGCCTTATCACTTGGTGCTGACTTCTGCCTGCTAGGACGCGGCTTTCTCTATGCCGTGGCCGCCATAGGACCGGCTGGAGCGGCTCACGCCTACAGCGTTCTAAAACAAGACCTTGAAAACAACATGATACAGATCGGGGCAAGAAACCTGGACGATTTGCGCAACAAAGCAAAGGTACACGTCGGTGGACTTCGTCAGACAAACAACAGACTTCTGGCGACATGACTGGTCTGGTGAGCAAGACATCCTGCTGCACGCCTGCTCGCGGTGCGTGGGAGGGTCCGAAAGGTGCACCAGCGGTCATTGGAAATGGGCCGATGGATTGCGATGCCCGCGACATCCCCGGTGGGATGGCGATAGTTGGTACGTCAAACCCGGGTATACCCGATGATGGCGAAGGCCCCCTGCGCAGAGTCAAGGTCAAGCCGTTCCGTATCTCGCCGACGACAATCACAAACATCCAGTTCCGCAGCTTCATCGAGGCGACGGGATATCTGACGGAAGCCGAACGCTTCGGATGGTCCTTTGTCTTTTGGGCGCAAGTGCCTGCCCATATTGGTGCAACCGAGGGTGTCGTCGATGTCGAATGGTGGCGTCGAGTGGATGGCGCGTCATGGTTTGCGCCCAATGGACCCGGTACAGAGGAAGACTGCAAAGAAGACCATCCTGCTGTCCATATATCCTGGAACGACGCTCGTGCTTATTCGGATTGGGCTGGTGGGAGACTTCCCACAGAGGCGGAATGGGAACATGCGGCCCGCGGAGGGAGGGGTGATGTTCCCTTTCCATGGGGCATCGCCGAGCCGGACGATGTGGAGTTTGTGCCTTGCAACATATGGCAGGGGCAGTTCCCGGAAACAAATACCGGGCGCGATGGCTTCATGACGACAGCGCCCGCAAAGTCCTTTGAGGCCAACGAATATGGGCTCTACAACATGGTCGGCAATGTCTGGGAATGGACGGCTGATGCCTACAGGATCAAGTCGCTCAAGAAAACGGTGAAAGAGCGTCTGCGCGCGATGCGTGGATACAAAGTGTCCAAGGGTGGATCTTTTCTATGCCACAGAAGCTATTGTTTTCGCTACCGGATTGCAGCGCGGTCAGGAACATCGCCGGACAGTACCACAACCCACCACGGGTTCCGTGTGGTCTGGGATAAATAGGGGATTTTGATGGCCAAGAACGTCCTGTTCATCATGTGTGACCAGCTTCGCTATGACTACCTGGGCTGCGCCGGTCATCCATTCCTCAAGACACCGAATATCGATGCATTGGCGGCGCGCGGTGTGCGATTCGACCGTGCTTATGTACAGTCGCCGATATGTGGGCCGAGCCGAATGAGCACGTACACCGGGCGCTATGTTCGGTCTCACGGTAGTAGTTGGAACAACTTCCCATTGCGGGTAGGCGAGATGACTTTGGGAGATCACCTCGAGCCGTTGGGTGTCAGGACGGCGCTGTGCGGAAAGACTCACATGTCGGCCGACATCGAAGGCATGAAACGCCTTGGTATCGACCCGCAATCGCCAAAGGGCAGTCGGATCGCCGAATGCGGTTTCGAGGTCTGGGATAGGCTCGACGGGCTTCATCCGACCGGTGGTAAGGCTCCAAGCCACTACAACGACTACCTGCGGACGAAAGGCTACGATGTCGAAAACCCTTGGGAGGACTATGCGAACGCGGCGGAGGACGCAGACGGCAAAGTTCTCTCTGGCTGGCTTTATGAGAATGCCGACAAGCCGGCGCGGATTGCTGAAGAGGACTCCGAAACGCCCTACTCGACGACCCGCGCGATAGAATTCATCGATGACGCAGGAGACCAGCCATGGTGTTTGCATCTCAGCTATATCAAGCCGCACTGGCCCTACATCGTCCCCGCACCATATCACGATAGGTACGGTGCCGAGAATGTCATTCCGCCTGTCCGTTCAAAGAAAGAACGTCAGAATGCGCATCCCGTTCTTGCGGCCTGTTTTGAGCATCGGTTTTCGAAGGTCTTCACCCGTGAAGAAGTGCGCGCGCGGGTCATCCCCGCCTACATGGGGCTTATCGCACAAATTGATGATCAGATCGGCCGACTGATGGCTTGGATGGATGCGCGCGACATTACCAAAGATACTCTGATCGTTTTCACCTCTGATCACGGCGATTATCTTGGTGATCACTGGCTGGGCGAGAAAGAATTGTTTCACGATCAGTCCGCCCGCGTCCCGATGATCATCGTCGACCCGTCGCCTGCCGCAGATGCTACGCGGGGCAGTTTGCTGGAAGACCTCGTCGAATCCATCGACCTCGTACCCACGTTCGTTGATTGGTTTGGTGGCAAGCCTCGCCCGCACATTTTGGAAGGCAGATCGCTTCTGCCCTTAATGCATGGGGCAAAGACCGAATGGCGGGAGTTCGTTGTTAGCGAATACGACTACTCCATGCGGCGTGCGCGTCAAATTCTCGACCAACCTGTTGGAGATTGTCGCCTTGTGATGATCTTCGATGGTCGTTGGAAGTACATTCACGCGGAAGGGTTCCGCCCGATGCTGTACGATCTCGAACGTGATCCTGATGAACTGACGGATCTGGGCGGTGACCCAGCGTATGAGGCGGAAGGTCAGCGGTGTGCGGCAATGATGAGGGAATGGGCGCGACGACACCACAACCGGGTCACAGTTTCGGACGAGCGCATAACAGGGCGAAAAGGCGGTGAACTCGCAAAAGGCCTCATAGTCGGGTTCTGGGATGAAGCCGAGTTATCCGAGGCGCGTCTGACCGGTGAGAGCGGCAATTAGACCGAACGACGGCATCCCAGGTCGACCGGCGTCTAGGTACGTTTAATTCCTGTCCTCTTCTGCTGACATCCAATTTAGCAAGTCCCCGACCAACACCGGGCAATAAGGGAGCAGCAAATTAACATAAGTTGGATTGTGCGTTACGTCATTAATTCCGGCATGTATTGCGCCGCGCAACCCTACTCACTCAGTTTCGGCCCGGAGCCGCCATTCACTCGTAGTCCTCACCAGCGTACCTATTTGGAACCCCCTTTGCATTGGGGTTGTCAATAAAGTCTGCCCAGTCATCGCCTGGCCGCCAAATGCTGTCCATGTTGGCACTGGCCGCATCTTCTCCGATCTCGGCATTGGTCTTGGCAAAACGGTAGATGAAGGCGCTGACCCGTGCGTTGTAGATGCAGTGCACATGCACCTTCGTGTCTTGAATGTCCGCCATCGCGTCTTGGAAATCCTCGAAATTCCGGTCTGTTGGGTTCTCAAAATCGACGGGTATGTGAATGTAGGTCATGCCAAGTGCGGCAACATGATCTGCTTCGCCTTCCAGCGCTCCCTCACCTTCGCCAAGGCCAAGGTTGATGACATGTGTCACGCCCAGCTTGCGAATGTCGGCCAGCTGATCGACATCTGGTTGCCCGGATGTGGTCAGGCGCGCGTTAATGCGACGCCACTTGAAGATGTGGTCCAGCTCAGTCATCTCGGCATCCCTTTCTTTTCACGCCACAAGTTGGGCGCATGCTGCGTGCGCCTTGGTAAAGCGCTGTGAAGACGCGGGGTTGTTTGCAAGCTTTCCCATGGGCCGAACCGGGCGGGGCACAAAGTTGCCGCCACAGTTGGGACAGGTGTTGTCGAACCGCTCGGACACGCAATCCGCGCAGAAGGTGCATTCAAAAGAACAAATGCGCGCCTCGGTCGACGCCGGTGGCAGGTCCTTGTCGCAGCATTCGCAGTTCGGTTTCAATTTCAGCATGTCGTTCCCTCCGGTACATCCGCGCCTAGACTACGCATCTACGATCTGGCAGAAATGACAATATGGCATCAAAAACTGCCAAACTGCGCACCATGAAACGCGGCAAAAGACTGGCCGTCTTTTTGGTCTATCCCGATATCGTTCTGCTGGACCTTGTTGGTCCTTTGCAGGTCTTTTCCCATGCGCTGGATCCCAAAACCCGGGACAACGGGTACGAATGCGCGGTTGTGTCTGTTGGCGGAGACATGACACCGACGAACACTGTTGTTTCGATCCCAACCTTGTCGGTGTCCGAGGTGTCAAAGCGTGACATCCACACGTTGGTGGTCGTTGGTGGGGATGGTGCCATTCCCGGCATGCGAAATCCTGTTCTGGTGAAGGCGGTTCAGGCATTGGCGGAGAACGCGGCGCGCGTCTGTTCGGTATGTTCCGGCGCCCTGGTTTTGGGGGCGGCAGGTTTGCTAGATGGGCGGCGGGCCGTGACCCATTGGGATGACTGCAAAATGCTTGCCGAAGAGTTTCCAAAGGTGCGGGTCGAGCTTGACCCCATTTTCATCAAGGATGGAAACATATGGACATCTGCCGGGATCACGGCCGGCATCGACATGGCACTTGCGATCACCTCAGAAGACCTTGGCCGCCAATCCGCGTTGGAGATGGCCCGGTCCATGGTTGCGCTAATGGTCCGCTCGGGTGGTCAATCGCAGTACAGCCCCTCCTTAGGGCGCCAACTGACGGACCGGACCGGGCGGTTCGAAGGGCTGCACTCGTGGGTTGCGGACAATATCGCGTCGACGTTGACCGTCGAAACGCTGGCGGAGCAGGTTGGCATGAGCGCGCGGAACTTTGCCCGAACCTATACCAACACGATGGGAAAAACGCCTGCCAAGGCTGTCGAAGCGATGCGCATTGAAAGCGCGCAGGACTTTCTGGAAAGCACACCCAAGAGCGTGAAAGAGATCGCGTTGGCCTGCGGTTTCAAGGATGAAGATCGCATGCGCCGCGCGTTCCTGCGGACGTTGAATGTGTCGCCAAGCGAATATCGGCGCAACTTTCAGGTGTTGTGACGCAGTGGCGGCGGTGGTTTGCATTGCGGGGCGGCAGTCGGAGTAGAGACATGGTCGAATACGAAATTGCGCTTTCAAAAAGACGGGGTAACAGCACCGTTGCGGCGGTGGTGCACAATGTCTGCAGGGGCGAGGGTCTTGAGCTTCAAATGAAGACGTCATTGAAAAAGTATCCCGGTTCTACGCACTGGCATTTCAAACGTCCCACAGTGCCCGGTATTGTGGAGGTCACTTGGTGGCCAGGTGAAGCCGAACATCGGGTGCCGCGTCTGTGGCTCTCGATCCACGGAAATCGAAAAGCTGCGTGGATGTCTGAACTGATGCCTCGAATGAAGGCGCTGATTGAGAAGCGATTGAGCGTCTTGTCCTAAGGGCAGTCGCTGGAGCTCTCGTCCGTGCAATCCTCGGCATCGCGAAGATGCGACTATCTTTAACTGCGTTGATGCTCGCTCATACGCCATGCGGCAAGAAGTGTAAGAAACTGGTTTGTTCCCATCGGCCTATACCGGACATTCACCACCTGCCCACGGCGCTGCGGTTGCAGTCCGCTTGGCTGACATTCGCTGCACTCGGGACGAAGGGGACAGTCGCACCTGATGAACGACTGTCCGTTTCTTAAGTTCGATCAGGCTTCGAACTCTTCCAGAAGATACCCATTCTCATATGTCTCAGTCCTGATCCTAGACATGCTGATTGGCCGAGCGCACGCGCCAAAGAGAGGTGTGCCGCTCCCTAGGACACACGGTGCGCGCTTGAGGATCAGCCGGTCGATCAAACCTTGGTCCAGCATCCACCCTGCGAAATCGCCACCCCCGCAAAGATACACGGGGCCGCTTGCGTTGCGCGCCAATGTCAAAACCTCCTCAGGTGTAGGACGGCGAAGAACTGAGATTTCAGCCTGTTCAGGTAACTCCAAAGTGTCGGAGAAAACGACTGTCCTTATATGTGGATAGGGGTTTTGACCGGGCTCAAGACCAAAACCATATCCGAACTCGTAGGTGTTTCGGCCCATAACTGCCGTTTTGTAGGTCTCAAGGCGCTTTAAGTAGTCGTCTACCACAGGCCCTTCATGGGCGAATTTCGATATGTCTCCAGAGAAGCCGGAGATAAAGCCGTCCAGCGAGACGGCAACGTCATAAATGATGGGATGCATGAGATGCTCCTGATAAATAATTTCCCTACAAGCCACTAGGCTTCTGGATGAGTTGGGAATTATTTGATCACTGGCAGGGCACTCCACTGTTGAAAGTGCTCTTACAGAGAGTTTTTTGGCCGGTCAACACGCAGCCACATGGAAGCGGACCTTCGAACTCAGCGCAGGATTTGGAAGTATGGGCTCTAAGCGGTCGTCGCCAATGCGGGACAAAGCGGGCGTTGAAGCTTGTCTGCCCAAGGTCCGGTTCGCGTAGCTGACAGGTTTGAAAGGTTATGATAGGGCGATGGCAACCAAGCACGGAGACAAAAGTATTGCCGTTCAATAAACTACATGTACCCCAAGATCTTTCCGTTGAAATCTGCCAAGCGATTAATGAAGAACTGCACGAAAGCTTGGTTGATACATGCGGAGTAAATCCGGACGACCACTTTTGCCTGGTGGTGCGATACCATAAGGGTGACATGTTGCTGCATCCAACGTTCCTTGGGGATCGTGATCCACAAGCAACCATAGTGATCGAGATTGCCCTTCTCGAAGGAAGAACCGACACGCAGAAGGAGCATCTTTTCAAAGATGTTCGCAGGCGTCTCGACACAATCGGCTTCGATGCCAAGAATTCGATCATGTTCCTTATGGAGAATAATCCCGTTGATTGGTCTTTCAGCCCTGCAGGTTCTGTAAAATCAATACTCGGACCCTAATCGGCAGGTCTCCTCTGGCCAAGGAATGCAGTCATCTGCGCTCAACATGCGGCCACCGGTTCCTGAACCCTATTACAGAAAACGCAAATCAGTGGCCCAGAGACTGGGGGCTAGACACTGCACCGCATTCAGCCGCTACCAAGCGACCAGGCCATCTAATCTGATCCGCCTCGAGCTGCTTCATTTAAGCGGATGCCACGTCCGACCCGGTCAAAGAGCTGCGTCCCCAGCATCTCTTCGAGCTCTTTTAGGATTCTAGACACGGCCGGCTGTGTAATGCCCAGGCGGTCCGCCGACATCGACACGCTCTCCACGCGCGCGATTTCGAGAAACGTAGGGACGTGTCTGAGTTGCAGATGGACATCCCAATTCATAATGTCCAAGTAATATTTTCCCCTCAATTCATCAATATTCAAAACCCAGGATACAATATATTAACGCTCTGAACAGGTCTTTGACTGAGGGTTTGCCATGCTGGAGCAACGACTGAATGCAGGGATGTCCGTGCGGCGTGTCGTCCTTGGTGACGCGCATGTCGACCGCGCCGAAGCCGCCAAGACCGACTTCGATGCCCCCTTCCAGACACTGATCACAGAAGGGGCTTGGGGCACTGTT